>CAJKSP010000007.1 GCA_905202595.1 uncultured Sutterella sp.
GATTGCCGCGCTTGTCGACGCCTGCGGCATAGCTGTGCGTGTCGTTGGTGTGAAGAAGCACAAGGTCGCCCGGCTGCGGACGGGCGCCGGGAGGCGGCAGCGGCGCCGCCGCCTGCGCAGCGCTGAGCGCGGCGAAAGCGCTCAGCGCGCTGAAGGCGGCAAGACGAATCAGGGGCCGGAGAGCCGGGGTCTTCAAATGAAGCGCAGAGGCGCGTCGGATGGCTGGCATAGAGGTCTCGCGGCACAGGCCGCCGCTGGTTGGCGCGCTTCAGGGAAGCGCGCTTCAAAGGAAGGGCCGGAGCGCCTGAGCAGACTCAAGCGAGAGCCGCGCGATGCGGGCGCCGTTCTGCATCAGCGGACCGGTGCAGTCAGGCGCGCGGCTTTTCCGGCGCGCTCGCGGCGTCGATCGACTCGCCCGCGCGCAGCGCGCGCATGCGGATGATGCGCTGGTTGCTGCTGCCTCGCCAGGCGCATTTGGCATTCTCGATCTTAAGCCGTTCCACGAACGGACCGTCGACGAGAACGTCGATGTAGGGCAGCAGCGGGCTCGTCTTGACGTGCTCGTAAGTGCGGCCGGTCCAAGCCCACAGGGGCTTTTCGGGGAAGCGTGCCTTGATGGCCTTGAGCAGTCCAAGCAGCGTTTCTTCGTGTTCGGGTTCGAAGGGGTCGCCGCCGAGAAGCGAAAAGCCCGCGACATAGGGGCTGTCGAGCGCGCGCAGAATTTCTGCCTGCGTTTCTGCCGTAAAGGGCTTGCCGGCGTCGAAGGACCAGCTTTCCGGGTTGAAGCAGCCCTTGCAGTGAAGGCGGCAGCCCGAAACGAAAAGCGAGACGCGAATGCCGGGACCGTTGGCGGTATCGTACTTGCTGATGCCGATGTAGTTCATGGCGAGCCTCTGCAAAATAAAAGATCAAAGTCAGCTTCTGACGGCTGCTGCGCGCCGGGTTCGCGCTTCGAAGAAAAGCGCAGGCATCGTCCTCAAGCCGGCGGCAAAGTCAAAGCCGCAGCGCTCTTGCGAGCGGCTGCGGCTTCGGGCAGGCGGCGAACCGCCTTACATGGACACGCGGTTCTTGATTTCCGCCATCTTCCCTTCATTCATGCGGGAGACGCCGTTCACGTTGCTGTAGCCGAGATAGCCGCAAACGCGCGAGATGACGGAGATGTCTCGGCTGCCGCAGTGCGGGCACTGGAAAAGCACATTCGTGCTGTGCTGGCCGCATTCGTTGCAGTAGGCGCTGTCGAAGTTCACGCCCTGATAGAAGCCCATCTCCATGCCGCGCTCGATCACGGCCTTGACGGCGTCGAAGTTCTCCGGATTGTCGAGGCGCACGTACTGGATGTGGCCGCCTTCGCAGAGGTGGAAGTCCTTGAATTCGTGATCCTGCTTCTCGAAGGGCGTGATCTCTTCGGTGACGTTCACATGGAAGGAGTTCGTGAAGTACTCGGGGCTGTAGTGAGCCGTGTGCGCGAAGACGTTCTCCACGCCGCGGGCGCGGCAGAAGGCGTCGTACTGCTTGGCCTGCGTGGCGCAGAGGCTTTCGGCAGGCGTGCCGTAGATCGCATAGAGCCAGCCGTCGGCCTTCTTGAATTCGTTGATTTTTTCCTGCAGGTGCTTGAGGACCATCTCGGAGAAGGCGCCGCCTTCTTCGATGAGGCGCTTGCCCGTCCAGAGGAACGTGGATTCATCGAGCGCCGTAATGCCGAAGGAGGCGGTCATGTAGCGCACAAGGTCGCCCACTTCGTCGTCCGGGTCCTTCGTGCCTTCGTAGAAGCCGCCCTGCGTGAAGGCGAGCGGGTTCGAGGAGCACTTCTGGTGGCGGATGATGTCGTAGCGCTTGCGGAAGAAGTCGCGGATGACCTCAAGGCGCTCGTCGAGAATCGGCCAGAAGGCTTCGCGCCAGTCGTTCGGATGCTCGAGCTGCGCGAGCTTGATGATGAGCGGCAGATTGAGGCTCACGGCGCCGATGTTGCAGCGCCCGATCGTCACATAGCGGCCTTCCTCGTTCTTCCACGGCGAGAGGTAGGCGCGGCAGCCCATCGGGCTCGTGATCACGCCCTGCTCGCGGAAGAGGCGCGACACCGTGCCGTACTTGGAGGAAAGCGAGAGGTAGTCCGGGTACATGCACTCGGAGGACGTGCGCACGGCTTCGTCAAAGAGCGCGGCGGAGGGCGCGTCGCCCTTCACCTGCTTTTCGTCGTAGAGATAGACGAGCTTCGGGAACACCACGGGCTTATGCTCCGGGCCGTGGCCGTTGCGGCGCACCTGCAGCATGATGCGGCCGATGAGCGAGAGGCGCTCGCGGTCTTCGAGGCTGTAGTCAGCCGGATTCCACTGGCCGAACGTGATGGTCGTGAAGGCAAAGTCGCCGCGCGAGCAGGGGACGGTATTGAGCTTGAGCTCAAGCGACTGGAAGCCCTGCTCGAGCTCGCGAACCGTATCCTTCTGGGCCTGATCGCGCGCCTTCTCATCGGAGAGGCCGAGCTCAAGATACTTCGCATAGGCGGTCTCCCAGCTGCGGCGCGTATAGGGCAGGAGCACCTTGTCGAGCTCAGCGAGCGTGAAGCCGCCGAACTGCTGGGCTGTCGCAACGAGCGTGATGTCGCCCACGACCTGCAGGCACGAGAGGACGGTCTTGGGCTCGGTGTAGCGCACGTTGCTCATCTCGAAGCCGCCCTTGAGAATCGCGCCGATGTCGAAGAGGCAGCAGTTGATGCAGCCGAGGATCATGTCGCGAAGGTCGTGGATGTAGATGTCGCCGCGCTCGATGAGCTCCTTCTCCTTCCCCGAGAGATAGAACTGCTTGTAGAGGCTCTTCGTCAGATAGCCCTTGATGAGAGAGCCCTTCGTCGAGACGAGGGATGAATCGAAGTTTGCATTTTCGCGATCGCCGAGGCGCAGCACGTCGTCGGCATCCTGGCGGAGCTGCTCGAAGGTCTTGGCGTAATTCGTCTTGTAGTAGCGGTATTCGGCGTAGGAGTCCGCCACATCCTTGTAGCCGAAGCTCGCAAGCGTGGCGATCACGTTTTCGTGCAGCTCAGCTACGGGCACGCGGCGGCGGCCAAGAAGGCGGCCGCGGATCGTTTCCGCCATCGCCGTCATCTTGTCGGCAGGAATGGTCTTGTCGCAGCGGAATGCAGCCTTCTTGATCGCTTCGGCGATCTTGACCGGCATGAATTCTTCGAGCGAATTGTCTTTCTTGATGACCTTGAACATGGCGGATTCTCTCTAATGGGCAAAAGCAAATTCGGGGCGGCAGCGCTGCGCGGCAGCAGCTTTCCTCACCGGCTTCCGGCGTTTGGCAGCGCAAGCTCCCTCGAGTCCGCGGCGATGCACTTCGCGCAGACGGGCACGAAAAAAGGGGAGCGCCTCATGACGCCGAAAGAGAAGGCGGCGCGCAGCGGAGCAGCCGAGCCGGCAGAAGCGGCGCTACAGCGCCGCAGGCTCTTCGCACTCGTCTAGAGGTGTTCGGAAGGCTCCAGAAGAGCGTTCTGAAAGGCTGCTCTGCAAACCGCAGGCCTGCGATTCTACATGAAGAAAAAGGGCCCTGAAGGCCCCTTTTCGGAATTGTTTTTTTAATGGCGGCGATAGATTAATCGGTGCTACAAAGGAAGCGATGAGTCTTCATCTAAATACCATATGTAGTGTTTCTTGTACTCTTGAGACGCTTGATATGGCGTTTGGGGGATTCGTCGTAGAGCTTGCCGTAGTCGCGCGAGAACTGGGCTGGGCTGCGGTAGCCGACGCGGTAAGCCGCCGTCGCCGCATCCAGGCCTTCGGCCATCATCAGGCGCTGTGCAGCGGCGAGCCGCAGCCGCTTCTGGTACTGCAGCGGACTCACCTTGGTGACGGCCTTGAAGTGTCGATGAAAGGTTGAGGGAGCCATATGGACCATGTCGGCGAGCGCTTCACAGCTGAAGGGCTTTTCGTAGTTCTGTCGAAGCCATTCGACAGCGCGTCCAATGCGGTTCGTTTGGGTGCCCTGCGTGAAGGTGCGCATGAGCATGCCGCCGGCGGATGAAAGCAGAAGCTTCAAGTGAATTTCTCTCACAATGAGAGGAGCGAGCAGTTTCGCCGACACAGAATCCTGCACCGCATTCCAGAGGCGGGCGAAGTCTTCAAGCACGGCTTCGTCGGCAGGAGGAACTTCGAAGCAGATGGGATCTTTGTCCGGGATGGCTGGGCTTTTCTCAAGGGCGGCAAGCTCAGCCAGGAGCTCGGCGAGGATTCCTGCATCCAGAATGAGGGAAATGGAGGCAAAGGGGTGTTCGGCCGTCGCGGAAACGGCGCAGAAAAGAGACGGCACCTGCATGCCGGTGATCACCATGGCGCCGCGGTCGTATTCGAAGATCTGCTCGCCGATGACTGAAGTCTTGCTGCCGGCCAGGATGAAGCCCACCGAAGGTTCGTAGAAGCCGCAGCCTGCGCTGTTGTTTTCCGTGCGCACGGTTAGAACGAATCCAGGGATGCCCAGTTCGTGCGCGCCGGGAGCAAAGCGCTTGGCCTGCACCTTCGAGGCGAGGGCATCGAGCGTTTCTTTGGCGCGCGGCGAAAGCTGGCTGTAGAAGTCGGGCGAGGCGGCAGGCTCTGCTGCATCCGTCATGTCAGTTGCAGTGTTCATTGCGTTTGTTCATGTCTTCGTTGCGGGTCAAAACGGTCCTGACGGATGAGGCGGCCTTGGGATCAAGACCGCCCGCATGAGAGCCTTCAGGCGGGGATTCGCGCCGCAGCTTCCGCCATCAGGTTCCAAAAGCGTGCCTGATCAAGCTCTGTTGCAGCCCAGGTGTGGCAATCTGGTGCAGGCGCACGGCGGAAGTCGGCAACCGTCATGCCGGTTGTGAGCTCGCCTTTCGTTTCGACGCGGATCGGAACCTGAACCACCTTCATGACGTCCGGATCAATCACGCATGCAAGCGCGCAGGGATCATGAAGGGGCGGTGCATCAAAGCCGCGGGACTTTTTGTAGGTGATGGCAAATTCTTCAAGAATTTGCGAAAGGAGCGCTGCTGCCGGCGTGCCGATGCGGGCAATGCGCTCGCGCACTTCGAGCGTGGCCCGTGCCTGATAGGTGAGGTCGAGTCCCACCATCGTCACGCGCCACGGCAGTCCGAAGACAACGGCAGCGGCTTCGGGATCGTTTTCAATGTTGAATTCGCTCATGGGGCCGACATTGCCGGTGTGAAGCCCGCCGCCCATGAGCACGACTTCCTTGGCGCGCTCGACAATCCGAGGCTCGGTCAGCGCGGCAAGCGCGATATTTGTGAGCGGGCCGGTCGGCACGAGCGTAACGGTGCCGGCGGGCTCCGTCATCAGCGTGTCGATGATGAGTTCGACCGCAGTGCGCCGGTCAAGCAGCGATTCCCAGTTTTCGGGCAGCGGCGGAAGTTCGACGCCGTCAAGGCCGGATTCGCCGTGGATGTCTGCGGCAGGCACGATCTTTTCTCGAACCAGCGGGCGGTCGCTGCCGCGGGCGACGGGCACCTTGTCGAGCTTGACAAGGCGAGCAATCCGCAGCGCATTCTTCGTTACTTTTTCAATCGTCTGGTTGCCGGCAACAGTCGTGATGCCGAGAAGCTCGACGCCAGGCGTGCCGGCGGCGAGAAGAATGGCGGCGGCGTCGTCATAGCCGGGGTCGCAGTCTAAAAGGATGCGGGCAGAAGTCATGATGGTTCGTGAAAAGTTCAGCGGCGGCTCCTGCCGGCGCAATGCAGCAACGCGCCTTTGCAGGAGGTGACGCCTATAGGCAGTGTACGAGCAGCTGCGGCAATTCTGCTGTCTTTTTGCTTGATATGTACGCTTTGTTTCTCTTTTTCTAGAAACAGAGCACATCTTCGGGGATTTATGCCTTCCGCGAAAGAGGTGTCATGCCTGGACAGCATGAATTGCCGGGCGGTTGAAGGCGGGAGGCTCTGCTTGAGAGCCTCCTGCGTGCGTGCGCCTCAAGCGCTCCGGGCGGCGTCGGCGTTAGCAAGCGCTGCCTGTGCAGCGGCAAGCGTCGGAATGGACTCTGCGGCGCCATGTTGCGTTACAGAAATTGCGGCGGCCATGGCGGCGAGTCGCATGCCGAGCGCAAAGGCGTCATCGCCCGCTTGGACGGCATCTTTTTGGCTTCTGCCGGCAGCACGTGCATCATCTTCGGCCGCAAGGGCCTCCACCAGTGCGCGTACGGCGTAGCCCGTGAAGGCATCGCCAGCGCCCGTCGTATCGACGGCGGCTACGGGGAATGCCGGGGTAAAGCCAGCCCGCCCGGAGGGACGCCGCCAGGCTGCGCCTTTCGCCCCCTGCGTGATGATGAGGGTGACGTGAGGCAGCTTCGCTGCAACAGCCTCAAAGAGGGCCTCTCCGGAAAGAAGTGCGCTTCCGGCGTCTTCGCGGTCGAGCTCATCAGGATCTTCGCTCACGAGTCCTTGCGCTTCCGTCTGATTGAGAACGACGGCATGAAGCGCGTTGAGCGGCAGGCGCCTGGCCGCCTCGTCGAAAGGGGCCGGATTGAAGATGACGCGAAGGCCGCGTGCTAATCCTTCGCGAATGATGACGTCAACAAGATTGGTCTCATTCTGCAGCAGGAGCACATCGCCGGACTCAAGTCCGTCAAGCGTGCTCTTCACGAATTCTTCCGTCAGACGCTCATTGGTTCCAGGGTAATAGAGGATGGCGTTTTCCCCTTCTGGGCGAACCTGAATGAAGGTGTGGCCGGAGGGTTCTTCCGGCATTTCAGCAACGCGGGAGACGTCGACGCCCTCCGCTGCAAGAAATCCTTTGAGGAAGCTGCCGTCGCCGCCGATGATGCCGGCGTGCATGGGAGCGAGCCCTGCACGAGCGAGCGAAACGCTCTGATTGAGGCCTTTGCCGCCGATGTGCACAGCGCGGCTGGCGGCTGCAAGGGTTTCGCCGCCGCGCACGAAGTGCGGCACGGCGTAGACGTAGTCGATGTTGAGAGAGCCAAAGTTGAGGACGCGGGGCATTTGCTGAGTTCTTCTCCTGAGGTGCTGCGCAAGATGAGGCCAGTGCAAGCAGAGGCCGGCACGAAGTATAGGGGCGGGAGTTCCGAGCTGTCGGCTGTTGGACAGGCGGAAGGCGCCGGACGGCGGCTAGCGTTCAGTCGGCGCGGTGCTTTCCGGCGGTTCGTCTTCCGACCAGGGCCAGCTGAGGCTCGGCAGCGACGGCATTTCGATGCTTGTGAAGTAGCTCGCGGCAGCTCCCATGCGGTCCTTGATGCCGTTCCAGCTCGTCCAGCTGTGCGTGCGGCGGTGCTGCGCCGCATCGTGAGGCTCGATGAAGACGAGCGTGCGTCCGTTTTCGGCCAGATAGGGCGCGCCATGTGCATCAAGCCACAGGAAATAAAGTCCGGCGGATGTTTTTGCAGCGATGGCTTCGCATGCAGAAAGAGACACGATCGGCTTGCGGGCTCGGGGCGTGGACTGAGCGGCGGCTGTTTTGCCGGTTTGCTTGATAGGGTCGAGCGGCGTGCGTCTGTCGAAGGAAAGAATGGAAAGCCGGGAAATGAGCCAGACAGGCTGCAGCTGCTCTTCCTCAAGCTCTGCGTTTTCTCGAACAGCTGCGCCGGCTGCCCAATCGGGAATGAAGCTTCGTCGAATAGTGCTGAGACCGAGCCGATAGTCGAGTCCTTGAAGGGAGAGCACGACGCCGCAGGGCGCAAGCCGGCTTTCGGTGGCTGCCGTGCAGCCTATTGCTTCATTTTCGAGAAGAAGAACGGCCTGATAGTCGGCGCGCTTTTCGGGAGATGCATCGTCAAGGCGCCGCATGCCGAGGCTTTGCACCCGATAGCCGGCGTCCTCAAGCGCGCTCTCGACGATTGGAAGCGCTTCGGCGAAAAAGATCCGCGCGGCGCTCTCTTCGTTCTGCGCTGCGTTGGCCGGAATCCAGCCGAAGAAGCTCATTCCGCCGGATTCAGCCGCCACCCGCTTCGTTCGTGCATCAAGCGGCATGGGGTCAGAGCCTTCCGGCGCATCCGGCATGACATAGCCGAACTGCCGAATGAGGTTTGCGGCGCGGGAGTGTCCGCCGTCATAGACGGCGGCGTCCAGGAAGTCCTCTGCGGCCGGCATGCTTTCGACAGAGCTTTTTTCCTGCCACAGGCTGCAGCCCGAAAGAAGTGCAGCAAGAGCCAGAAGCATGGCGGAAAAGACAGAGGTGCGCATGGCAAAAAACAAAATGAAACAAAATGAAAGCAGAATGCTAGCCGTTTTGACGGGGCTCTGCAGAGGTCGGCCTCACGAATGCAAAAGGCCGCCGAGCAGCGTCGCTGCTTGACGGCCTTTTGGGTGTCGGCTTCTTCCGGCGCGGCGTGCGCGCGCCGGAACGAAGGCGCAGATTAGAAGCGGTGCACCATGCCGAAGGTGAATTCGTAGCCGCTCGGCGTGCCTTCGACGCCGTTCTTGACTTCAACCTTCTCCTGCGAGTAGCCGGTCATGACGTAGACGGCCGTGCGCTTGCTGAGCGGGTAGTCGTAGCCCGCGGCAGCGATCCAGCGCGTGAAGTCCGTGTCGTCCTGGTTGTCCATGCTGCGGTAGCCGATCTGGCCCTTGATCACGCCGCCGAAGAGCGGATAGTTCGCGCCGAGGCTGGCGCCCCAGCCGCTGACGAAGCCGTAGCCGCCGGCAAGTTCGGTGATGCCGGTCAGTCCCACGCCGGCGCGGCCGGCCTTCTCGTTCAGATCCATGTCGGAGAAGTACTGATAGAACGCGAGGAGCTTGAGGCCGCTGTCGAACGTGTAGTTGCCGCCGACGGTGACGGTGTAGCCGTCGTCGAGGTCTTTTTCAGGACGATAGGTGCCGTCCATCGTCGTGTCGGCCACTACGATGCCTTCGACGGCGCCCGCCTGATAGCGGACCGCGAGAGAGGCGTAGCGGTCGGCGCTGCCGCCGCGGCCTTCATCACCACCGGTAACTCGAGAGTCGTTCTTGAACGAATACTGCGCGTAGCCCGTGAGGCCGTTCCAGGTCGGCGTGACATAGCTCACGGCGTTGTCGACGCGCGTCCAGCTCGAAGCAGAGATGAGGCCCGAGCCGAAGGCTTCGGTGTAGTTCGCAAAGAGCGGATCGATGGCGCGGAAGAGGCCGTTGGCGCCGAGCGTGCTTCCGAAGACCGGCATCACGCCGAAGGTGAGCGTGCCGTACGGGCTGTAGAGGTCGACATGCGCTTCGCGGCCGAAAAGGTCGCCGCCCTGATCGAGTTCGCCCGAGTCGGCCTTGAAGCCGGATTCGAGCGTGAAGCCCACTTTGTAGCCGTTGCCGAGGTCTTCCTTGCCGCGGATGCCCCAGCGGGAGCCGAATTCACGGGCGTTTTCCATCGTGAGCTTGTTCGTCGAATCGAGACCGGCGACGTCCGGATTGCTGTGGACGTAGGAGAGGCCGAGGTCGATCAAGCCGTACATTTCAACGTCGGCAGCCTGAGAGGCGGCCGAAAAGGCGAGCGCCACAGCGCCCGCAATCAGGGAAATCTTCTTCATGATGATGACGATCCTCTGTCTGACAGAAGATCTTTTGTTGTTTGCTGTTGTGAAGATCGGCTGCGCCGAGTCGCCGAACGTCTTCTGAAAACGGCGGAGTTGGGCGCGGCCGGAAAGGCCTTTTTACCTGGCCTTCATCTTCCAGTCAAATTGGTGGCACTGAGCGCAGTAGTTCTCTTCCGGCTCGTGCTGCAGATGGCAGAGCGTGCAGTCGTTGTTGTGCGGCGCCGTATGCGGATTCGGGTTGAGCTGCTTGGTCTTGGCAGCGACGTCTTCGCGCTTGTGGCACTGCAGGCAGGTGTTCTGATCCGGATAGACGGGATTCTTCATGTCCGGGCCATGGCACGACTCGCACTTCAAGCCGCGGGCGACGTGGCGGTCGGCGCCGAAGTCGGCGGCCGACGCCTGGCCGGCGAGGAGCGCGCCCATGAGGACGGACGCGGCGATGGCGGCAAGACGGTTCATGTTCTTCTCCTGACGTGGAGGGGGCTTTATTACAGCTCGGCCGGAAAAGACGGCATCGCCTTCTCCGGCCAGAGGCGCGGTTCAGACGCACGCCGGGCAGAACCCAGCGGCGCCTGATGCGGTCAAGCCTTTACTTGGCGGGCTTGTCGCACTTGCAGCCTTCGAACTTCATCGCCGTGCGGGCGGCGGTGCGGCCGAAGATCATGCAGTCGGCAACGGCGACCGTGCCGAGACGGACCATGCCGTGCACGCCGCCCGTGACTTCACCGGCAGCGTAGAGGCCCGGGATCACATTGCCGCGGCAGGAAAGAACCTGCGCCTGGTTGTTGATCTCAAGGCCGCCCATGGTGTGGTGAACGCGCGGCCAGAGGCGGACGGCGAGGAACGGGCCGTCAACGTTGGGCTTGGCGTTCTTGAACATCATGCAGTTGAAGTCCGGATCCTTCTGATCCTTGATGTACTGGTTGAACGTGTCGTTCGTCTTCTTCAGCTGCTCGAACGGGATCTTGAGGTCGTCGGCCATGCTCTTGAGGGAGTCGTAGACCTTGACGACGCCGTTCTTGACGGCGCGGTCATAGAGCTCCTGCGTCATGTTCTTGCCGATGATCGCGGTCTTGGCGTTCTCGAGCGTCGTGTAGATGAGGCAGGGATGGCCGATCGCGACGATGGCGTCCGCGCGAACCTTGCGGTTGCCCGATTCCATGATGAAGCGCTTGCCGGTGGCCGGATCGATCATCGGGCCGTAGCCGATGGCGGATTCGACGAAGAGCGGCGCAACGCCGAAGCCCTGTTCGTCAGGCGAGGTCCACGGGCCCATCTGGATCCAGTCCATCTGGACGGTGTTGGCGCCGATTTCCTGCGCTTCCTGAATCATTTCGCCCGTGGCGCCCGGATGGTTCGTAGAGCCGAACTTCTCGTTGAGGCGCGGGTCGTGCGACATGCGCATCTTGACATTCTGGCTGAAGCCGCCGGAGGCGAGCAGCACGCCCTTCGTGGCGCGGATGTAGACCGTCTTGCCGGAGTTTTCGCGGCCAAAGCGATAGTTTTCGCGAGCCTTGACGCCGAGGACGCATTTGTTTTCGTCAACGATGATCTGGTCGACGATCGTGCGCAGCTGCGGGACGATGCCGAACTCCTTCATCTTCGCGAGCATCGGGAGAATGAAGCCCGAGCCGGAGTTGTTCGTGACGGCGTGCGAGCGCTTCACGGAGTGGCCGCCATGGTAGGTCACGGCCTTGAACTTGACGCCGATCTTGTCGCGCAGCCAGTAGAAGTTCTCTACGCATTCGTCGGCAATGTGGCGGGCGAGATCCGGATGGCAGAGGCCGCCGCCAGCCTTGAGGATGTCGGCGTAGATCAGATCGGGGCTGTCCTTGATGCCTTCCTTTTCCTGCATGTCCGTGCCGGCCGCAGCAACGGCGCCGCCGTTGATGATGGAGTTGCCGCCCGGGCTCGGCATCTTGTCGACAACGAGGATTTCGTCGGACTTCATGCCCAGATAATGTGCTTCAAGTGCGGCGGCGCAGCCGGCGAAGCCCGTGCCGATGATGAGGAAGCCCGTGGTCTTGTTCCACTTGATGTCCTTCGCTTCAGCGGCGGACACCGTCGCGACGAAGCCGCCCAGGCCGAGCGAGAGCGCGCCGGCGGTGCCGAAGAGCTTGCGGCGGGAAATCGAAGTGCTCATTGTGTGTCTCCTTATTTCACCCAAATGCTTGGAAGATAGGCTTTTGTCCGCAGGCATCCGGCGAACCTGCTGCGACAGGCTCTGAATTGACGCCGAGCGGACGGAGCGATAGGCAAGGGCATATCTCTTAAGGGTTATGCTTGTGCCTGCTCTAAAGTCCGCTGAAAAGTCTATGAGGGTCAGCCGAATTGATTAACCCAACTGCTTGGGATGCTGATTTCGGGAGTTTCACTGTGCAAAACTGCCAAACGGCTCGTTTAATCTGACACACCTGCGCGGCTTCTCAGCAGCCGCGCGGGAGCCGCCGCTTTTGTGAAGCAAGCGCTCTTGGCAAGCTCATTTGGAGCAGGCGTTCCTCGGGCCAGCGGGATTCCGCCGGTGCAAGTTTTCGTTATTTCCCATCAGGTCGCAATGTCGGCCTCCGATCCATGAAACGCTTTTCGAAATCTTGGTTCGATGCCGTCAATTCGAATCGCCTGGCGGGCGAATGGTCGCTCGATCGCGGGCCCCGCATGCCGACGATGCCGTGGATCTGCCCGCCGCTCCATCCGCTGATTCGCGAATTCTTCGTGAGATACGGCTCGCGGGTTGAGCTCAAGCCAGGCGAATACCTTTTCCCAACGTCTCAGGTGACGCATTTCGTCTATGTGGAGCGGGGACTGACAGGACGGATTGCTTCTACGATCGAGGGACAGCCGAGCGCTGCCGCCATGGCCTACAGTCCGGCGAAGCGGCTTGCGGCAGGCAATCTCAACTTTGCTACGCGCCGGCCGGCCATCGGCCGCTATCTGGCGCTTTCCCACGCTGTGCTCTACACGCTGCCTCATGCGCAGGCCGACGAGCTTCTCGAGTCGATGCCGTTCTCCTTTTCGCGCAGACTCTTCGTGCAGTTTGAGATGAACAATCTCTCCGACCGCCTCGGCTTTTCGGTGCTTTCGCTGCTGCCGGCGCTGGTGCGTACGAAGGCGCTGTTTTTAGCTTGGGCGGTTTATTTCGGGCAGATCTATGAGGAGAGCGGGCGCGATTACATCCGGATGCCCGTGCCCGGACGCAGAAAGCACATTGAGCGCGTGGTGAACATCTCCTCTGTCACGATGGACAAAATTTCCCGCCTTCTGCACACGGAAGCAGAGTATGTGCTCGATGGCGACTTCATGATTTTCCGAGCAGATTTTCTGCAGGATGCGCACGAATGGATGCGTCACGGAGACGGCGACAATGTGCTCTATCCTCGGCCGCCGCGCGTCGAGGCGCTGCTCTACGGCGCGCAGGCGGGAGCTTACAACTGAGCGATTCGGCAACGCATCAGAGAAGCGTTGCCGCCGCGGACATGGCTGCAATGGCAACGGCGATGGACAGCGAAGAGAGGTTTGCCGCCATGCCCAGGTCGCCCTTGAGCTCGCTCGTGTAGATGAGGTTCATGGCCGGCACGGGAGCAAAGGCGCAGAGGACGAGTGCCTTTCGTGCTTCGTCGTCGAGCGGCATGACGTTCCAGAAGAATGCGGCAAGAATGCACTGCAGCACGAAGCGGGCAGCCAGAACGCCGAAGAGCGTTTTGGCGCTTTCCTTTGTGAGCGAAATGCTGATCGACTCGCCGATCATGATCATGCAGAGGAAGGTGTTGGCAGCGGCGCCAAGCGATGTAATGGCGGTGATTTCGCTCGGCAGCTTCAGGCCAAGCGCCGCGAGAATCATCATGAAGACGAAGGCAAGAATTGGACCTGAGTGCGACATCTTGCCGAGGATGAGCTTTGCCATCTTGGCGGGCGAAGTGTGCTCGCGCATGCCGGAAATGATGGCGTAGGTGCCGCCGGCGGCCATGAAGGAGTTGCCGACGTCGAACATCAGGGCCGTGATGAGACCCGAGGGCGGGAGAAACGCCTGCACATACGGCACCGCGAAGGGGCCGATGGAAAAGCCGCTGATGTTCAAGCGGCTGAAGTCGCGCGTCTGCGGATTCTTGGTGCGAAGCGTGAGAAGCGTGGCCACGCCGAAGAAGAACAGGTTCGAGCAGAAGCCGCCCAGAGCCATGAGGCCCATCGCCGAGCCGAGCTGCATGCCGTTCAGGCCCGTCATGGTGACGCAGGGCAGCGTTACGTAGAGCACGAGCGCGCTGACCGCGTAGAAGGCTTCAGGCTTGAGCAGTCCGAAGCGGCGCATCGTCCAGCCGAGCGCGATGAAGACGACGAAGGCAAGAATTTTGGCAAAGCCGGCGTCCATGGCCTCTCCTCAAAAGCACTTTTCTTTTTTTTGTTTTGCGGCGCCGAATAACGCGGAAGAGGGGCTCCGAGCGGGGCCGCCGCGATCGGCGGACCCGAATTTTCGCGCTGAAGCGCGGTTGCGGCTACATCCTTAAGGATGGGGGGAGTGCGTCTAAAGTAGGGATGGGAAGTAAGAGCGCGGCGTCCGGGCGATGTCATCAAAATGTCATGAAGGCTTCACCGAGCTGTTACTTGAAGGCCGATTGCATTTCGTAACATGAGCCGCAGTTTAACAACCTCATTTTTCCTAAATGGAATCGCTTACTTTTGCGTGCCTGGGGCTGCTGGGACTCCTGGCCATCTTCGATCTTTATGTCGGCGTCAGCAATGATGCCGTCAACTTTCTCAATTCAGCCGTCGGCTCTCGGACGGCGCCCTTCAAGATCATCATTGCCGTCGCATCGGCCGGCGTCCTTTTCGGCGCAACCTTTTCGTCGGGCATGATGGAAATTGCCAAGTCCGGCGTGCTTGTGCCGGCCGAGTTCACCTTCAAGGAAGTCTTCATCATCTTTGCGGCCGTCATGGTGACGGACGTGCTGCTCCTGAATGTGTTCAATTCGCTCGGCCTGCCGACATCGACCACGGTTTCGATCGTCTTCGAGCTTCTCGGAGGCACTGTTGCGCTCGCCTGCTTCAAGGTGTGGACTGACGGGCTGCCGCTCGCCGATCTCGCGCAGTACGTCAACGCCTCCAAGGCACTTTCGATGATCATGGCGATTCTGGTGTCGGTTGTGGTGGCCTTTGTGGCTGGCTTCATCGTGCAGGTCGTCATGCGCCTCGTCTTCACCTTCAATTACGAGCGCATCTACCGCTGGCTCGGCGGACTTTTCGGCGCGGTCTGCATGTCCGCCATCGTCTACTTCCTCGTGATGAAGGGCGCCAAGGATGCTTCCTTCATGACGCCGGAGATGATCAGCTGGTTTGCCGCGCATGAGGGCGTGATTCTGGCCGCTGTCTTTGCGCTCTCGCTCATCGTCATGCAGGCGCTCATCCTTCTGCGCGGCGCCAACATCTTCCCCTTCATCATCCTTGCGGGCACCTTTGCTCTGGCATTCGCCTTTGCCGGCAACGACCTCGTGAACTTCGTCGGCGTACCGCTGGCGGCGCTTGATGCCTGGAACATCATGCAGGCGCATCCCGAGGCTGATCCGGCGTCCTTCCTGATGGGAGAGCTTGCCGAACCGTCAAAAGCAAGCTCCATGTGGCTGCTGCTCTCCGGCGCCGTGATGGTGGCGACGATCTGCGTGTCGAAGAAGGCGCGCCACGTGATTCTCACGTCCGTTCGGCTTGCATCCTCCTCGCATACAGGCAAGGAGCAGTTCGGGTCATCGCTTCCTGCACGCATCATCGTTCGCTCATCGCTCTCCTTCACTCGCGCCGTCGAGCAGTTCCTGCCGCGCTCTGCCATGGCGGCGCTTTCGAGCCGCTACGAGCCCAAGCGCTACAAGCCGGGCGAGCGCGAAGTGCCGTTTGACGAAATCCGCGCTACGGTCAACCTCGTTCTGGCTGCCGCGCTCATCGCTTCAGCGACGAGCCTCAAGCTGCCGCTTTCGACGACGTACGTCACTTTCATGGTGGCGATGGGCTCGTCGCTTGCCGACGGTGCATGGGACCGCGAAAGCGCCGTCTATCGCGTCTCCGGCGTGATCACTGTGGTGGCGGGCTGGTTCCTCACAGCCTTCACCGCCGCCTTTTCCTGCGGCATCGTGGCGCTCCTTTTCCTCTGGGGCGGCGAGTGGCTGATGATTGCCGGCATGATCGTAGCCTGCGCGCTTCTCGTGAAGTCGAACTTCTTCTCGCATGACGACGATGTCGATCTTGAAGAGACGCGCGTGATCCTCAAGAGCGATCGCAGCTCCATCTGCAAGTCGCTTCAGGAAGCCGTGGCGAAGAACTTCGAGCGCTCGCGCGAAATTGCCGCTGATGCCATTGAAGCGCTCCTCGCCCAAGACGTGAAGCAGCTCCGCGTCGCGAAGGCGAATGCAGACGAGCTCTACGACGACGTTTCTCAGGGCCGAAGCCTTTATTACGCCATGGCCCGCACGAAGGACGAAAAGAAGGCTGACCGCGACGCGCGCAACTTCTACTACCGCGCCTTCACGAATATGAAGGAAGTGGCGCACGATCTTTCTGCGTCGGCCGGCGTGTCTGAGCATTACGTCGCGAACAGCCATTCGGCCATGACGGGCAGCATCGCGGTGCACTTGACCGAGCTTGCCGGACAGCTCCGCCGGCTCGATCCGTCGATTTCTCCGGACGAATGCCGCCGCATTTACGAGCACATAGAGGCTGCGCAGAGCGACTATCTGATACAGCTCGCCAGCGAGAAGATTTCGCTTCGCAAGTCGGAGCTCTTCCTGGGGACGCTCATCACGATTCGCGAAATGCTCAACCGCTACAGCATGGTGAAGTTCCTTCTGACGAATCTCGAATCGAACGAGCGTGGCGCCGTGCAGATCGACGTGCGCCGCGAAGCGGGAGCGGCCTAAGGCCGAATCGGCGCCGGCGCAGCTGCTTCTCCGCCGCATCGGCGCCTGAAAGGCTGCGCTGCTGAATAGAAAAGAGCCTCGGGCGCATTCCCGCTCCCGAGGCTCTTTCAATATGCGGCCGTGCGGCAAGACTGCCGCGCGCTTGGCGTCAGCAAATTCTCGGCAGCTGCTCGCCCGCCAGCCAGTCGACCATGCGGCGGCCGCCCATAAGAGTCGTCATTTCAACAAAGCCCGGATGCTCGGCGGAAACCGTGCCGACGATGGCAGCGTTCTTGCCGCGCGGGTTGGCGCGCATGGCGGCAAGCGCTGCATCGGCTTCCTCGGCGGGAACGATCACGATGAGCTTGCCTTCGTTGGCGACATAGAGCGGGTCAAGGCCGAGGAACTCGCAGGCCGCCTGCACTTCCGGGCGCACCGGGATGGCTTCTTCGTTGAGGAGAATGCCGACGTTCGATTCAGTGGCGATTTCATTGAGCGTCGTTGCAAGGCCGCCGCGCGTCGGATCGCGAAGCACATGCACATGGGGCGCCGCAGCGATGACGTCCGCCACGAGCTGGTTGAGCGGAGCGGAGTCGCTCTGAATCTCGGCGCCGAAGCTCATACCCTCGCGCTTCGACATGATGGCCATGCCGTGATCGCCGAGCGTGCCGGAAATGAGCACGCAGTCGCCCGGACGAGCTTCCTTGCCGGAGATGGTCTGGTCGGTGATTTTTTCGCCGACGCCCGCCGTCGAAATGTAGATGCCGTCGCCATGGCCCTTCTCGACGACTTTGGTGTCGCCCGTCACGATGGCGACGCCGGCTTCACGGGCCGTATCGGCCATCGAGATGACGATGCGCTCGAGGTCGGCGAGCGGGAAGCCTTCTTCAAGAATGAAGGAGGCGGCAATGTAGAGCGGCTTGGCGCCGCAGACGGAAACGTCGTTCACCGTTCCGGCAATGGCCAGGACGCCGATGTCGCCGCCCGGAAAGAAGAGGGGCTTGACGACATGGGCATCGCAGGAAACGGCGATGGGTCGCTTCATCGGCGGCATGACGGCGCCGTCATGGCCCTGGTCGAGCCATTCGTTCGTAAAGTGCTTTGCAAAAAGATCGCGGATGAGCTCCGCCGTTGCGCGCCCGCCCGAGCCCTGCGTCATGTCGACGGCGCCGTGCTTGATGTCGAGCTTTCTCACATATCCGGGCTTGATCGCCATAGCTTTTGAACCTTCTCTGCTGATTTTGAATTGGATGAATGCAACTGGCGGCGGGCGGCGCGCTGCCGCCCGCGGCTGCTTTCTGGCGCTCAGTCGCGCCGGCCGTAGCTGAAGTACGCCGCACAGGCGCCTTCCGAGGACACCATGCAGGCGCCGATCGGATGCGAAGGCGTGCAGACCGTGCCGAAGAGGCGGCAGTCCTTGGGTTCCTTCTCGCCTCGCAGGATGGCGCCGCATTCGCAGGCCTTGTTGTCAGGCACGTGGCGCTCAGGCATGCTGAAGCGCTTCTCCGCATCGAAGCGCGCGTACTCGGGGCAAAGGCGCAGCGCCGATTCGGGCACTGAGCCGAGGCCGCGCCACTCGAAGCTTTCGCGCTTCTCGAAAACCTGCGCCATGAGGGCGATGGCCTTGAGGTTGCCCTCGGCCGTGACGGCGCGCGTGAATTCGTTTTCGACTTCATGGCGCCCCTCATTGACCTGACGCACTAGCATCAGGATGGTGAGGAGCATGTCGAGCGGTTCGAAGCCGCAGACGACCACCGGAAGCTTCCATTTCTCGCTGAAGGTCCGGTAGGGATTCGAGCCGATGACGGCTGAGACGTGCGCAGGGCCGACGAGGCCGTCAAGCTTGGGCGCATTGGGACGCACCGGCGCCGTCACGAGGATGTGGTTCATCGCGGCGGGCGTCAGCACGTGGCAGCAGAAGACAGAGAAGTTTTCCAATCCGAGGCGCTCCGCTGCGAGGATGGCCGCGGCAGTGGGTGGGGTGGTCGTCTCGAAGCCGATGGCAAAGAACACGACCTGCTTGGCGGGATTCTCGCGGGCAATCTTGATGGCGTCCATCGGCGAATAGATCATGCGGACGTCGCCGCCCTCGGCTCGGCAGCTGAAAAGCGAGCGGCCGCCTGAAGCGGGCACGCGCATCGTATCGGCATAGGTGCAGAGAATCACCTTTTCCTTGAGGGCGAGCTCAATCGCCATGTCGATGCGGCCGATCGGCAGCACGCAGACCGGGCAGCCCGGGCCGTGAATCATGCGCACATTCTTCGGCAGCACGTCCGAAAGGCCCCAGCGGCTCAGCACATGCGTGTGTCCGCCGCAGAATTCCATGAAGCGGTAGATGCGAGCGGGATCTGCTTCGGCGCAGATCTTCTCGGCGAGCGCCTTGGCTTCGGCCGTATTGCGGTATTCCGTCACGTGCTTCATAGCGCGGCTCCAGGCTGCGAAGCGGCGGACGCGCTCGGGGCATCGCCGCCGGCTGCGGCCAGAATGGCGAGGGTTTCCTGAGCCTCCTTTTCGTCGATGCGGCTGAGCGCAAAGCCGACGTGCACGATCACCCAGTCGCCTTCTTTAGGCGCATCAATGAGCGAAACGTCCACTTCCTTCCGGACGCCGCCGAAGTCCGCTTCGGCGCTCATGCCGTCGGGCGAGACGCGCAGAAGCTGCGCGGGCACTGCCAAGCACATTTGAGTATCTCCTAAAGCTGTTCAGTCAATTTTGTTCTGTTCGGTCGACATAGTCGAGCGCCGTGCGTCCGCGGGCGATGGCAAGCATGGCCAGCCAAGCCTGGCCGAGCGCAAGGCCGCCGTCTCCCGGGGGAACGGCATGCGAGAGCCGCGCTTCAGCGCCTGCCGCGGCAAAAGCCTCGCGCACCGTCTGCTCAAGCGTGCGGTTGAGGAAGCACCCGCCCGAAAGCGCCATGAAGGCGCCGTCCGGATCGCGCTTGGCGGCGGCAAGCGCCCACTGCGCAATGGCGTGCGCCATGGTTTTTTCGATCGTGCCGGCCCACCAGGCGCGGCTTTCAGGCCATCGTCCGGAATGCATGTCTGCGGCGCGCGCTTCGGCTGCGGCTTTGAAAAGCGGGAGCAGATCGAGAACGCCGTCGCGCGAAATGCGCCAGCCGTCTTCCAGTACGGCGCCAGAGCCGTTGCCCAGGCTCTCCAGCCGCATGGCCGCCGTCGCTTCATCATGCTGCACGAGCGTGATGCCGAGCAGAGCTGCAGCTGCATCGTACCAGCGGCCGAGGGCCGAAGAGCGAAGCGTGCGGGGCGAACGCGCGAGCGCTGCGATCATCTTTGCGCCGGGCATGCTGCCGAAGAAAAGCTCGATCAGGTCTTCGCGACCCATTTCGACGAGCGCCGCAGCGCCCATGCGCCAGGGCTCTCGAGCGGCTCTGTCGCCGCCGGGAATCGGCAGCGTTCTCAGGTGTCCGAGGCGCTCGACGCAGGTGGCCCCGACCGCAAGAAGCTCGCCGCCCCAAACATGGCCGTCGGGGCCAAGGCCGACGCCGTCGAGCGCCAGGCCAAGCGTGCGCTCCGTGCGTCCGGCTTCAGCCATGACGGCGCCTATGTGCGCCGCGTGGTGCGCAACAGCGACGACCGGTTTGCCGGAAGCTTCGGCAAGGCGGTGCGCCAGCGCTGTGGAGAAGAAGTCCGGATGGAGGTCGCACGCATAGGCTTCGGGCTTGACATCCAGAATGTCTTCCAGATGCGCGGCCGCTTCTTCCAGCGCTTCGCAGACGACGGCGTTTTCGAGGTCGCCCACATGCTGCGTGAGAAAAGCCTCTGCGCCGCGCGTGAGGCAGGCGGTGTTTTTGAGATAGGGGCCGAGCGCAAGAACAGAGGCGGGGGCGCCTTCAGGCGGAGACAGCTTCACCGCTTCAGGCGTCAGGCCGCGCGAACGGCGCACCCAGACGGGCTTTTCGTTCATGACGCGCACGACGGAGTCGTCGCAGCGCACCAGAATTTCGCGGTTGTGCACGAGATACGCATCGGCCATCGGCGCAAGGCGCCGGAGCGCCTCGTCGTTTTTGATGACAAGGGGTTCGCCGCCGGGGTTTGCGCTCGTCATGACGAGAAGAGCCGGATGCGGCTCGCTTTCAAGCCAGTCGAGCCCTTCGGGTTCGCCCGCGAGCGTATGAAAGAGCAGCGCATGCAGGGGCGTGTACGGCAGCATCACGCCTGTTTCGGCCAGGCCGTCGGAAACGCCTGGGAGCGCCGCATCGGCGCCTGGCTTCTTGCGCGCGAGCACGATGGGGTGCGCCGGCGAGAGCAGAAGCGCTTTCTCCGCCTCGGTCAGCTCCACCCAGGCTTGAGCCGATGCGATGTTTGCGCACATGACGGCGAGCGGCTTTTCGTCGCGGCGCTTGCGGCGCCGCAGCCTGGCTACGGCTTCAGCATTCTTGGCGTCGCAGACGAGGTGAAAGCCGCCGATGCCCTTGATGGCAACCGTTTCGCCGCGGCGGATCGCTTCGCATGCGAGGCGCACTGGGTCGCCTTCAACGCGCTGGCCTTCGGCATCGAGCAGCTCGAGCTGCGGGCCGCAGACGGGGCAGGCATTGGGCTGCGCATGAAAGCGCCGGTCCAGCGGGTTCTCGTATTCTCGGCGGCAGTCCGGGCACATCGGGAATGCAGCCATCGAAGTCTGCGGCCGGTCGTAGGGCAGGTGGCGAGTGATCGTGAAGCGCGGCCCGCAGTGCGTGCAGTTGGTGAAGGCGTAGCGCCAGCGCCGGTTCCCGCGGTCGAACATGTCCGCAAAGCATGCGCGGCACGTGGCCGCGTCGGCCGTGATAGCCGTCGTGACCCGGCCGCCTTCGCGCGAGGCCGTGATGCGAAAGCCTTCGAGGCCTCGCACGGGCTCTTCGGTTTCGCGGATTTCGTCAATGCGCGCGAGCGGCGGCTTTTCAGCGACGAGCGTTTTGGCAAAGGCTTCAACCGCGGCGCGTTCGCCTTCGATGCGCACGCCTACGCCCTGAGCGTCATTGAAGACTTCGCCCGAGAGGTTGAGTGCGGCGGCTATGCGGTAGACGGTGGGGCGGAAGCCTACGCCCTGCACGAGGCCGGTGACGCGGACAAGCCGCGCAATGCGTTCTCGATCCTGCGCTGCCATATCTTGAGTTCCTTTGCGAGCGGTTCTCGAGCCGTTCGCCGGCGCGCTGCCGGCGGCGGGCGCTTTCGAGCGCCTTTTGCCTGCCGTCCGCCAAAGCGAGACGGACGGCAGCCTGCGGCGTTCAGACGGCCGGTCAGATGGCGGCGAGCGCGAGCTCTGCCTTGAGCCAGGCCAGCCATTTGCCGAGCCCTTCGCCCGTTGCGGCGGAGAGGCGGATCACCTTGACGCGAGGATTGACGCGCTTGGCATTCGCCTCCGCCTTGTCGGCATCGAACTTGACGTAGGGCAGAAGGTCGATTTTGTTGAGAATGACGAGATCCGACGCACGGAACATGTCCGGGTACTTGAGGGGCTTGTCTTCGCCTTCCGTCACGGAAAGAACGGCAACCTTGTGCGCTTCGCCGAGGTCGAACTCCGCCGGGCAGACGAGATTGCCGACGTTTTCGATGAAAAGGATCGAGCCGTCTTCGGGCGCAAGGCGCGAGACAGCCGCTTCAATCATGGCGGCGTCGAGGTGGCAGCCCTTGCCGGTGTTGATCTGCAGGGCCTTGGCGCCCGCTGCGCGGATGCGCTCTGCGTCGTTGTCCGTCTGCTGGTCGCCTTCGATCACAGCGGTCTTGACGGGATCCGCTTCGGCAGCGAGCGCGCGAAGCGTTGCCGCGAGAAGCTCGGTTTTGCCCGATCCCGGGGAAGACACGAGATTGAGGGCGAGGATGTGCTTCGCCGCAAACAGCGTGCGGTTCTTCGCGGCCGTCTCGTTGTTGCGTCCGAGGATGTCTTCCTCGATGGCGAGCGCGCGGCCAGCCGGCGTGTCGGCCGAATGGCTGTGCTCGGGATGTGCGTGGTCGTGATGATGGTCATGCTCATGGTCGTGCTCATGAGCATGGCTGTGCTCATGACCGTCGTGGTCGTCATGAACATGCATCGTCACGTTGCCGTTTTCGTCGACATGCTCGTGCATGTGAACGTGGCCCGGAAGGCCGCAGCCGCAGGTGGTGCACATAATGTCTGGTCTCCTCAAAAAGAGGGCGGAGCGCGTGCCGGCCTTGGCGGGCGGCGCGCTGGACGCGTGACGGCAGGTCAGCGTCTCCGCTGCATGAAAAACTCGATGCGGAAGGCGAGGACGCAGCGCAGACGGGCGCGCCCGCAGGGCGCCGGCATCCGATCAGCCTTCCGGAGGGAAAAAGGTTAGCGCGCAGCGCGCCCGAGGTCATCATCCATTAGTCGAATGCGAAGCGCCGCCGGCTTCGTCCGATGGGGTAGCGGCGTCCCTCTCTTCGGAGCCGTCTGCTTCGTCCTCAATGAGATCGAGAACGCGCATGTCCGTGCCGCCGGTGGCTGCAAGCTGAAAGCCGCCGCAGAAGGGGCAGGGGTCGCCGTAGCGCTTGAGGGGCACCGTCTTGCCGCAGCTCATGCACCAAGCTTCTCCGGGCGGCCGCTCGATCACCAGGGCGGCCTTGTCGGCAGGCCCGCCTTTCTTGACGCTCTCCCAAGCGAACTGCAGGCTTGGGATGTCGACGCCGGCGAGCTCGCCCACGGCGATGCGCACCGATTTCACCCGCTTTACGCCGTTGCTGCGGCAGGTGCGCTCAACAATTTCAATGATGCCTTCGGCAATGGAGAGTTCATGCACAGCTAGGGACTCCTCATGGCTGTCAGTACGCAGTCTGCGCCTTGCGCTCGGCCGCGCAGCCGAAGCGCAGCTCGATCGGCACGCAGGCGTCCAGTCCGAAGAGCGTTTCCCGCACCGCCTGCGAGATTTCTTCGCGCTCTTCAGCGGTCTTGGGCTCCTTGAGGCTCAGGCTGCGAGAGAGCGCAAGGAGCATCCGCTGGCCAGGACCGTAAGGGGCAAACTGCCATTCGGTTGGGGAAGTGATCTTCAGCTCGGCGATGCCGCCGTCAGGACCGAGGCGCAGGGCATGGGCAAGCAGGCCGCGTGCTGTTTCCGCGAGCGCCAGCGCAACGCCCGGCTCCGGTGAATAGGTCCAGAGAATCGACGCAGGGAGCGGCTCGAAGGCTTCGCTTGACGGAATCTCAATCGCAGCCGCCTTTTCGGGCCAGCAGTAGCGGCGGACGAGCTCGAGGCCGATCGCGGTTTCAAGAATTCTTGCGGCCAGCAGGGTCGACGGCGACAGTCCGCGCTGGCGGCACATTTCCTTGACGAGCGGATGCGTGCGCATTCTCGAAGCCGCGCCGGTGAGGCGGGGCGAGCCTTCCCAAAAAGGCGCCAGTGCAAAGCCCGGCTCGTGCAGCATGCGGTGAAGAAGCTCGTCGGCAAAGCTTTCGGACTGCTTCTTTTCTCTCGCGAAGAGCATCGGCGACTCCATGTCGCTGAAGTCCGCTCCGCGCTTCAGGTAGCGTGCAAGCAGCGCTGCGGCGGGCGATGCCGTCGGCGCCAGGCTGGCGCTGGCGGCCCAGCCGGCAAGCGCCGACTCTGAGGTCAGGCGCTCGAGCGCTTCCACGGGCTCCATGCCGAAGAGACGCTTTACGGCGAGCACGCGGGCGCCCGCTTCGACGCTGCGCGCCGTTTCCTTGGCCGCTTCAAGGCGCCGCGCGCTGAAGACGATGCCGCCTTCGGGCGTGCGGTTCTCGTACGCGAAGGGATTCATGGCAAGGATGTGTTCGGCGAGCGTGGCGACGCCGGTTCGAAGGGCGCCGAGCGCTCGGGCATCTTCGGGCTCGAGGCGCAGGCCCATGAGGCGCGAGGCTTCAAGCAGGAGGACGCGAAGGCTCTCGACCAGGCCTTCGAGGAGCATGGCCGCCTCTACAAAGCCGCCGTCGGCCGCGCGCCGAACGGCTTCATTGGTTCCCGATGCGCTGAGCTTGGCCGCATCGAAGCACGAGAGGTGCGCGACGGGGCAGAGGCCGTAGAGCATCGTGAAGAGCCGGCGTGCCTTCGTGCGGTTGGCCGGCGCGGCGATGAGGCGGGCAGCCGCATCCGTTCGGGTGTTCGTGAGCGACAAGGCGGCGCGGCCGCTCTTGGCGCAGACCGTAACTTCGATGGCGCCTGTATCAATCATCTGCTGGATTTCGAGGAATGGGGTGCAGCCGCGCTATCAGCCGGCGCCGAAGCGGCAGGTTGGGCGGAAGGCGCAGGCGTCGAGGGCGCAGCGGGCTTCTTAATGTCCGCTGCGGCTTTTTCCTTGTCAAGGCCGCGGCCGAAGAGCGCTCGCCGCGAGACGCGGCGCTCGAAGAAGGGCTCGCGTTCAGCCGCCGGCGCCGGCTCAGGCTTCTTCGGCGTCAGCGCCGGCGTCGATTCGTAGTTCTTCGGCGGCGCCACTTTGATCGGAATCACGCGCCGCAGCTCCCCGTCGGCAGAAGGCGGGATCCATGCGACGGCGTCTTCGTCGTCGTCTGGGAGCGCCTGAGCCGTGAGCATCGCATCGAAGGCGGCCTGCGCGAAGACATCGGCCGCGGCTTGATTCTCAATGTCGAGCACAGGGCTCTTGAGCGAAAGCATGAAGAACCGTCCGAGGATCGGATCTTCAATCGCCATAAAGGGGAAGTCGCCTGCTGGAAGCTCGAGCGTCCATTCGCGACCGGCTGCAACCTGCGGCCAGCTTTCACGGCAGCCGCAGGCATATACGGCTGCAATGCACCACGGCAGCGCCATGACGCCGAACCAGTCCATCTGCCAGCGGCGAAACGCCGCTGCACGGACTTGGATTTTTGGATTGACGATCGGCAGGCCCTTCATGCGGGTTTCGGCGATCTGACGGAACCCTTGCTCGAAGAAGGCAGCGGGCGATTCGCTGAATACCCGCAGCGGGGCGGCAGCTTCTCTGCGTAACTCGTTCACGTGAGATGGTCTCCGTAGGCTCGCCGGCGCCGGCGCGGCAAGCCGCGCACTGGGCGATGGAATCGAAAAGCGGCGCAAATCAAATGAAAAAGTATAGGGAAGCGCCTTCCTGCCGCCCATTGTCCGAAAGGCGCGCTTCGCTCCGTCTGAAGGAGGATTCTCTTTCCCCTAGGTGAGAGCGCGAAAGGCGCTGCGGATGCGCTTGGGCCTGCGCAAAGACAGAAATTACTCCGGGGTAGTTCTTCTGGGGTAGTGTTATTGCGCAATAAACATTCCTCTGAAGAATGGCGAAGACTTCGGGTGCATGCCTATGCTTCATGGCGAAGCGGTGCGCAGCTCCGAGCTTTGGGCGAGGAGCCTGCGCGCCGCTGGGGGAAAGCCCGCCAGCGAAGCGCCGCTCGCCCAAGAAGCTACAAAGATGAGCGGCATTTGCCGATGCTCATGCGCTTCGCGCCGGCGGCTCCCGAAACAATCAGAGGGGGAGACCCAGCTTATGTTTGAAACCCAATACGAAGCGCTGCGCCGTCAAGGCATCAGCCGCCGCAGCTTCCTGCAGTTCTGCTCGCTTACTGCGGCGAGCCTCGGACTTGGCAGCGCCGGCGCAGAAGAAATCGCGCACGCCATGGAGACGAAGCCCCGCACGCCCGTCGTGTGGCTTCACGGCCTCGAGTGCACGTGCTGCACCGAATCCTTCATCCGCTCCTACACCCCGATCGCTCAGGACATGGTCCTGTCGATGATCTCGCTTGACTACGACGACACCATCATGGCGGCGGCGGGCAAGCAGGCCGAAGAATCGCTCGAAGAGACGATCGAAAAGTACAAGGGCAACTACATCCTCGCCGTTGAGGGCAATGTTCCCCTCAATGACGACGGCATCAACTGCATTCCTGGCGGCGAGATCTTCCTCAACAAGATCAAGCACGTGGCCAAGAACGCCAAGGCTGTGATCGGCTGGGGCTCCTGCGCTGCCTGGGGCTGCGTCCAGGCCGCCAAGCCGAATCCGACGAAGGCTGTTCCGATCACCGAAGTGATCACCGACAAGCCCATCGTGCTCGTTCCGGGCTGCCCGCCGATTCCTGAAGTGATGACCTCCGTCATCACGTACATCCTCACGTACGACCGTCTGCCGCCGCTCGACCGCATGGGCCGTCCGAAGATGTTCTACGGCCAGCGCATTCACGACAAGTGCTATCGCCGCGGCCACTTTGACGCCGGCCAGTTCGCCGAGCGCTTCGACGACGAAGGCGCCAAGCTCGGCTACTGCCTCTACAAGCTCGGCTGCAAGGGCCCGACGACCTATGCGCCGTGCTCCACGGTTCAGTGGAACGAAGGCCTCTCGTGGCCTGTCAAGTCCGGCCACGGCTGCATCGGCTGCGCCGAACCGAACTTCTTCGACAAGGGCAGCTTCTACGAACACGAAACCACCGTCCTGCCCCCGGGCTTCGGCGGCGTCGAGGCGACCGTCGACAAGGTGGGCCTCGCGACCGTTGCGGTCGTGGGCGTCGCCGTGGCTGCGCATGCGGCTCTCTCCGCCGTGGCCCAGTCCCGTGCGAAGACCAACAAGGAAATCGGAGGTAAGGAATAATGAGCGAACGTCGTATTGTCGTGGACCCGGTCACCCGCATCGAGGGCCATCTCCGCGTCCAGGCCGTCATGGGAGATGACGGCGTCATCACGGATTCCATGAGCACCGGCACGATGTGGCGCGGTCTCGAGGTCATTCTGAAGGGCCGCGATCCGCGCGACGCCTGGGCGTTCGTGGAACGCATCTGCGGCGTCTGCACGGGCATTCACGCTCTGTCGGCCGTGCGCGCTGTTGAAGACGCCATCGGCATCAAGATCCCGAAGAATGCGAACATCATCCGCAACCTGATCAACGCCACCCTCTACGTGCAGGACCACCTGGTTCACTTCTACCAGCTGTCCGCGCTCGACTGGGTCGACGTCGTCTCTGCTCTCGATGCCGATCCCCGCGAAACGGCCGAGCTGCAGCAGAAGATCAGCCCACATCATCCGCTCGCCGCGGTCGGCTATTTCCGCGACGTGCAGAACAAGCTCAAGAAGTTCGTCGCTTCCGGTCAGCTCGGCATCTTCAACAAGGGCTACTGGGGCCATCCGGCCATGAAGCTTCCGCCGGCCGTGAACCTGCTCGCCGTCGCGCACTACCTTGAAGTTCTCGACTTCCAGCGCGAGATCGTCCGTGTTCACACCATCCTCGGCGGCAAGAACCCGCATCCGAACTATCTGGTCGGCGGCGTCGCCTGCCCGATCAACATGAGCGACACGGGCGCTCAGGGCACGATGGTCAACGAGGTGACGCTCAACTACATGCGCAGCATCGCCAAGAAGTCCCTCGAGATGGTCGAGAACGTCTACCTGCCGGACATCAAGGCGATCGCCTCGTTCTATCCGGAATGGTTCAAGTACGGCGCCGGCCTCTCCAACAAGAACGTGCTCTGCTACGGCGAATTCCCCGAGATTCCGAACGACTACTCGGACGCAAGCCTGCAGTTGCCGCGCGGCGCGATCCTCAACGGCAACCTCAACGAAGTCTTCGACGTCGACCTCAAGGATCCGGAACAGGTTCAGGAATTCGTCGATCACTCCTGGTACACGTATCCGGACGCCAACAAGGGGCTGCATCCGTGGGACGGCATCACCGAGCAGCACTATGAGCTGCCGAAGGGCACGGAAGGCACGAAGACGAAGTTCTCGTGGCTCACGGCCGACGGCAAGTACTCCTGGGTCAAGAGCCCGCGCTGGAAGGGCCACATGATGGAAGTGGGCCCGCTTGCCCGCCTCATCGTCGGCATTGCGAAGAACGTGCCGCACATCAAGGAGCCGGCTCTCGCGCTTCTGAAGGAGCTCAACCTCCCGCTCGAAGCCGTGTACTCGACCCTTGGCCGCCACGCTGCCCGCGCGCTCGAGTGCCACTGGGCCGCTCAGAAGATGGTTCAGTACGTCGACGACCTCACCGCCAACATCAAGGCTGGCGACGAAGTTGCGGCGAACATGGAGTTCTGGGAACCCAAGACCTGGCCGAAGGAATGCAAGGGCGTCGGCCCCTGCGAAGCCCCGCGCGGCGCTCTCGGCCATTGGTGCGTGATCAAGGACGGCCGCATCGCCAACTGGCAGGCTGTGGTGCCGACGACGTGGAATGCGTCGCCGCGCTCCCCGGACGGCCAGAAGGGTGCGTTCGAGACCTCGCTCATCGGCACGCCGGTGGCCGATCCCGAGCGCCCGCTCGAAATCATCCGCACGATTCACAGCTTCGACCCGTGCCTCGCATGCGCGACGCACCTCCTCACGCCGGAAGGCGAGGAGCTCTGCCGCGTTCAGGTTCGCTAAGAAGCAAGGCAGGTAACTTATGAAAATCGATCCGGTAACCTACGAGGTCGACACGTCCCAGGGCACTCACCCGCTTTACGTGTGGGAAGCCCCCGTCCGCGTCTGGCACTGGGCGATGGCCGCCTGCATGTTCGTGATGATCGCGACGGGCTTTCTGATCGGCTCGCCGCTCGTCTCGAACCTCGGGCCGACGTGGGACACCTACGACTTCGCCAATATTCGTCTCTTCCACTTTGCCGCCGGGATCATCTTCACGGGGCTCATGGTCTACCGCCTCTACTGGGCGGTTGTCGGGAACAAGTATGCCCGCCAGATCTTCCTGCCCCCGTTCTGGTCCTTCAAGTGGTGGAAGGGCGTGATCGTCCAGGTCATGTACTACCTCTTCATGAGGAAGTCCAGCCCTGAATATGCGGGTCACAATCCGCTGGCTCAGGCTGCGATGTTCGCGTTCTTCTTCCTCGGCAGCGTCGTGATCATCATCACCGGCCTGGCGCTTTACGCTCAGGCCTGGGGCTGGGATACGGGCTGGATGAGCTGGTTCGGCTGGGTCTTCTCGCTCTTCGGCGACGCGCAGTCCGTGCGCACCGTGCATCATGCGGCCATGTATGTGCTGATCATCTTCTCGATGGCGCACCTCTACATGTCTTTCCGCGAGGACGTGATGGGCGGCGCGACGACGCTCTCGTCGATGACGACCGGCCTGCGCATGTTCAAGGAGAATCACGGCGCGCACTAAGCCCGTTCTGATTCTTCTCAAGCGGCGTGCGGGGACTGAGCGCTATTGAAGCGCAAGGCACCCCGCCAACAAGCCAAAGCCCGTTCGGCAGCCATGCCGAACGGGCTTTTTCCGTTCTGGCATCCTGCCGGCATGCAAAGGCCGCCGCGGCCGCCACTGCTAAGATAAGAAGCGGGTGCACCCAGTCAGGAAGAAATCCTCGCCCAACATCATGACGATTGAAGACAAAAGCGCACGCCACGTTAGGGCCCTCCCGAAAAAGAAGCCGGCTCACAAGCCGAGGCGCTCGGCCGCCAAGGCGAAGGCAGCCAAGCCGAAGGGGCGTCCGCGCGAATTCGACCGCACGGCGGCGCTCGTCGCCGCGCTGCGGCTCTTCTGGCGCCTCGGCTACGAGCCTGCGTCCGTGGCGGCGCTCTGCCGCGAGATGAAGATCAATCCGCCGAGCTTCTACGCGGCCTTCGGCAGCAAGGAGGCGCTCTTCATTGAAGCCGTGCTCTACTACGAGCGCGCCTATTGGTCGGAGCCGATCGCCGAAGTTGAGAAGTCGCCCAAGCCCCTCTGCGAAGCAATGAACGATTTCTTCTGCCGCGCTTGCGACGTGCTGCTCAGCAAGGAGAATCCGAGCGGCTGCATGGTGGTGCTTGCGGCGGTCAACATTTCTCCGGAAGAGAAGCGGATTGCCGAGCTCGTGCGGCGCCTTCGCGGAGAAACGCGCGCCTTCTTCAAGGCGCGCCTCGAGCGGGCGAAGGCGGAAGGGGAGCTGCGCGCCGATGCGGATGCCGAGGGCTTGGCTGACATTCTCAACATCATTCTCGAAGGCATGTCCATTCAGGCCAAGGACGGCTTGGACATCGAGTCGATGAAGCGCGCGGCGAAGTACGCGTCGGAGCTGCTGCGCCCGTTCGTCGTCGAGCAGCCTCAGAAGGCCTGAGGCCGCTCAGCGGCCGCGGCATTGTGCAGGTCAAAAAAAGGGGAGCGTCCGCTGCTGAAGCGGTCCGCTCCCTCTTTTTTGCCGGCGCCTCAAGCTTTGAAGGTGACGAGGCTGCGGCCCGTCATTTCAGCGGGCTGCGGCAGGCCCATGAGCGCGAGGACCGTCGGCGCAATGTCGGCGAGGACGCCGTCCTCGACTGACGCCACGCGCTCGGAAGCAACGACGATCGGCACCGGGTTGAGCGAGTGGGCGGTGTTGGGCGTGCCGTCGTCATTGAGGGCATGATCGGCGTTGCCGTGGTCGGCAACCTGAATGACGTCGTAGCCGTTGGCCAGCGCTGCTTCTACGACCGTCTTGGCACAGCCGTCGACGGCCTTGACCGCTTTGACGATGGCATCCCAGACGCCGGTGTGCCCGACCATGTCGCCGTTGGCGAAATTGAGGCAGATGAAGTCGTAGCGCTGCTCGGCCAGCGCATGGGCGAGCTTCTGCGCCACTTCCGGCGCGCTCATCTCCGGCTGCAGGTCGTAGGTGGCGACTTTGGGCGAGGGCACGAGAATGCGGTCTTCGCCCGGGAACGGGTCTTCGCGGCCGCCGTTGAGGAAGAACGTGACATGCGCGTACTTTTCCGTTTCGGCGATGCGAAGCTGCCGCAGGCCGAGCTCGGCGATGTACTCGCCGAGCGGACGCTTGACGTTCTCCTTCGGAAAGAGCACATGAAGCCCTTCGAACTTGGCGTCGTAGGGCGTCATTGTCGCGAACCAGAGGGGAAGGGGCTTCATGCCGGCTTCTTCATGCTGCGTGAGAACCGTCGTGAGCTCCTTGGCGCGGTCATTGCGGAAATTGAGAAACACGACGGCGTCGCCCGGCTCGATGAGGCCGAGCGGGCGGCCGGCGGCATCGACCTTCTGCACGGCCGCGGCGAATTCGTCCGTAACGCCCTTGGCATAGAGCGCTTCAAGCGATGCGGAAAGGCTTTGAGTCGGCTCGCCCTTGCCCGCTGTCAGGAGGTCGTAGGCTTCGCGGATGCGCTCCCAGCGCTTGTCGCGGTCCATGGCGTAGTAGCGGCCGATGAAGCTCGAAAAGGTGCCGGCGCCTTCGCCGCGGGCGAGAAAATCCTCGAGCGACTTCACGAAGCCGAGGCCGCTTTTCGGGTCGGTGTCGCGTCCGTCGAGAAAGGCGTGCACGTAGACCTGATCGTCGGCGAGCCCCGCTTCGCGGCAGAGCTTCAGAAACGCAAAGAGGTGCTCGATCGACGCATGAACGCCGCCGTCGGAAAGAAGGCCCATGAAGTGGAGGCGCGTTCCAGCCGACTTGGCGCGCTCAAGCAGCGCCTTGACTTCCGGATTCTCGCCGAGGCGGCCCTCTCGGCAGGCGCGGTTGATCTTCACGAGATCCTGATAGACCACGCGGCCGGCGCCGATGTTCAGATGGCCGACTTCAGAATTGCCCATCTGTCCGTCCGGCAGCCCCACGAAGGCGCCGTCCGTGCGCAGGCGCGCATGGGGCCAGCGCTTGGCAAGCGCCGTCAGAAATTCGGGCTTTGCCGCAGCGATGGCGTCGCTCTTGGCGCCGCGGCCGTCGCCCCAGCCGTCGAGAATCATCAGAAGCACTTTGCGGTTCATGAGGCCTTCCTCCTTGGGAGCCGTTGTCGAAAAGCAAAGGCCAGAGGGGCCTTGCATTAAAAGCGCCCTGATTGTACACGCGGGCGCCGCGGAGCCTGGCGCGCACAAAAAAGCGGCGCGCTCTCCGCCCGCCCGGAAAGGGCTTCGAAGAGCGCGCCGCCTGGCCGATGGAGCCGCCGGCTTCAGGAGTCAGCGAAGCGGGCTCATGCGCGTTCAGCAAGCGCTTCGAGGCGTTCGCGGGCGAGCGTGCAGAAGAACCATGCGGCCGAGGGGAGAACGACGTCGTTGAAGTCGAACTTCGGATTGTGGCCGAGCGCCTGGTGTCCTTCGTCGACGATGCCCACGCGGAACATGATGCCCGGAACGAGCTTCTGGTACTCGGAGAAGTCCTCGCCGCCCGTCGAGCGCGGAATGGTCGTGACGCGGTCGGTGCCGAACATGTCTTCGCAGAGGCGGCGGGCAGCAGAGGCGCAGCCCGGATCGTTCACGACGACGGACGTGAGGCGGTCGTACTTGAGCTCGCCCTTGCAGCTCTGCGCTGCGGCGATGTGCTCGACCATGAGGCGCATCTGGCGCTCGATCTCCGTGCGGCAGGCCTCGCTGAAGGTGCGAACCGTGCCGCTCATGCGGATGCGGTTCGGAATGACGTTGGGCGCTGCGTACTGGCCTGCTTCGATCGAGCAGACCGAGAGCACGACGCTTTCGAACGGATCAGTCTTGCGCGAGCAGATCGTCTGGAGCGATTCATAGAGGAGCGCCGCAGCGGGCATCGGATCGATGCCGGCGTGCGGGCGCGCCGCATGGACGCCGCGGCCTTCGAGCGAAATGTAGAAGAAGTCGCAGGACGCCTGCGTTGCGCCTTCGCGGAAGCCGAAGGAGCCCGCGGGAATCGTCGAGTCGGCATGCGCGCCATAGACCTCGGCGATGCCGTACTTCTCAAAGATGCCGCTCGCGACGACCGCGCGGGCGCCGCTGCCGATTTCTTCAGCCGGCTGGAAGATCGCGATGACGCGTCCCGGGAAGTCTCGGTGCGCCTGCAGATAGCGGAGCGTGAGCGTCATCCAGGCAGCATGGCCGTCATGGCCGCAGGCGTGGCTGCGGCAGACGGTGCTGGCCCACGGATGGCCGGATTCGTCCGGCATGGCCAGCGCGTCAATGTCGGCGCGCAGCGCAATGGTCTTGCCCGGACGGTCGCCGTCGATCTCGACGACGAGGCCGCCCTTCACCGTGGTCGAATCGATCTTCTCGATGCCGTAGCTGCGCAGCGCCTTTTCAATGAGGCCGCATGTCCGAGGCGTTTCAAAGCCCAGTTCGGGGTGCGCATGAATGTCGTGGCGGATCGCCGCGGCGTCGTCAGCCCAGGCGAGGATTTCTGCGGGGACCTTGTCCTCGTAAAGCCATTGAGTTGCAGCCATAGCAAAATCGATCGGCCGAGCCGCCCCGTCCGCAAGCGGACGCCGGGCGCCGTCAGCCGAAGCCTCCCAAAGGAAAAAGAATGGAGCGCATCAGCGCAGAGCGGAGCGCCTGCGGCGCGGCCGCAGGACGTTCGAGAGAAAAAGCATAGGAGGGCTCGGCTGCGGAGGCGAAGGCGCAGTCTGTGCGGACGGCTGCTTTAGCGCAGTCCTTTGACGAATCGCCTGCGGCCTGCGCAAAACGTCCTATGCGCTTCAGCCGGACTGACGCCCGCGAGGGCGAAGAATGAAATGAGCTGTCCGCTCAAAAGAAGCGGCGTTTCCTTTCATTCCATTTGAAGGAGGTCCTATGGAATCCAAGCATTGCGCTTCGAAGACTGTCCGCGCTTTCCGCGGCGCCGCGCTTTCTGCGGCGTCCGCTGCTGCGCTTGCGCTGGCGCTCTGCGCGCCTGCTGCAGGGCAGGCCAAGGAGATTACGGTTGCAATCGGCGCCGCCTTTTCAACGCTGGATCCTTACGACTGCCCGGACGTCTTGACGCGCGTCGTCTCGAAGTCCATCTACGAGGGCCTCTACACCTACGACAAGGATCTGAAGCCTGTCCCGGAGCTGGCCGAGTCCTACGAGGTCTCGCCCGACAGCCGCATCTATACGATCCAGCTCAAGAAGGGGGTGAAGTTTCATAACGGCGAAGACTTCAATGCCGAGGCCGTGAAGGTGAACTTCGACCGCTTCATCAATCCGGACAACCATCTGAGCCGCCTTTCCGCCTACTCGATGATCGAGCGCGTCGATGCGCTTGACCCGTCGACGGTCCGCTTCACGCTCAAGCAGCCGATGGCGGGCTTCATCACGCGCCTCGCTGCGACGACGCCGCAGATGATCTGCCCGCAGTACGTCAAGCAGTACGGCAAGAATAAGCAGCTCGCCACGCGCGCCTGCGGCACGGGTCCCTATGTCTTCGACACCTACAGCCCGACGGACGGACTGCATGTGAAGAAGAACCCAAACTACCGCGTGCCGGGGCTGCCGAAGCTTGACGGCATCTACTGGGTGCCGGTGGTGGAAAACGCGACCCGCGCGGCCATGCTCCGCTCGGGAGAGGCGCAGTACGTGACGCCCATGCCCGTCGAGCAGATTGCGATGCTCAAGGACGACAAGTCGATCGAAATCCAGACGATTCCGGGCCTCATGTCGCGCTATCTCTCGATCAACAACTCGGTGAAGCCCTTCACCGACAAGCGCGTGCGCGAAGCGATCAACTACGCCATCAACAAGGAGGCGCTCTGCAAGGTGGCCTATTCGGGCTACGCGGTCCCCATGGAAGGCATCATTCCGGCGGGTCTGCCCACGCACCTCAAGATGGGTCCCTGGCCCTACGATCCGAAGAAGGCGCGCGAGCTCCTGAAGGAAGCGGGCTATCCGAACGGCTTTGAAACGACGCTCTGGTCGGGCTACTCCAACACGACGGCCTCGAAGGCAGTGCAGTTCATCCAGCAGCAGCTCGCTCAGGTCGGCATCAAGGTGACGACGCGCCTCCTCGAGCCGGGCGTGCGCACGTCGGACGTCTACAGCGTCAAGAATCCGAAGGACGCGAAGGTCCGCCTCTACTACATCGGCTGGTCGGATTCGACGATGGATCCGGATCTGACGATCCGTCCGATTCTCGACAGCCGCGAGGCGCCCCCGCGCTTCATGAATGCGGCCTACTACAACAATCCGAAGCTCGACGCGGTGCTTGACAAGGCGGCGGTGGAAGTGAATGCCGAGAAGCGCCAGGCGCTCTACAACGAGGCGCAGGAAATGGTCTGGAAGGATGCGCCCTGGGGCTTCCTCCTCTATGAAGTCAACACCGCCGGCGCGAACGTGCATCTGAAGAACTTCACGATCCGCGCGGACAGCGGCTTCGACTTCTACAACGCCTACTGGGAGGAGTGAGCGGGCGCTTTTCCTGGGCGGCCTGAAGCGCGGCAAGCCTTCGCTTCAGACCGGCCCGCCAGGGGATGACGCGGGGCGGGCAGAGCGGCGGCGCGTTCAATAAGCGAAGCCGCCGCGCTTCCCGCCTAACTCCTCATCGTCGTCCTCGCCTTCATCTTCATCGTCGTCGTCCTCGTCCCCATCGATTCCGCTGTGGTCTTTCTCCCAGCGCGCGATCTCCTCTTCTTCTTCCTTCTTGCGCTTGTATTCGGCGATCGCGTGCGCTACGACGAGCTCGCGAGGCGTGCAGCGCGATGCAATCACGTTCAGAAGGCGCTCGCTTCTGCTCGATTGGAGGCAGGACAGCCAGAGGCTTTCATCGCGGCCGAGCAGCGTCAGGATTTCTTCCTCCGAGAGTTCTTCGAGAATGCTGATGTTTTCCAGGAGCGCTTCGCGCACGCCGGGATCCGGATCGTTCAAAAGCCTGCGGCCGTTGTTGCAGTCGAAGACTTTTCGCGCCGCAGCGGCGCGAAGCCTGGGATCCGCGCTTTGGCAGAGCTTGTAGAGAAAGAGCTTGGGCGAAGGCAGGTCGGGCATTTGCAGAATGCCTTCCGTCGAATCGGGGCTGAATTCGAGCGCATGGCCTTGCGGCGAAACGAGGACGAAGCGCTCGCGATCGGGGAGGAGATCCTCCCAGCCGGCAGGAAGCGTCTCATCAAAAGCGTCATCGTCGTTCTCAGCGGCTGCGTCGGCCTGCTCTTTGAGCCCCGGGAAAATGCTCGCTAGCGAGATCCCCTTCGTGGGGAAAAACTCATTCGACAGCGCGCGCAGGAAGTCGGCAAGCGCCGCTGCGGCGGGCGTGCCTTTCGCGCGAAGCTCGGCGTCGAACGCCTGAGCGGCTTCGGTCAGCCGGCTCGCGATGAAGCGGCAGCGCTCGTCGGTGCGCTCGCTCTCGGCAAGCGACTCCCAGATGCAGTTGGCGTACCGGTAGCTGAAGGCCTCGAGGAGATCCTCGGCGTAGTCGAAGCGGGAGGCGGCAAAGCGCGCAAAGCCCTGCGGATCGCGGAGAGCGAAGAAGGGCAGCGCGTCGTCGTTGTTCTTCAGTTCGCTGCGCACGCTCGAGCAGGGATCGAGCGCAAGCGCGGCGGCGTCTTCGGGCGCAAGCCCGGGCAGGTTGGCGGCGGTCTGGCGGACTCGCATCTGCGGATCGCGTGCGAGCTCGCGTGCGATGTCGGCGTAGCCCGGCGTGTCCCGCGGGAGCTGGCGGCGGTCCAGGATCTGGAGCGCAAAGCGCTTGTCTATCCAGACGGACATGAGATCCTGTTCGGATTTTTGGGAGCGCAGGCAGAGGCGCCACTGAGATTCGGCAGCGGTGGAAGTCGTCATACCAAGCCTATGCAGAGAAGTTTCCGCTCCTGAGGTCTGGAGCAGAGAAAGAGACGGCGGAAGGACGGCGGCGCCGGCATCGGGCCGCGCCTTCTTCTGCATAGGATTCTGAAGCCGCCTGCGGCAGATAGCGCCGCGGAGAAGCTGAAGCTTCTGCGTCAATGAGCAGCGCAGGCGGCTTCTCAAGCGGATCAGTCGGCTGAGGCGATGGTGAGCGAATAGCTTTCCGCTTCGTTGGTGATCGTTGCGAGAAAGCGGCCGTGCGCCTTGGTGACGACGGCTCGGAGCATGACGCGGCCTGCAATGACGAGCGTGCGGGTTCGGGTGCCGCTGCGTTCGGCTTCGCTCACAGTTCCTTCCGGATAGGCGCGGCGGACGCTTTCGAGCGGCCAGAGAACGAACATCAGATCGCGCAGGAAATGCGCCGCATCGATGCGGCCGTCGAGCTGCGGGCTTCGGGATTCGGAAACGCCTGCATTCGTATAAGAGAAGCGCCACACGGTGAGCCCCATGGCTGTGATGACGGCGGCAATGCGCTTCTGGTCGATCAGCACCATGGCTCGAAGCGGCGGAACGGAAGCGGGAGCGCCTTCGTCGAGCGCGCGCTGCAGAAAGCGCACTTGAATGAGCTGGTCGAGCGTGAGCGTCGGCGCTTTGGAAAGCGGCATCAGCCGGACGGGGACGACGCGGGGCGCCTGCTGAGGTTCAGCTGCGGCTTTCGAGGCTTCGCGATGCTGTCGTTCCGATGCGGTGCGAGCGGGTTCAGCCGTGCGGACGGGAGACGCCTGCTGCGGAAGCGGCCCCGCTTCAAGAAGCGCGCAGCCGGCGAGCGCGGCCGGGAGCAGCAGCGCGGCGAAGCGGGCGCGCCGTGCGCTCGGCAGCGGACGGGCGCGGCGTACTGGCGGAAAAGAGAAATTCGCGGGAAGACGGAAGTTCAGCATGGACCTCGGCGCAGAAGGCGGAAAGAAACGTGCGGCGGATTCAATCGGCCGCCGGGGAGGACGGATCGAAGCCTCCCGCTCTCATCTTAGCTTTTCGGAACGCTTCGGCCTCAGCAGCGGCGCAGCGATCCAGATCGCAGTCTGTCCCGTGAGCACCATGAGGCCGAAGGCCGAGAGCGCGGGCGTGCTCGAGAGCGCCAGCAGTCCGAAGGAGAGCATCGTCGTCACGCCCGAGAAGAGGATGGCCGCCGAGGTGCGGCCGTCGTCCGGACTGCTGCAGAGGAAGATGCCGTAGTCGACGCCGAGTCCTAGGAGGAGCACGGCGGCAAGCGCCGCGAAGAGCGTGACGGGAATGCCAGCCCAGCCGAAGAAGCCGAGCGCGGCGGCGATGCCGAAGACGGCCGGGGCCAAGGCTCGCCAGCCGGCGCGCCCGAAGCGAAGCGTCAGGATTCCCCAGAGGAGCAGGGCGCTCGCGCCCGTAAAGGCGAAGACGAGCGTGCGGTAGTGCGAGAGCGTGCGGTTCATGCTTGCCGTCATGTCGACGAAGGCCGCGCCCTCGACGCTTTCGGCCGCCCTCGCCAGCGCAGGGAGCGACGCCGGGTCGGCGCCGGCGATCATGACGAGGATGGCGGCGCGCCCGGGCTCGTCGGCGAGCACATGAGGCGCGATAAGCGGCGCAAAGGGCGACTGAAGCAGGCCGTCAAGCGTCACGAGGCGGCTGCCGGGTCCTTCGGGCGCGGCGCCGAGAAGAGCCAGGGCATCGGGCGCCGCGAGGGCGGCGGCGCGCTTGGCGAGCGCCTCCGTGCGGCGCTGTTCGGCTTCTGTCGGCAGCCATTCGGCGAGGCCCGAAGGCCGGATCTTCGAGAGCGCCGGATCAGCGGCGATTTGTCGGCGGAGGCGGGATTCGCGCTCGAGCGCTTCATCCATCGACGCGCCTTGGACGACATAGGCCTGCGCCGGCGAAGGCAGGCCGAGCCGGCGGCCGACGGCGGCCTGCGCATCGATGAGGGCCTGCGGCGCGCCCTGCAGATCGCTGATGCCCGAAGCGAGCTGCACCTGCGAGAGGCCGCCCGCGATGGCGCCGAAAATCGCCGCGAGAACAAGCTGGACGCTTCTGCTTCGTAGCGTTCCGGCATCCAGCCGGGGAATCTTCGGCAGCGTCCGCTCGAGGAGCGCCATAAGGCGCGTTTCGCGCTTCGGCGCTGCCCATTCCGCAAAGGGGAGCAGCGTCAGTACGGCGCCGAGCGCAGCCAGAACGCCGACGGCGGCAAGGAGCGCCATCTGCTTGAGGCCCGGCAGCGGGGTGAGGCCGAGGACTGCATAGGCGGCAGCGGTGGAACCCGCAGCGAGGACGAGCGCCGGGAGCAGCCGGGCGCGCCGCTCGAAGGGGCCTTCGCCCGGGCGCTTCAGCGCAAACCAGTGCGAGGAATAGTCGATGGAGACGCCGATGAGCGTTGCGCCGAAGACGAAGGTGATGAGCGAAAGCTTCCCGAAGACGGCAAACGACGCGCCGAGCGCGCAGAGAAAGCCGATGGCAACGGTGAGCGCCATGGACGCCATCGCTGCGGCGCGTCCGAAGAGCGCCGCAGCAAAGACGAGAACGCCGGCGCCGGAGACGAGGCCGATGAGCGCAAGTTCGCTCGAAGCGCGCTCTGCGATCGCATCCGTAAAAAGCGGCACGCCGGCAGCGGCTGCAGAGAGGGAAAAGCCGGCCGCTTCTGCGGCGGCCTGCGCTTCTGAGGCGGCGGCAGCGACGGCGCGGGAGAGATCGCCGCACCCGGATTCGGCGGCGCCGGGTCTTGCCGAGAGCGAGACGAGCCAGCTCGAGACGCCCGCCGCCGCTTCCTGCGCTTCGGGCTTGAGCTTCACAACGGATGTCGACGCGGCGCTTCCCGAGAGCGCGCCGGCGGCGTCGATCGGGAGGGCGGCCGTCTTCGAGAAGAGCCAGCGGTCGTAGAGGCAGAAGGGATCTTTGGAAAAGCCGAGAATTTTCGGCATGGAGGCCGACAAGAGGCAGGCGAGCATCTGCGAGCGAAGCGCGCTTCGCGCGGCCGGATTGCCGCCGCCGGCTTCTGCGGCGGCAGTGCCTTTTTGCAGCGCCTGAATCGAAGCGGGATCGGCCAGGTGGCCGGCGGCGTTTGGAATCGCAGGAAGCTCTGCCCGCCGAGCGCTCGGGGCCGGCGCGTCGAGAAAGAGGCTCGCGCCGTCGGGCGCGCCCTGCGGCCGCGCGCTGAGAAGCGATTCGGCAAAGCGGCGCGCGATGGCTTGCGGCGCCACCTGAGCGGCGGGCTTCTCTTCGGCGGCGATCGGCTTGAATGTCAGAACGGCCGTCACGCGGCCGGCGCCGCTTTGCGCAAGATTCGCCTTGAGGCGCGCTTCAAGATCTTCTGGAATCGCGTCGGAAAGACGATTCGGCAGCAGCGCCAGAAGATCTGTTTCAAAGGGCGTGCCCGGCGCGCTGAAGCGTTCAGCCGTCACGCCTGCGGCGAGCGCAATCAGAACGAGCATCAGCCCGGCAGCGATGCGGCCGCGGGCGGCGTCGAAGAAGCGGCGTAGAAGCGTCATGAGCGGGGAGGCATGAGGAGGCGATGGGGAAAGCGGCTGCTGCCGCCTCATGATGCTATCGCGGCGGCGCGTCCGCCGCTCAGGGCGGACTTCACCGCTCAGCCTTCACGTCCGAAAAGCGCATGACCGTGCGGTCGCCGCCTGCGGCTGCGCCGGCGATGTCGACGCGCTCAATGACGTCTCTGCCCCGGAGCTCGATTTTGGAGATCAGCGCCGCGAGCTGCGCGTCTTTGGGCGCAGCCGTAATGATCACGCCTTCGGGACCTTCGGCGCCGGAGAGTTCGAAGAGCTCGGAGAGGACGCTGAAGTTGCCGCAGAGAATGCCCGCGAGCAGCGCCGACACCCGTCCCGCTGCCGGCGAGGCGTTCGGGGCGCTTTCAAAGCCTTCGGCTTCAAAGCGGATGCCCGCCGGCGAGATGGTCATGACGCTTGCAAAGGGCGCCTGAGTCTCCCAGCGGAGCACGCCGCCGCGCAGCGAAAAGATGCCCGATGAGACGAGGGGCTTCGGAAAGCCGGGCACGGTTTTGACTTCTTCAAACCGTCCCGAAACGCTTTGGGCGCGAAGCTTTTCGAGCGCCTCTGCGGAAATGCCCGGGATGCTCGGCAGCGCCTGAGCTTCTGCGCGGGACGGCGTGGCCGGCGGCGCCTTGGCGGCATAAGCCGGTGCGGCGGAATGGAGTGCGAGCGCTGCGGCGCCGATCGCGATCGCGGCAGCGGTTCGGAGGGAGCGTATGGAGAGCATCGTCATGAGGTCTGCAAGAGGTGTGAGCAAGCGAACGCTTTCCTGAAGATCACTGCGCCTGAGCGGCATGCGCGGCCTGCCAGCAGGCTTCTGCTCGGGCGAAGGCGTCAAGCATCGCCTGCGGCGTCTCCCAGCAGGTCATTCGGGTCTTCATGTCGACAGGAATCTGAACGGTTTCCGCTCGGGTCGTCAGACACGGCGTCGATTCGGGCGATGCGCCGCCGAGGCGCTCAATTTCGTAAGCGACGACCAGCTTGGGCGAGCGCTCGATGATGCCTGCGCGAAGCCGGATGCGGTCTTCAAAGAAGAGCGGCTGCGCATAGCGGATCGCCAGATCCGTCACAGGGTAGGCGTAGCCGGCGGCCAGCATCTCGCGGTAGCCCCAGCCGAGCCGCTTGAGGAGCTTCGAGCGAACGGCTTCAAGCAGCTGCGGATAGGCGCCGTGATAGACGACGTCCATGGGGTCGAGCAGGTCGAAGGTCACCTCTCTGTCGAGCGTTTCAATCCAGCAGGGGGAAAGGCCTTCGAAAGGGCGCCGTCTGATGCTCATGCTGTTTTCCAGAAGTCGAAGAAGTTGAACCAGTCCCAGGGCGAGCGCAGGATGTCGCGCTCGAGTTCGCGCGCATAAGCGGCCATGAGGGCCTTGAGCGCTTCGTCGCGGCTTCGCCGCGGCGCTGACGGCGCCTCGGAAATGGAGGCGAAGCGCACGCGGTAGATGCGTCCGCCTTTGGAAGGCGGAATCCAGAAGCGTCCGTCGGAAAGCGTCTGCGGGCCGGTGCCGTAGGCTTCAGGCGCGTCGCACGCATAAGCTCTCGTGCAGGTCATCATGCGCAGCGGGCACTTGAGAAGCGCCGCGAGGAGGGCGCCTCCGGTGGGAAAGCGCGCGGGAGCGCCGAGAAAGGGCACTGCCGCCGCGGCTTCGGAGGCAATCGGCGTGCGGTCGCCCGCAAGAATCACGTAGGCGCCCCGCTCGACCCGTTCGGAGAGCTCGATAGCGAGGGCGGGCGTGAATCGGCCGATTTCAAAGAAAGAGACGTCGGCCGGCTCGCCGCCGGCAGCCTTCAAAAGCGCATTGAAGCGGGCAGCATGGCCGGTGTACTGAAGCGCGACGAGCTCATGCCCTGTGCGCAGCCGCGCCTCTCGGGCCAGGAGCTCCTGGCAGCCGGCATGCGACGTCAGGAGCACGCAGCCCGTTCGATCGGCGTCGTTGGCAAAGAGGCCCCCGTCCTCAATCAGAAGGCCGGGCTGCGCGAGGCCTGACTGCGGACCGGCTGATGCGGCGAATTTGTCTGCGATCGCATCGCCGAAATGAGAAAGGTGTGCGAGGCCCGACCGCGCGTCGGGCGACCATGCAGCGCCTTCATGAAGAAGCGCCGCCAAGGGATGCCCGGGGATTTGGAGCAGCGCTCGGCTTTGCGGCGAAGCGAGCAGCGCCTGGGCGGCTCGGCGCTGATAGTCAAAGATCGTGCTGCGCAGCCGGGGACTCGCGAGCCAGTAGCCCGCCAGCACCGGAAGCGTCATCGCATGCAGGGCCTTGGGCCCAAGCGCGCGGCCCAAAAGCAGAAGCAGCCGAATGCCGGCCGCAGACGTGCATTCCTGCATCTGCGACCAGTGGGGCGCTTTTCCCGGCCGTTCCTGCCGTGCAGGATCGGCGCCGCCTTCGGCGGCGGGCGTGCGGGTCATGCGCGGGGCCGGCGCTCGAGGCCGCTGAGCTTTTTCCTCGCCTCTTCGGCCGCAAGAGCTGCTGCGCGGGCGGCGCGTCCAGCGCGCTCTTCCTCTTCTGGCGTGCGAGCAGGCGCCGAGCGGGTGCGGGCGGCAGCGCCGGACGAGGCCGCTGAGGCGCCTGCTGCCGCGCTAGGCGCGCCTTTGGCGCCCGCAGCGCCGCGCGCCGCCTTTACGGCCGGTGCGGGCTCGGGCTTTTCGCATTCCGGCGCCCAGCCGAAGGCGCGCGAGAAGAGAAGAATCGGCAGGCGCGTGATCATCATGACGCAGAGCTTCGCGTGCATGGCGCTGATGCGCATGTTGTCGGCGAATCCTCGGAAGTGCGAGATGCCGTCTGCGGGATAAATGACCTTGACGGGGATGTTTTTGACGCGGAGGCCGGCCCAGAGAAGACGCACAAGGATTTCCGGGTCGAATTCCATGCGCTGTCCGATGTGCGCGTTCTCCACCACGGAAAGCGTCGGCGGGAGCGGATAGAGGCGCATGCCGCACATGGCGTCTTCAAAGGAGAGCGAGAGGCTGTTCACGGCAGCCCAGAAGTTCGTCAGCTTGCGCCCGACGCGCCGAGCGCGCGGCGCCGAGGCGTCGTAGACGGGATAGCCGCAGACGAGCGCATTGGGGTGCTTCATGCCGATCTTCAGAAAGGCGGGAAGCGCGGCAAGGTCGTGCTGACCGTCGGCGTCAATCTGCAGCGCATGCGTGAAGCCCGCGCGGCCGGCGGCTTTGAAGCCCTGAATGACGGCGGCGCCTTTGCCGCCGTTCTGAGCGCGGTGGATGACCTTGATGCCAGGCGCCGCGAGGCGGTCGCAGAGCTCGCGCGTTTCAGCGTTCGAGCCGTCGTCGACAAGAATGACCGGGAGATTCGTCTGCCGAATGCTGTTCACGACAGCGGCGAGGCGTCCGGGCTGGTTGTAGACCGGCACGATGGCAACAGGCCGGAACGAAGGCTTCTGTGCGGGATTGCTCGATGGAATCGAGGCAGCGGCGCGAAGGCCTGAGCGCGCGCGCACCGTGGCGCCGGCCGGAGCCGCAGAGCCTGCAGGCGACTTCTGGACTGCAGGGCTTTTCTGTTCATCATCTCCGGCCCTTCGCACGGGGGCCGGCTTTGCGGCCGCCGGGGCCGCAGGGGGACGTTCGTCTGACGAGGTCGCCATGGTTGGAATCAATTGGGAAATGGGGCGGGAAGCCCCGCCGAAGCGCTCTCTCTTATTGTGTTTTATCAGGAAGCGCTGAATCGTGCAGGAGCTTGACGGATCCTGCAGCGGCTTTTCCGCGCTTCAAAGCGGCGCAGATTCTAGCCGCTCAGAGGCGCCTCTGCGCCGAATCGGGCGCTTCGATTCTTGACGAGGCAGGCGCTTGATGCGCAAAAAGCGCATCCGTGTCGCGCTCTGCGCTCGAAAAGCGGCCGGGGCCGAGCGGCAGCCGTCGCACTTCGTCACGCTTCTGCACGATTCTGCGAAGCTCGAAAAAGCCGAAGAGCCTGCCGCCGCGTGTATAGTGGGAGCCGGACTTTCTGCGCCTGCTGATGCCTAGCGGCGCAGCAAGCGATTCCGCATCCGTTCTTCTCTTCCCTTTTGGCACTGCTGGCGCCTTGAAGGCGCCTGACGCCCTGCAACCGGAGCCCATCTTCCGATGGAACACTCGCTGCCGCTTATCTCGACGCTTGTCGTCGCTTTTACGCTCGCTCTTGTCTTCGGCTTCATCGCCGAGCGCTTTCTCAAGACCCCTGCTCTTGTGGGCTATCTCCTGGCGGGCATAGCGGCGGGTCAGCATACGCCCGGGTTCTATGCGGATCCGGAGCTTGCTAACCAGCTGGCCGAAATCGGCGTCATGCTGCTGATGTTCGGCGTCGGCCTGCACTTTTCCTTCAAAGACCTGCTGTCGGTCAAAGGCATCGCGCTGCCGGGCGCCGTGCTGCAGATGACGCTTGCGACGCTTGTCGGTGCGGCCTGCGCGCATGTCTTCTTCGACAGGCATTGGAGCGAAGCCTTCATGCTCGGCCTCTCGCTCTCCTGCGCGTCGACGGTGGTGCTTCTGAAGGCGCTGGAAGTCCGCGGGCTGCTTGATACGCCGGACGGGCACATCGCCGTGGGCTGGCTTGTCGTCGAAGACCTCGCGACAGTCGTCATCCTCGTCATGCTGCCGCCGATCGCGCAGATGCTCGGCGGCGTCGACCACGCGAGCAATCTCAACAGTGCGAGCCTCATGCTCGAGCTCGGCAAGACGCTTCTTCTTGCAGCCGCCTTCGTGGCGATCATGCTTCTCGCCGGCCGCCGAGCGCTCCCATGGGCGATGGCGCAGGTGGCGAAGACCGGCTCGCGCGAGCTCTTTACGCTCTTCGTGCTGGCGTGCGCCGTCGGCGTTGCGTACGGCGCGGCCGAAATCTTTCACGTGAGCTTCGCGCTCGGCGCGTTCTTCGCCGGCATGGTGATGCAGGGCAGCAAGTTCGCGCATCGCGCGGCAACCGAGTCGCTGCCGCTGCAGGATGCCTTCGCCGTGCTCTTCTTCGTTGCGGTGGGCATGCTCTTCGACTGGCACATCCTCATCGATTCGCCGCTCGAAGTGCTCGCGGTTCTGCTTGTCATCATCGCGGGAAAGGCCGTCTGCGCCTTCTTCGTCGTCTGGTTCCTGCGCTATCCGCTCCACACAGCCATAGCGGTGGCCGTTTCGCTCGCGCAGATCGGCGAATTCTCCTTCATCCTCGTGGGCCAGGCGCAGGCGCTCGGCCTTGCGAGCCCGAAGCTCATGAATCTCGTCGTGGCGGGCTCCATTCTCTCCATTGCGCTCAATCCGGTGGGCTTCGGCCTAGCGCCCAAGATCGCGCTCCTGCTGACTTCCCGCTGGGAGTGGGCTCGGCGCGCGGCCATGCGCCCGGTGCGCTTCGAGTCACTGCCTGAGGAGGCTGTTCCCGAAACGATCAAGGGCCAGGTGGTGCTCGCGGGCCGCGGCAGCCGCTTCTTCGAAACGTTTGCCAAGAGCCTCAAGGAAGCGGGCGTCCGCCTCGTTGCCGCGGTTGAAAGCGACACCACGGCTGAATCGCTTCGCGGCGCCGACATTTCGGTGATCCGCGGCAGCCTGGCCAAGGAAGATAGCTGGGCGGCGGCGCATCTCCATACCGCAAAGGCGCTTCTCGTGGTCGAGCCTTCCGTCGATGCGGTAGCGGCCTGCCATGCCGCGCGCCGCGTGGCGCCCGACGTGCCGATCATCGTCATCTCGAGCGACACGGGGGCGTTCCCTGAAGCCGAGCTCGACGGCCTGCGGTTCCTCTCGACCGAGGACGCGGCAAGCCGGCTCCTCGCCGCCAAGGTGAGCGCTGCGCTGAAGGAAGGCATGCTGCCGGGCGACGCGATCGAGCCTGCGGCCAAGAAGAAGCAGGCGGAGAAGGCAGCTGAGGCAGAAGCCGCTGCCGAGGAAGCGGGGAGCCCCGAAGAGGCAGCGATTGACGCCAAGGCGGCGCAGGCGGAAAAGGCCATGCGCGAAGCAGATGCCGCCGCTGCGGCAGCGGAAGCCGTCGCGGAAGCGCTTGAAAGCGAATACAAGGCGGCGAGCAGCGCCGCGAAGAGCGCCGAGCATCGTGCGGAGCTTGCGAAGAAGCGCGTCGAAGAGGCTCGGCGGGGTCCGGCTTCGGATGACGAACTGGTGGCTGAAGAGGCGATTCCTTTCAGCGCCGACTATCCGCACGATCATCAGCCCGAAGGCGCGGCGCAGGCCGGCGCGCCGTCGCCCGCTCCGGAGAAGAAGGGCCGCGCCGCCTTCAGCTTCGCCAAGGGCTTCCGGTTTCCAAAGCTGAAGAGAAAGGGAAGCGCCGGCGAGAGCGATTCAGCGGCCTCTGCGCAGGAGCCGCCGGCAGCGTCCGAAGGCGCTGAAAAGCCCGACAGGCAGTAGGCGCCGCTCCAGAGTTCCCTTTGTCACCTGCAGGAGAATTTTGTCGTGAAGTATTTTGATTTTGAGATCTGCGGCATCAAGCGGAAGCTCCCCTATGTCGAAGTGGCGCCTAATCTGGTGCTCGCGAGCTTTGTGTGCCTTTCGGACACCGAGCTCGTTCAGGCGGTGGCGCCTGAGCTCGTCAAGCGCCTGCCGCCAGTGGACTACCTCATGACGGCTGAAGCCAAGGGGATCTCCCTCACGTATGAAATGTCCCGCCTGCTCGGCATGAAGGAGTTCATCGTCGCTCGAAAGAGCCGCAAGCCTTACATGGTGAAGCCGGTGTCGCACACCGTCCATTCGATTACGACGCAGAAGGAGCAGACGCTCTGGCTCGACGGCTGCGATGCCGAAAAGATCCGCGGCAAGCGCGTGGCGCTTATTGACGACGTCATCGCGACGGGCGAATCGCTGGCTGCCATCGAAAGCCTGGCCCAGGCCGCCGGGGCAGAAGTCGCCGCCCGCGCGGCGATTCTGGCCGAGCTCGGTTCCGTCGGCCGCAAGGACATCATCTACCTCAAGGAGCACTTTGTATTCCGTCCGAATCCGGACGGCACGTACACGCCTATCAAGTCGCTCGACGAATAGATCGAGAGCGCCGTTTTCGGGACAGGCAGACGAGCAGGAAAAAGCCGCAAGAAGAGAAAAGCTGCGCATTCTGCCTGCCGGCGCTGCGCCATAATTTCTTCATGGTCGAGCGGGGCGCATCAGCGTCCTTGCGGTCGGTCCGGCGCTCGAGCGCCTGTTGGCTCGGACATCTGCTTTCAAGCCCGCAGGACGTGCGCCGATCATGAGGAGAGGAAATGATGGCAGTGAAATTCACGAGCGGCGAAGCGCCCGCAGCGAAGGGCGATCCGACGGATGGACGCCCGCATCAGCAGCTTGCTCGGGTTCTTTTTACTAAAGAGATCTCTCCTGCCGCGCTGGTGCGGATTTACGAGATGCTTGGGCGCCCGCTCCGGGGAAAGGTCGCCGTCAAGATGTCGACGGGCGAGCCCGGCGGCAACAACTGGCTTCATCCGGAGCTCATTGCCGATCTGGTGAAGAAGGTGAACGGCACGATTGTCGAAAACAACACGGCCTATCCGGGACGCCGCAATACGGTTGAAGCGCATTGGGAGACGATCCGCGAGCACGGCTTCCCAGCCATTGCGCCCTGCGATCTGCTCGATGAAGAAGGCGATATGGCGATCCCGGTGGGAGAGCCCCACTTCCAGCTCGCAGAGAACTATGTCGGCAGCCACCTTGCGCGCTACGACTCGATTCTGATGCTCTCGCACTTCAAAGGCCATCAGATGGCGGGCCTCGGCGGCGCGCTGAAGAATATGTCCATCGGCGTCGCCTCCGCTCACGGCAAGCTCCGCATTCATACGGTAGCCAAGGGCAAGACCTTCGCCGACTCGTTCACGACGCCGCAGGATGCCTGGCTGGAAGCCATGGCTGATGCTGACAAGTCCGTCATGGACTATATGGGCCGGGAGAACATCGTCTACATCAGCGTGGCCAACCGGCTGTCGGTCGACTGCGACTGCAACAGCAATCCGGCCGAGCCTGAGATGGCCGACATCGGCATCTTTGCCTCGACGGATCCTGTGGCGGTCGATCAGGCTTGCGTCGATGCCGTCTACAACTCGCCCGATCCAGGGAAGAAGGCTCTGATCGAGCGCATGGAGTCCAAGCACGGCGAACACACGATTTGGGCGGCGGAGAAGCTGGGCCTCGGCCTTCGCAGCTACCAGCTCGTCGACATCGGCTGACGAGCGCGCGTCTGCCTGCTGCTCAAGCGAAAAGCGCCTCGTCCGAAGCTTGTCGGACGGGGCGCTTTTTCATGATCGCTGCGCCAGGCCGCCTGGCGCGGCGGTCGGGCGAGGCGGCGCAGAATTAGCGGTAAGCCGCTTCGTAGATGGAGACCGTATCCTCAAACGTGAGGGCGACGGGATCCTGCTCGAAGCCGCCGGCGCCGGCGGAGCGGGCATTTTCAGCGAGGGCCTGAATTTCGCTGCGTGTAATGCCGTAGTCGCTCATCTTGAGGTCGGCGACGCCGCAGGCCGCCTGCAGTTCATGCAGGCCGCGCAGGAAGTCCTCCGGATGCACGGCGTCGCGGTTGCCGAGCGCGCGGGCGAGCTCGACGAAGCGCTGCGAGCGGGCGCCCGTCTGGATCATGTGTCCGAAGTAGGCGAGCGAGAGCATGATGAGGCCTGCGCCGTGCGGCAGCTCCTGATGGAAGGCCGACAGCGCATGCTCCATGGCGTGCTGGGAAGTAAGGCGCGCCATCGTCATGACGTAGCCGGAGAGCGTGTTCGCGAAGGCAACGTGCGTGCGGGCTTCGAGGTCCATGCCGTCCTTGACGGCGCGGGCAAGGCCCTTGGAGATGTGGCGCACGGCTTCGAGCGCGTACATGTCGGAGAGAAGCGTCGGGCGCTTCGTCACATAGCCCTCAACGGCGTGGAAGAGCGCGTCGAAGCCCTGATAGGCCGTCAGATGAGCAGGAACCGTGAGCATCAGCTCGGGATCCACCACGGCGATCTTCGGGAAGAGGTTGATGTGGCCGCCGATGCCCATCTTTTCGCGGGTGGCAGGGTTGGTGATGACGCCGCCGCCGTCGACTTCAGAGCCCGTGCCGGCCGTCGTCGTGATGGCGACGATCGGGAGCGGGTCGATGGCGATCGGCTTGCGGCCGCCGTGTCCGGCAGGCGCGTAGTCCCAGATGTCGCCCGGGTTCGTCGAAACGATGGCGACAGCCTTGGCGCAGTCCATGACGGAGCCGCCGCCGAGTGCCACGATGAAGTCGCAGCCTTCTTCGCGGGCTCGCTTTGCGCAGGCCATGACCGTCGTCGAGAGCGGATTGGGCTCGACGGCGGCTACGTGAACGTATTCAACGCCCTGGGTCTTGAGCGCATCTTCCGTGCGGGCGAGCGAGCCGTTCTTCACGACCGACGTGCCTCGGGACGTAAGAAGCAGCGCCTTGCGGCCGGGGAGCTGCTCGCTGCGGAGCTTGTTGAGGGCGCCGGCGCCGAAGATGAGCTTGACGGGCGAAAATTGGACGAACGTCATCCGTAAGTCTCCTTTGCTTCTGAAAGCCTGAAATAGAGTGAGCCCGCGGGGGACGGGCGGCTTCAAGCCATTCTATTCCTCGGGGACGGCTTCTAGCGGCGCAAGGCAAACCGGCTTCGCGGCGGGGCTACGGCTCCCCCGTCACGGCAAAGCGGATCCGGTTGAAGACCTTGACGAGAAGGCCCACGAGAATCGCTGAAAAGAGCGTGCCTTCGCGGATCTGGTAGAGCTCGCCGATAAAGAGGAAGTCGAGGATGGCCGCGATGGCGACGAGCGAGCAGTCGTTGATGATTTTCATCGTCGAGAAGGGGCGCCGAAAGACAATGGCCGCGGCAAAGACGATGCCTTCGCCCGGCTGCATCAGAGTCTTCGAGCGCACCTGCATCAGAATGCCGAGGGCGAGCAGCGCGCTGCCGCCGAGGCTTTCGGACAGGGAGCCTAAATAGCTCGTGGGCGGCGCGGCTGAAAAGCAGCTGTACGCCGTGCCGACGAAGACGGAAAAGATGAAGACTGAGGGAATCTGCACGAGATTCCAAATCGGAAAGCGCCGCCTCAGAAGCGCGATTTCGCCGAGGACGAAGGCGGCATTGACGATGAAGGTCGTCTTGCCGTATGAAATGCCGGTGATGCCCGTGACGGCAAGAGGCAGCGCTGCGATGGGCGTGCCTCCGATTTCCGACGCCGCCACGAGCGCAATGCCGCAGGCTGCAATGAACATGCCAGCGAGGAGCAGGCAGATGCGCAGCGCCAGCGCAGCCGCGTGGCGCCGCTGGGCTGCCGCTATTTCTGCCGGCGTCTCATACCCCGAAAGATCAAGACGGCGCGGCCGCGGAAATTCGACGGGCGCCGCTTCAGTAGCGCGAGCATTTTGGGTCATGGGGAAGCGGCGCGCGGTCGAGCGCGGCGTTGAAGTTACTTGGCGCCCGTAATGCGGCGGCGGATTCGGTCGAAGAGCTTCACGAGCAAGCCCACGAGCACGGCCGAGATGAGCGTGCCTTCGCGAATCTGGTAGGGCGCGCCGAGGAAGATCAGGCCGATCAGGGCGGCGAGCGCAACGAGCGAGCAGTCGTTGATGATCTTCATGTTGCCGAAGGGCTTGCGGAAGAAGACGGCGAGCGCGAGCACGATGCCTTCGCCGGGCTGCACGAGGGTCTTCGAGCGGACCTGCATCAGAATGCCGAGCGCGAGGAAGACGTTGCCGAGGAGGCTGCCGCAGAGTCCGATGAAGTAGTTCGTCGGATGGTAGTTGGAGAGCAGGCTCATCGAGAGGTCGATGAAGACGGCGAAGAAGAATACGGCGGCGATCTGCGTGAGATTCCAGATCGGGCACTTGCGGCGCAGCAGCGCGAACTGCGCGGCGACGAAGAAGAGGTTCACCACGAAGGTCGCCGTGCCGAAGGTTGTATGCGTGATCGCAGAGACGACAAGCGGCACGGGGATGATCGGCGTCGTGCCGATCTGCGCCGTCGTGACGCAGGCAATGCCGAGCGCCGAGAAGAACATGCCGATGAAGAGGAGGCAGAAGCGCAGCACGAGGCCGACGGCGGCGCGGCGCTTGGCGCGAGCCCGCTCCGAGGGCGTTGAGTATCCCGAGAGGTCGAGGCGGCGCGGACGAGGAAATTCGGTCGGCACGTCGTCAGCCACTTTTCTTCTAGCGGCGCGGTTCGGCGCCGCATCGGGCGCGGGCTGGCTCTTCAGCTGCAGCTTCGCGCCGGCATCGGCGGTATTCAAGTCTTGAACGTCGTGACGGGCCAAATTTTCCTCTTTCATCTCGGACGGTGTCTCCTTCAATCAGCGCAGGGGCGCCGATGAAAGGCGTCCCTAGAAAAGCGATCCGCCGCCCGAATCTGCTGAAGAGATCGGGCGGCGGCGAACGGGCGTGATTGTAACGAGACGCTTCCGAGCGCGAGCGTCGCTTGACGCAGGAATCCGCAGAAGTTTGGAAAAAGTCAAACGAAGAGCGCCGCGTCAGCTTGCGGCTGCTGCCGGCGCAAACTCGAGGATGCCCGTTGCATGCAGGCGGCGAGCAAAGCCCGGAAAGAGCGGATCGGCAGCCGCTTCTGCGGCATCGGATTTTTCCAGCCGCTCCCAGGCGAACTTCACTCGAGAGGGGTCGCCTGCGGCAAACGAGAGCGAGAGCGCCATGACGCTTCCCGGGCGCGTCATCTGCCGGAACTTCAGATTCTTGACGGCGGCGGGCACGGCAAAGCGGCGGGCTTCGCCGCGGCTTTCAGCGCAGAATTCCGCGAGCGCGCGCTGCACAAGAAGAAGCTGCGCGACGCCCGGAAGAATCGGCGATTCGGGGAAGTGCCCTTGGAACCAGGCCAGCGTCGGCATGAGGCGCATCTGAAGCGTCAGCGTCCGCACGCCGTCGGGTGCGACGACGTCGCCCGCCGCCAGCCACTCCGGCCGTCTCGGATCGAAAAGCGAAGCGAGCGCTGCCTGCGTGACCTTGCCCTGCGCATTCGCGGGCAGCGCATCGGCAAAGCGCCAGCGGCGCGGAATGAGCACGCTCGGCAGCCTCGGCGAGAGCCGGCGCCGCAACGCCATCAGGAAGGCGGGCTTGCCGTCGGCGAGCAGCGTGCGTTTGGCTTCGTCGCCCGGCACGACGACGGCCGCAAGCTCCTCGCGGCCTCGGCGAGTTTCGGCAAAGACTTTGGCTTCGCTGAAAAGCCCCGTTTCAAGAAGCGCGCTTTCGACTTCGGCGAGCGAAGCGCGCTTGCCTTCGATTTTGACGATGCGGTCGGCGCGGCCGAGGAGCTCGAAGGCGCCGTCTGCATCCAGCTCAATGCGGTCAGCGCCGCCTTCCCAGCCGCGCGTGGCGAGGTGGCGTGCATGCACGAGAAGGATCCCGGTTCCGGACTTGGCGTAGCCGCCCGTCAGGCCTGGAACGGCGATGTCGACATAGGGCATCGCGCGCCAGCGCGGCGTTTCGACTGAAGCTTCGGATAGGGCTGCCTCTTCAAAGCCGGGCTTGACGGCGCGCTGACGGTGCGCGATGCCGCCGGTTTCCGTAGAGCCGAGCACTTCAAAGGGGAAGTGTCCGAAGGCGAGCTTCGAGCGGATGGCGCCCGTCAGGTCAAGCGCGCCCGCGGAGCTCGCGACGGCTCGCACCACGCCGGCCGCGCCCTTGAAGAGCGACGGATCGTCAAAGCGGCGCAGGTGTGCGGGGCTGCTGACAAGAACGGCGTCGCGGCCTTCGAGCGCTGCAGTCTGCAGCGCGTCGGCCAGCGATTCCGGAAAATGTAGCCGCGGACCGTAGACGGCCGTCTCTTCGTTCAGGAGCGGCCAGAGCGTGCGGAAAAGAATGCCGTAGATGTGCTGCTGCGTGACGGTGCCGAGGACGAGGGTCGTGCGGCGCAGCTCAAGTCCTGAAGCCGCCAGCGCTTCGCCGATCCCTTCGGCTTCCAGGAAGAGCTGACCGAGGCGCTTCGGCACGCGCTTGGCCTCGCCCGTCGTGCCGCTCGTAAAGAGCGAGCAGAGGAGCGCGTCGTCGTCAAGCGCCTCCATGGGGTCGGCCGACAGGCCGTCGAGGCATTCGTCGGCAGGCGCCGCAATGGCAAAGCCTTCGCCTTCGGGACCGGCGGCGAGTCCGGCCGCGTCAAGTGCCAGGAAGTCCTTCTTGGGTTCGATGATTCCAGCCTGGCGCATGCGGGCAAGCGTACCCGGCAGCGCATCGCCCGGCAGCACCGTTTCAACGCCGGCAGCCCAGGCGCCGAAAAGCGCGGGCAGAAATGCAGCCGCATCTTCGGCAAAAAGCACGACGCGCCGGGGCCTCGAAAGCTCTGTGAGGCCTCGCGCTGCCTGGCGGAAGCCTTCTCGCCAAGCGGCGGCTTCGACGAGGAAGTCTTCATCCGTCATCTCGGAGCCGTCTTCGCGCACGGCAACAAGCCGCCCTGTTGCCGGACGGCAGAGAAAGCCCGAGAGTCGGGAAGGCGTCCGGGCGGCGGCAGTAGCAATGGGGAGCGGCAAGGGGATGATCTCCAAGAGAAAAGTTGGAAAAGCGCATCGAACAGGCTTGGCGCGGCAGTATACCGCTGAAAGGGCAAAGGGCAAGACTTCGCGCTGAAGGCGTGCGGATCAGAGGCAGAACGGCGGCGTAGCTTCGGAATGCGGTCTGCCGCAGCTTGTTGTTGCAGAAGGTGAGTCAATGCTCTTGACCTTGTAATTATTGCAGGCTTTAGGATGCTCTCACCAAAGATCGAGACGGGCCCGCAGCGCAGCGGCTCTTTTCGGTTCTGAGGTTCTTTCTTTGTTAGGCAAATGAATTAAAAGGCAGAGCAAATGGCAGCAAAAAAGACCGGCTTGATGTATTCCGACGAATTTGCCCGCTACAACGCAGGCCGAGGATATCTCGTCTTTCCGGAAGGCATGATTCCTTTCATGACGGGGGGCGACTATTACGACACGCCGGAGCGCGTGACGGATGCGCATGAGATGCTCGAGAAGACGGGGCTTCTGTCGTCGCTCGTCCCGATTGAGGCAACGGCTGCGGACGATGAAGCGCTGCGAGGCTTCCATTCGGATGAATATCTCGACAAGCTTCGCGCGATGAGCCAGGGAGAGGGCGGCATGGCGGGTCCGATGGCGCAGGTCGGCCGCGGCGTTTTCGACGTGATACGGCTTGAGGCCGGCGGCGACATGAATGCGCTCGACGCTGTGATGAAGGGAGAGGTCAGGAATGCCTTCTGCCTGCAGCGTCCGCCCGCCGGTCATGCAGAGCGCTCCAGCGGCTTCGGCTTCTGCATCTTCAACAACTTCAACCTCATTGTGAAGCGCGCCCGGGAGGCGTACGGCCTCAAGCGCATCATGATCATCGACTTTGACAACCACTATAAAAAGGGAATTGAAGACGCTTGGTACGGTACGGATGAAGTGCTCTACGCAGAAGTGCATCAAACGGGCTCGCTTGAAGAAAACTCTGGTGCGGACCGCCGCGCAGACATGGTCGGCGAGGGCAAGGGGAAAGGCTTCAATGTGGTGATTCCGATGCCGGCGGGCGCCGGCGACGGCGCGTATCTCAAGGCCTTCCGAGAAATCATCGAACCTATCGGGGATCAATACAAGCCGGAGCTGATCGTTCTTGTAGCCGGCTATGCGTCGAACACCTTTGATCCGCTCTGCCGGCAGCAGCTCACAGCAGACGGTTACGGCGAACTGACCCGCATCGTGCAAGGAATCGCCGATCGCCATGCGCAGGGCCGCGTTCTCGCAGTGCTCGAAGGCGGCAAGGGAAACTACATGGCCTACTGCATCACGAGAACAATTGAGGCGCTGAGCGGGCTGTCCTCGGGCGTCGAGGATCCTGTCAAGCCGCTGTTAGCTCGCCGCGGCCTCACAAAGGCGGAAGTTGAGGCCATTGACGAGGTGAAGCAAATTCTTTCGCCGTACTGGAAGCTTTAGCCGAAAGCTGGAGCTCCAGTTTGAAATCGCGCCAGTCCTGCTTCTCCTGCGGGCGAGCACAAGGCTGGCGCGGCGCTTCTGCCGTCACCTTTGATTCCTGCATTTCGTTCGGCGCTGCATGCGCTGCCGCAGAAGCCATTCGCCGGCAAAAAGCGCGCCCATCGCGATGTAGCTGCCGAATCCGTTCCAGGCGAGCCACAGATCCCGGTCGCCGATGAGAACGGTGGCGAGCGCAATGCTGCCATTGACAATGAAGAAGGCGCACCAGACTTGCGTCACGCCGCGGCACCAGCGAACGGCTTCAGGGGGAAGGCTTTTTTCCTTAAGGCGCGCGAGCGCCTCCACAGCAGGCGTGCCTGCGAGGCTTGATGCAAAAAGCCAGAGGAAGAACGCGTTCATGAGCACCGGATAGAGCGCAAGGGGCGCTTCGGCTTGCCAGAAGAGCGCCGCGAGGGCGAGCGCTGCGGCAAGGACCGCCGGAATGATCGTGCGGCGTGTGCGGTCCGAAGCCGCCCGCAGGGCGGCGAGCAGTGCAAGCAGGCCGGCGGCAGGCGCAAGCCCCCAGTGCTCAAGGGTCCACCACATCCAGAAGGGATAGAGAAGCGCAGCGGCGGCGAGCGCCGCTTTGAGCGCCGTGCGGGCGATCGTCATGAAGAAGCGTCTTCGCAGGGTGGGCGGCAGTTTGCCGCAGCCAAAGAAAAGCCGGCCGCAGAATCGGGCCGGCCGGAAGCAGCGCAGGGGCGCTTCGGCATCGTCAGGGCGCCGGCGTCTCGAGCAGCTTCGCGATGACCTTGACAAGATCCTCCATCGTGCGGACTTGCTTGAACTGCTCAGGCGAAACGCGGCGGCCGCCGAGGTAGGGGCGCAGCTGCACGATCATGTCGACGGCATCGATCGAATCAATGTCGAAGTCTTCATAGATGCGCGCTTCGGGCTTCACTTTGTCCTCAGGCACCTCGAACTGCGTTACGAGGAGGTTTTTGAGAACGTCATAAACTTGCTGTTCGCTGGGCGTGAGGGCGGTCATTTCTTGTCTTGGTGGGCGTTTCTTCGTTGTGGCAATGAGCAATTTCTGCGGAAGGGGAGGTTTCTCGGCAGAATCAGGCGGCCGGAGCGGCGCGATGCTCGGCGATGTAGGCGGCAAGCGCGTTTACGCTTGAAAAGACGCGCTTGGCTTCTTCGCTTTCCGCTGTGAGGGAGATGCCGTAGGCCTTCTTCACAGCCAGGCCGAGCTCGAGTGCATCGATGCTGTCGAGGCCAAGTCCTTCGCCGAAAAGCGGCGCCGCCGGATCTATGTCTTCGGGCGTAACGTCCTCGAGATTGAGGCTCGAAATGATGAGGCGCTTGATGTCTTCAATGAGCTGCTGATCCATAAGTTCTTCCGCAAGAGAAGCCCTCGGCCCCATTTGAAAGAGGGCGCCTAGGCGTCCGCATTGTTTTTGTTCGGGTGCATGACTGCGGCGTTCTCCTCGGCCGGCTGGCCGAAGAGGAGCGGCGCGAGCTCGCGGCTGAGGCGGCGCGCCGCCTGAGACGGGCTTTGATTATAGAGGGGCAGAAGCGGCGTCACGGGAACGTCTTCAAGAACTTCGATGCGAAGGGTCATCGGTTCGGGCGGCATGTGCCACCAGCCGCGGTCTTTCGTGAGCCAGCGGGGAGAGGCGGTGATGCGCACGGGCGTGACAGGCCTCTTCGCGGCAAGCGCGAGCGCCATGGCTCCCCGGTGCATCCGAGGCCAGATGCCGGGCGGGAGGTCAGCAGGCGTGCGCGTGCCTTCTGGAAAGATGACGAAGACGGCGCCTCGTTCGATGTCGGCCTTGAGCGCCTCGAGCGATTCCGGCCCCTGATCGTTTGAGGCATAGCCTGCGGCGAGGATCGGCGGACGCGTAAACCAGTTTTTGAGAAGCGCCGCCTTGACGATCGTCGTTGCGTTCGGAATGAAGCTCATGAGGCAGACGACGTCGATGAGCGAAGGATGGTTTGCGATGACGACGAGTCCCGGCCGTTCGAGGCGCTCCGGATGCAGCACTTCAACCTTCACGAGGTGCAGCGTTCGGATCATGGCGACGAAGCGGGCGAACCACCACTGCACGACGGCGCGGCTCTTTCGGATTCTGGCTTCCCGATCCGGCTCGGTGCGTGAAAGCCAGGGCGTGATGCCGAAGCGGAAGAGCATGCCGCCCAGGCCGAAGATGCCGAAGGCCAAGGCAGTTCCTGCAAACCGCAGCGGCAGAAGAAGGCGGGCGCCGGCGCTCCATCGGTCATTCCCGGCCGTCGTCACGCCTGGTCTCCCAGAGCGCCGCGGGAGAGGATGTCGGCGACGGATTCTCCGTTGAGGCGTTCAAGCCGGCGGTTCTTCGCCCAGACAAGCGCGGCGTGGGGCGCCAAGTGCGTCAAGGACGGCTCGTCAGAAGCAAGAAGCCAGCGAAGCACTTCCAGGTCGGCGGAAGGGCCGGCGAGCGCGCGGCACCGCGGGTCGGGCGCTTCGCCTGCGCGAAGGGGGCGCGGACGAATGGCGGCAAAAGGGCCGAGCGCGTCGCCTGCACGCTGGCGTTCAGGATCCGGATCGTCGATCTGCCGCCCGAGAAGCAGAGCGGCGGCATAGGTGCAAGATGCGGCGCGAGCGCTGCGGCCGAAGGCTTCCGGAGCCCGGCGCTCATAGGTCACGAGGAGCACGCGGGGATAATCCTGCAGCAGCCCTATGGCTTCTTCAAAGCCGGCTTCAAGCGAGAAGGGGCCGTTTGCGACGGCGCTTGCCGCAGCGCGATGATGGCCGGCAATGGCGAGGATGGCTTCAATGCCGTTGTGAACGCTCGTCGCAAAGCGCGTGGGCGAAAGCGGCCGTCCTGCAGCGGCGTCCTCCGCCTGCGCACAGGCGGCGTTGATGTCGCCCCAGCGCGAGGCGCATACGAGCGCTGTATCGGGGTCGCCGAGCGCCGCTGAGCCGCCGCTTCCGCTGGGAGCAGGGAGGCGAACGGCAAAGGCTGCTTCAGCGGCGGCGCGGCCGAGGGGCGAAAGGCGCCGGCGAAGCATGGCCGGCACGGCTTTGGCAGGCGCGGCGGGCTCTTCTTCATCGGGCGAGACTTGGGGCAGCCGTCCTGAGGCGAGCCAGGCAGCAAAGGCGCCGGGACGGGCGAGCGCTGGCGCCCAGAGGCGGCAGTCAAGAATTTGCGCGCAGGTTCGCAAGACGGATCTCCTCAGAAGGGGGCAAGGCGGCTGAACAGCCGTTGCCGAATGAAAAAAGCGGGCCCATTCTAGCGAATGGTCCCGCTTCGTCTCATGCTGCGCCGCTCATGGAAGCGCACCCGCCGCTTGGGGCGGAACGCAAGGCTCTCAAAGCGGCAGGCGGGTCTCGACGATCGTGATCAGCGCGCGCAGCCAGGCGCCGAGCACGGCGTCATTGAAGTCGAAGTGAGGATTGTGAGCGCTGACGCCGCAGTGATCCTTGTCGACCATGCCGAACTGAATGTAGACGCCGGGAACGCACTGGGACATGAAGGCAAAGTCTTCAGAGCCCATGCTCGGCGAAAAGTCTGTGAGAACAGCTTCGTCGCCGAAGACCCGCTTGAGAGCAGGCTCGAGCGCATCGACAAGCGCCGCATTGTTGACCTGAGACGGGTAGTAGTGCTCGTAGCTAAAGTCGGCCCGGCAGCCGAACATCTGCGCCGCGCCCTGCGCCGCTTCGCGCAGGCGCTTTTCAACCGTGTCCTGCACGTCTCGGTCAAAGGTGCGCACGGACACTGAACAGCGGGCGCGCTGCGGGATGACGGTTGGCGCGTTTTCATCGCCTGCGGCGATCCAGCAGGGAGAGAGCACCGCCGGCTTCATGGCGTCGATGTTGCGGGAAACAATCGTCGGCACAGCCGAGAGGAATTCGACGATGGCAGGCACCGGGTCGATCGTCTGATGCGGCCGCGCGCCGTGGCCGCCGCAGCCTTCCATCGTGACCTTGGCAATGTCGGCATTGGCCGTCATGGCGCCGCGGCGCATCTTCATCGAGCCGATCGGCAGCCGCGATTCGCAGTGCATGGCATAGACCTCGCGGCAGGGGTAGGCCTTGAAGAGGCCGTCGTCAATCATCTTTTTGGCGCCCGACCAGCCTTCTTCGCCCGGCTGGAAGATGAAGACGATTTCGCCCGCAAAGTGCGGATGGCGCGAGAACCAGAGCGCGGCGGCAAGAAGTCCTGCCGTATGGCCGTCGTGGCCGCAGAGGTGCGCGCAGTTGCTCCGCTGGCTGGCCCAGGGAAGGCCCGTTTCATCAGGCGCGGGCAGCGCATCCATGTCAGCTCGGATGCCGATCATCGGGCCGGGCTTTTCGCCCTGAAGGCGTGCGGCAAGGCCCGTTTTGGCAAAGCGGCGGATGTCCGTGAAGCCCATGGCGCGAAGCTCGGCCTCCACTTTGTCGGCGGTGCTGACGGTTTCCATCCCGATTTCAGGATGGCAGTGAAGATCATGCCGGAAGTCGACGATGCGCTTGGCATCGGCTTCGCCCAAAAGGCTTTCGAGCTTTTCCGGCGGCCTGACCGGCTGAGGAACAGAATTTGAAGCGGCTTCGTCCATGACGGAATCCCTCCTGCGCTTGAAGAATTCGCGCCGGCAGTCCTGTGCTGGAATGCTGCCGGCGCTTCCTTCCATTATGGGTAGGGCCGTTCAAGCGCATCGCCTGGCGCGCCTTAAGCTTGACCGCGCGAGGATCATCTGAGGAAAAGTCCGCAGACCGCTCAAGGATGCGGGCAGCGATTCAGATCCCTGGGCTGCACCTGGAGCGCCGGATTCGTGCCTGACGGCGATGAGCAGGAGAGCCTCCCCTCAGGTCCGGCGGCAGGCCAAAGAAAAAGCCCCATTCTCCAGAAAGCTGGAGAATGGGGCTGCATCAGCGAGCAAAAGCTGGCCGGCGGATTATTTCACCAAGCCGTAGGGCCACTGAGAGGTGCCGTACATGTTGTAGACGTGCTTGTAGCCCGTTTCAACGAGGATCTTGGAAGCCTTTTCAGCGCGAACGCCCGACTTGCACTGGACGAGCACCTTGGCGTTGAAGTCAGGCACGGCTTCGAGCTTCTGGCCCGGACGAAGCGTGCTGAGCGGTACGTTGACGGCGCCCTTCACATGGCCTTCTGCAAATTCGTTGGGCTCGCGAACGTCGATCACCACGACGCCGGCTTCAATCATCTTCTTCGCTTCAGCAGGAACCACCTTCTGATAGGCCGGGTTTTCATAGGTGAGCGGCTGCGCCGGCTGCGGATTAACGGGCTCGAGAGCCTGAGCGGCTCCCATGGCGAGCGAAACAGCGAGAGCGGCGGCAGCGCCGATCATGCGAAGCTTCATTTCTTATTCTCCTTTTGTTGGAAATTTGGAATTCAGTAGCTGTGCAAGCTTGGCTTGACGTTCTTCCTGCGATCAGATCATGCAAGCCGAGCCGGCTTCGCCCACACTTTAGCGAACTGGTCAGGCGCAGGCAGATGATCTTGAAAGAGAATCGTGCAGAGATAACCCTGTGAATTTCTCATTATTCGGAAGCATTCATTCCGCTTATCCGAACAACTTGGACCAAAGGCTCTTCTTCTCGAAGGGCTTGCAGTCAAAAGACGTGACGTCATAGCCCGTCGGGGCGAGGGCTGCGCGAAGTGCGGCTTCTGCAACCGGCAAATCGGTGAGGAGCTCGAGCTGGCCGCGCCGATGCGATGCACGGGCCTTCTTGACGGAGAAAGCTTTTTTGACGGCTTCGCAGACATGCGCTTCGCACATGCTGCAGGCCATGCCGTCAATGCCGACGATCGTTTGATACATGACGCGCCTCCCGGCGGCAGAGAATCTCCAGCTGCGCTTTCAGAGCAGACGCCGCAGCAATGCCGGACGCTCAGCCTTTTGCGTTCAAGCGCTTCAGACCGAGCGTCGAGAGCGAGCGCAGACAGAGGATTTCGTAATGAGAATAATTTTCAATTCTAGCGCGCGGCGCTTGATTTTTTAAGTCCGGCATTGCGCAAACATTCGGCCTGCGATAGCGTGAGAGCCATTCGGCGCTTGGCGCCAACAAGGCGGAGATTGAGACGAATGACAAGTGCACAAGTAGGCGCTGAGCGCCCATCAACAACTGCGGAGCCCTATGCGCTCATTACGGGCGCTTCAAGCGGTCTCGGACGAGAATTCGCCATGCTGGCCGCTGAAGACGGCTGGAGCCCCGTGCTGGTCGCGCGCTCTTCGGAGAAGCTCCTTGAGTTTGCTGCCCAGCTCAAAAGCCGCTTCAATGTCAATGCAATAGCGCTGCCGACGGATTTGACGCTGCCCGGCGCGCCGGCTTCTCTTGCCGGAACGCTGGAGGGCCTTGGAATCGAGCCGGGCATTGTTGTCAATGATGCGGGCTTTGGGGCATTCGGCCCCATGATCCGCATGGACCGAGCAAACTGCCGGCGCATGATCGACCTCAATGTGCAGGCGCTCACGGAGCTTTCGCTCATCTATGCAAAGACTATGGCGGATCGCGGAGCCGGCCGCATTCTCAACATTGCATCGACAGCGGCCTTTCAAACGTGTCCGTTCCTGGGCGTCTATGGGGCGACGAAAGCTTATGTGCTGTCCTTTACGGAAGCGCTTTCTGAAGAGCTTCGAGGAACGGGCGTGACGGCCACGGCTTTCTGTCCTGGACCGACCCGCACGAATTTCGGCACGGCAGCCGGGCTAGAGGCTGATTCGCCTTTTGACCGCTTCGCGAAAGATGCGCCCGAAGTGGCTCGGGCAGGCTGGCGCGGCATGATGGCGGGAAAGGCTGTCGTCACTTATGGCGCCTTTAATACAGTGGGGGCCTTCTTTGGCAGCAAGATGCCCCGTTCGGTTGTGCGCTTCATGTCGGCGACGCTTTTGAAAAAGATGAAGTAGTGCCTGGCCGACGTTCGGCAGCAGTGCGTTCTCAAAAGTTGATTGATGCGTGAATTGCATGCGTTTTTGAGGTAATTGGCGTATAGATGGCTTTCGTTTGAGTGAATTGGGCAGTTTTTGTAGAAAAAGCGAAAACTGTGCCAGGCGGCCTGACGCCAAAATAGGCTCAGATAAAGAGCTGCCCGGGGCTCATCCATGAATGAGCTTTTCAGGCGGCGCGATTCTTGCATAGGAGTCTGGCTGTGAAACTCTTCGATTCAATCTCACGCCGCACTTGCCTCGCTGCTGCGGGCGCGCTTGCTGCGGGCGCCTTCCTCCCTCGCGCATCTTGGGCTGCTGAAGGACAGAAGGCTTTGATCATCTACTATTCGCGCTCCGGCAATACCGAGCAGCTGGCGCGCTTCATCGCCGAGCGCACGAAGCTCTCTCTGCTCAAGCTTGAGGTCAAGGAGCCTTATGCAGCAGCCTACGGCGACATGACGGGCATCGCGCGGGAAGAAGTCCGCTCCAAGAAGCGCCGAGAACTCGCGACGAGCATCCCTGATTTGTCAGGATTTGATGCCGTCTTTATCGGCAGTCCCTATTGGTGGGGGAGCCTCTCGGTGCCGATGGCTACTTTCCTCATGGATCATCCGCTCGACGGGAAGACGATTTACCCCTTCATTACATCGGGAAGCTCGTCGCCCTCTGGCGCTCTGAACCGAATCGCCGAACTCTGCCCGCGTGCAAAGATGGGCGAGCACTTTTATGTGCCGGGCAGCGGTGCCCGAGGCGCTCAGAGCGATGTGAACGCCTGGCTGGCCAAAATCGGCTTTTAAAGTCCGACCGTTTCTTTAAGCTGCGAATCTACGCGAAACCGCCGAAATGCCGAGGTAATACCTCAGCTTCGGCGGTTTTTTGCGCAGGCCTGCCTTTCAATGCAGCCTGCGCTCCGCTACTCTGAAGAAACAGGGCCGCTTCGCGGAAGCGGCGCCCTTCATCAATCTCCCGCCCGCGGTCCCGCGGGGATCGCTTCGGCATGCAGCCGGCTCAAGCGGCGGGAGAGCGCAGACGCATCGCGCTGCCCAGCATGGCGGCGTCCCCCTTGATGACGCCTGCGAGAGCGGATACGTGCAGAGCAGCTGCGGCCTCTTCGGCAGGCCAGCCGGTGAATCCTCTGCTTCTGCCCAGGCCGCGCTTTTTCAGCCGATTCCCCATATTTGCCATTCGCCGCCGAGCGCTTTGAGCTGAGTTTGTGGCCGCTTGCAAATCCGCCCCTCAGCCGCTGCAGCGAATGCGCTGCCAGAAGGACAAAACCATCATGAACCGTCTCGCTTTCCTCAAACTCGCTTCCGCCGCTCTCATTTCAGGCGCCTTTGCCGTCAGCCTTGCCGGCTGCGGCGACAAGAAGGAGGCCGCAGCGCCCGCTGGCGGCGAGACTCAGGCCGCAGCGCCGGCGAAGACGCTCACAGTGGGCGTCAATCCCGTGCCGGGCGGCGACATCATGAAGTTCCTGCAGCCGGTCTTCAAGAAGCAGGGCATTGAACTCAAAATTGTCGAGTTTTCAGATTATGTTCAGCCGAATCTTGCGCTTGCAGATGGCTCGATCGACGCGAATCTGTTCCAGCACGGGCCTTACCTTGAAGACTTTGCCAAGCAGCACAATCTGAAGATCGCAGCGCTTACTACGACCTACATTGCGCCTCTCGGCGTCTACTCGAAGACGCTGAAAAAGCCGGCTGACATTGCCGAAGGAGCGACGGTTGCCGTGCCGAACGATCCGACGAACGGCAGCCGCGCCTTGCGTCTCCTTGAGCAGGAGGGCCTCATCGGCATCCGCAAGGATGCGCCTTTCTTGGTGTCGCCGGCGGATATCGATCAGAATCCGAAGCATCTCAAAGTGGTTGAGGTCGAAGCCGCGCAGCTGCCGCGCTCGCTTGAGGATGCGGCGATTGCCGTCATCAACTGCACCTTCGCGCTCGGTGCCGGACTTAATCCCGTGAAGGACGCCATTGCCATCGAATCGAAGGATTCTCCTTACGCCAACGTTGTGGCCATCCGCATCGGCGATGAGAACCGTCCGGAAATTCAGCTGCTGAAGAAGGAAGTTCGCACGCCTGAAGTGAAGAAGTTCATTGAGGAACATTTCAAGGGTTCGCTCGTTCCGACTTTCTAAAGCCAACGTTGGTTGAGTTATTTCACCGGCGCCGCTTCGAGTCTTCAAAGCCGAAGCGGCGCTTGCGTTTAATTCCCTCCTTGTTGCGGGGACTCATCGAATCTAGCGGACTCGGCTTAGGGGGTTCTCTTTAGTTTGATGGGAGCATCTTTGGGTTTAGGCCGGATAATCGTAAAAAAAGCTTCCCTGCGCGTTTGACTTGTTCATAAAAAGGGAGGCGCTGCTTTTGAGGAGTACGCATCATGAAGATCACCGCCAAGCTCTCCCGCCGCACGCTCGGCGCCGCCTGCCTAGCTGCGCTTGTCGCGCTGTCGGGCTGCGGAAAGGAAGAGGCGAAGCCCGCAGCGGGGACGGCCGCTGCGGCTTCTGAGCCGATTCCGATCGGCATCGTTCAGCTCGTTGAGCACGACGCGCTTGATGCCGCTGTGCGCGGCATCGTCGACGGCTTGGCCGAGCGCGGCTGGAAGGACGGCGAAAAGATCAAGATCGACCGCCAGAATGCACAGGCCGATCAGTCGAATCTGCGCAACATCGCCACGCGCTTCGTCTCCGACAAGGACCGCATCATCTTCGCCGTGGCAACGCCTGCTGCACAGTCGATGGCAACCGCCGCACGCGATACGCCGATTGTCGCTACAGCCATTACGGACTTCGTTTCCGCAAAGCTCGTGAAGTCTGACGAAGCGCCCGGCGGCAACGTTACGGGCGTCTCGGACCTCGGCCCGATTGAAGAGCAGTTCAAGCTCCTCATGAAGCTCGTCCCGAATGCGAAGACGATCGGCACCATTTACAACTCGAGCGAAATCAACTCCGCCTACCAGGTTGAGCTGCTGAAGGCTGCGGCAAAGAAGGCCGGCATTACGGTGCTCGAAGCGACGGTTTCGAACGTGAACGACATCCAGCAGGCGGCCAATTCTCTCATCGGCAAGGTCGACGGCCTCTATCTGCCGACGGACAACGTCATTGCCTCGGCAGTGCCTGCGCTCGTGAAGGTGACGAATCCGGCTAAGATTCCGACGGTTGCAGGCGAAATCGGCATGGTGTCGAACGGCCTTCTCGGCTCGGTGTCTGTCGACTACTACGAGCTCGGCAAGATGACCGGCCGCATGGGCGCCGACATTCTCGAAGGCAAGGCCAAGCCCGCTACGATGCCCGTGCAGCACGTGAAGGAAGGTCAGCTCGTCTTCAATCTCAAGGCGGCCAAGGCCATCGGCTTTGAGGTTCCGGCAGATCTTCTGAAGAACGCCAAGACGTTTGAATAGGCGGACAGCGCTCTTCGCTCTCTAGTCGGCGCTCCGGCCTTGCAGCAAGCAGGGTCGAAGCGCCGATGCTTCTCGGGCGGCGCCGCTTTTGAGCTCAAAGCCTGCGATTACGCATCAACTAAAGCAAAAAGAAAGGAAAACCCTCATGATCGATCTCATCCTCTCAACGGTGGGGCAGGGCCTGCAGTGGTCCGTGATGGCCATCGGCGTCTTCCTCACGTTCAGGATTCTCGACATTGCCGACCTGTCTGTGGAAGGCACGTTCCCGCTCGGCGCAGCCATTGCGGCGACGGTGATCGTTTCAGGCGGCGGCATTGCGCTCGCCTTCTTTCTCGCGCTGATCGGCGGCGCGATCGCTGGCGGCGTGACGGGCTTTCTCACGACGAAGCTCCGCATCCCGGCGCTTCTCTCCGGCATTCTGACGATGATCGGCCTCTATTCCGTGAACCTTCACGTGATGGGCAAGTCCAACATCGGCCTGCTGCAGGATGAGACGGTCTTTACGCTCGTCGAGAAGCTTACGGGCCTCGGCGTCGCCGAGAGCGGCCTCATCGTGGGGCTCGTCATCGCCGTCATCGTGGGCGAGATCGTCTATTGGTTCTTCGGCACGGAGCTCGGCACCGCCGTGCGCGCGACGGGCTTCAATCCGCAGATGGCCCGCGCGCAGGGCATCAATACGAGCTTCATGGTCGTCCTCGGACTCGTCGTCTCCAATGCGCTCGTGGCGCTCTCGGGCGCTGCCGTCGCTCAGGCGAACGGCTTTGCCGATGTCGGCATGGGCGTCGGCACGATCGTAATCGGCCTCGCTTCCGTCATCATCGGCGAAGTGCTCTTCGGGCCGCGCTCCTTCAAGACGTCGCTTCTTGCCGTCGTGGCCGGCTCGATCATCTACCGCATCGTGATCGCCGTCGTGCTCGAGCTCGGCATGCCGCCCAACGATCTGAAGCTCTTCACCGCCGTCCTTGTGGCGCTCGCGCTTTCGATGCCGCTTCTCAAGGCCAAGCTCTCCGCGCGCTCGGTTCGGGGCGCCTGATCAGGCATGAAGCATTCACCAGACAAGAACAAAGAGAAGGAAGGAACAAGTCATGCTCGTTCTGGAGAACATCCGCAAGACCTTTTTCCCCGGCACGCCCAATGAGAAGAAGGCGCTTCGCGGGATCACGCTCACGCTTGAGGACGGCGACTTCTGCACGGTGATCGGCTCGAACGGCGCCGGCAAGTCGACGCTGCTCAATGCCATCGCAGGCGTCTTTCCGATTGATGCCGGACGCATCGAGATCGACGGACGCGACATCACCCGCATGCCGGAGCACAAGCGCGCAGCCTTCATCGGCCGCGTCTTCCAGGATCCCATGATGGGCACGGCGGCCGGCATGATGATCGAAGAGAATCTCGCCATTGCCGACCGCCGCGGACAGCGGCCGACGCTGCGCTGGAGCGAGCGCAAGGATCGCCGCGAATACTTCAGAAATCTCGTGGCGGGTCTTGGCCTCGGCCTTGAGGCGCGCATGTCGGCTCATGTCGGCACGCTTTCCGGCGGCCAGCGCCAGGCGCTGACGCTTCTGATGGCGACGCTCAAGCGGCCGCATCTGCTGCTTCTTGACGAGCACACGGCTGCGCTGGATCCGAAGACCGCAGAGAAAGTGCTTGCTATCACGAACCGCATCGTGACGGAGCAGAAGCTCACGACGCTCATGATCACGCACAACATGCGCGATGCGCTTCGCTTCGGAAACCGCCTGCTGATGTTCCACGACGGGCAGAAGATTCTCGACGTCCGCGGCGAAGAGAAGGCGAAGCTCACGCCGATGGATCTGCTGCGATTCTTCGAGCAGACGGGCGACGGCCTTTCTGACAAGATGGTGCTTTCCGCCTCTTGATGCATGGCGCCGCAAGTGCTTTCGCGGCCCGGGGGCCTCAAGGCCTGCGGGCCGCTTCTGTTATGCGTTAGGGTCGCGACAGCGCGCCCTCAAGCCTCAGGAGCAGCCGCTTGGCGTCAAGCCCGCCGCCGTAGCCCCCAAGCGTGCCGTCTGACGACAGAACGCGGTGGCAGGGCACGAGGATGGAGAGAGCGTTTTCTCCAATGGCGGTTCCTGCGGCTCTGACGGCTCGGGGCGAGCCGGCCGCGGCCGCCATGTCGCTGTAAGTTCTCGTTTCGCCGTAGGGAATGGCAAGAAGAGCTTCCCAGACGCGCATTTGAAATGGCGTTCCGAAGAGGCGGATCGGCAGGTCGAAGGCGTGCCGGCGGCCGGCAAAGTATTCGTCGAGCTCGCGGCGCGCCTGGTCGATGACGGGGCTGGCCGCAGGGCTACGCAGGGCGGAGAAGTCCGTGCCGAGGCGGCGCGCCAGGCGCTTGGCGATGGCATCTCTATGAAGGCCTGCGCTCCAGTCGCAGAGAATGAGCTTGTCTTCGCACGAGGCGAGCAGCAGCGTGCCCGCAGGGCACGGATAAGCAATTTGGCAGATGGCGGCAGTCGGACGATTCATGGTGTGGGCGCGTTGCGGACGGCATTGTCTATGGCTCACAGCATAGCAATGCGGCTGCCGAGGCAAAAAAAACAGCGGAGTGCGGCCAAAGACCGCGCTCCGCTTGTGAAAGCGCAGGATGCGCTCAGGGCTTTAGTCGACCGAGGTGGCGGTGAAGCCTGCGCCCTTGACGGTTTCCTTCAGCATGTCGTCCGTCACGAAGTCTTCGGCCTTGACGACAGCCGCCTTCTTCTCGAGCGACACTTCTACGACTTCAACGCCGGGCAGGGCCGAGAGGGCCTTTTCGACGGAAGCGGTGCAGTGGCCGCAGTGCATGCCTTCAATGTGAATGGTCTTTTCCTTCATCGGAATCTCCTTCTGAGAGGCGCCGGCGGCGTTGCTGGATGAGGCCGGCGCAGTTTCAATGGACTGAGGCTGATGCTTCGGCTTGAAGAAGCGCAGCCGCAAGGCGTTCGTGACGACCGAGAACGAGCTGAGGCTCATGGCGGCCGCCGCAATCATGGGATTGAGCGTGAGGCCTTCGCCGGCAAAGACGCCTGCCGCAATCGGAATGCCGACGGCGTTGTAGATGAAGGCCCAGAAGAGGTTTTCGCGGATGTTGCGCATGGTCGCGCGGGAGAGTTCGACTGCCGTGGCGACGTCAAAGAGGCTGCTCTTCATGAGCACGACGTCTGCGCTTGCGATGGCGACGTCCGTGCCGGCGCCGATGGCAGCGCCGACGTCGGCGGCGGCAAGCGCCGGCGCATCGTTCACGCCGTCGCCGACCATGAGGACCTTGCGGCCCTTCCGCTTGAGAGCGGCGACGTGCTCGGCCTTGTCCTGCGGCAGCACGCCGGCGATCACGTGCTCGATGCCGCAGCGGGCGGCGACGGCTTCAGCGACGGCAGGCGCGTCGCCCGTGAGCATCGTGACGCGGATCCCCATGCTCTGCAGCGCCTTGACGGCCGCTGCCGAGTCGGGCTTGGGTTCGTCGGCCAAGCGCAGCATGCCGAGAAGCATGCCTTCTTTTTCTGCCGAGCCGGCTTCGCCGATCCAGATGGCCGTTTCGCCGCGCTTTTCCGCTGCGGCGGCAGCCTGAGCGAGGGCGTCGGGAATGGCGCAGCGCACGTCGGCGGCAAGGCTGGCGTTGCCTGCAAAGTAGGTGCGGGTTCCGAGCTTGGCCGTGAGGCCGCGGCCGGCGATCTGGCGGAAGTCCGTCACGGGTTGGAAGGGGAGCTTGCGTTCCGCCGCCGCGCGGACGATTGCTTTGGCGAGCGGGTGCTCGGAAGGATGCTCGAGCGAGGCCGCCGTGATGAGAAGCGGGGCCGAAAAGGCGGGGTTTGCGGGATGCACGCCGGCGACGACGGGCTTGCCGGCCGTGACGGTGCCCGTCTTGTCGAGCACGGCGTCGGTGACGCCGCCCATGGCTTCAAGCGCTGCGGCGGTCTTGAAGAGAATGCCGCGCTTGGCACCCTGGCCCGTGCCGACCATGATGGCCGTGGGCGTGGCGAGTCCGAGCGCGCAGGGGCAGGAGATGACGAGCACGGCGACGGCATTCGTCATCGCGAAGGCGAAGGATTCGCCCAGAGCGAGCCAGATGAGGAGCGTTGCCAAGGCAATGAGAATCACGGCCGGTACGAAGATGCCGCTCACGCGGTCTGCCATGCGGGCGACGGGCGCCTTGGAGGAGGTCGCTTCATCAACGAGCCGGATGATCTGTGCGAGCGTCGTGTCGTCGCCGACGCGCGTAGCCCGCATGAGGAAGCGGCCGCTTGCTACCAGCGTGGCGCCCGTGAGCGCGTCGCCCTTCTTTTTTGCCACCGGGCGGCTTTCGCCCGTCATGGCCGATTCGTCGAGCTCGCCTTCGCCCTCCAGAACGATGCCGTCGACAGGGACGGTAGCGCCTGTGCGAAGCACCACCTGATCGCCCGGCTTGACGTCGTCGCGGGGTACGGAGACTTCTTCGCCGTTTCGAAGCACCACGGCTTCGCGGGGCGCGAGCGCAAGCAGCGCTTCAATGGCGCCGGTGGTCTTGCCTTTGGCGCGGGCTTCGAGATATTTGCCGATCGTAATGAGGGTGAGGATCGTTGCCGCGCCCTCAAAGTAGAGATTGTGCGAGAGCGCAATGGCGGCTGCGGCATCGCCGCGGCCTGCGAGGCGGGCGATCAGCAGAAGGGTCCACACGCCGTAGGCGAGCGCCGCGCCGGCGCCGACGGCGATGAGGCTGTCCATATTTGGCGCGCGAAGCCACAGCGCGCGGAAGCCCCGAATGAAGAAGCCGCGATTGAGGAAGATCGGCGGCAGCGCCAGGAGAAACTGCAAAAGCGCATTAACGAGCCGGTTTTCGTCGCCGTCAAGCCAGCTCGGCATCGGCAGCCCCACCATCGGTCCCATGGAAACGTACATGAGAACGACCAGGAAGGCGGCCGACCAGCAGAGGCGGCGCCAGTGCGCAGCGAGCGGGTCTTCGTCTGAACGGGTGCCGGCAGCGGGCGCAGCGGCGCCCAGCTTGGCGTGCGCGTCGTGCAGCTTTGCGCTGTAGCCTGCGCCGCCCACAGCAGCGCTGATGGCTTCGCAGACAGCTTGCGGATCAGCGCCTGGCGCCAGTTCAACCGCCATGGTGTTTTTCAAGAGATTCACCGTTGCGGAGGCGACCTGAGGCACGCCCGACGTCACTTTTTCGACGCGCGCGGCGCATGCTGCGCAGCTCATGCCGCCGACGTCAAAGCGAAGCGGCTGAGCGGGTGATGCGCAAGCGGGAGCAGCCGCGGCGCATGAAGCTTGTGTCTCGCTCATAGTGATGAAGAAACGCAGAGCGGCCAGCCTTCTGCGCTCTTGCGTCCAAGAAGGTCAGCCGTCGAAAAGCGGAATGATTCTTAATGAGCTTCAAATTAAACCCTCCAGCCGCTACAGGGTCAATACGGCGGAGGGAGGAAGAAACGTCGGCCGCAGCTTCATGGCGAGTAAGCGGACAGCGGTTGATGAGCGCTTTAGGCAGATTTGATGGATTTCCACAAACAAACCGACAATGGGGGAATTTCTGAAATGCCTCTCATAAACAAAGAGAACATTCGCAAATTCCCTGTGATGCCGGGAAGCGTCACGGTTAAATGCTTATTCAGATGGCTAATGTTGAGGTAAACATAAAGAAAATATATTAATAAATGAAAACCCTAAATCGGGGGGGGGGGGGGGGGGAGGGGGACATTCAAAAAAAAAACATACATATAATTTTTGTGGGTAGGAAGAAAAAAAATGTGGCAATCGGGGTCGGCGTGTTTGGCCT
>CAJKSP010000008.1 GCA_905202595.1 uncultured Sutterella sp.
CTGCCGGCCCCTCTCGGGACTTTCACCCGTTAGAACGTGCCCATGCCGAGCACACAGCAAAGCGGCCCCCTGTCTTTTCGACAGGGAGCCGCTCTTGTCTTCACGGTCCTGAACTCGGCGGCGTCATCCGGATTGAGCCGCTGCGTCAGGAAGTTCCATCAAGCGATTAGAACTTGTGAATCATGCCGACCATGAATTCGACAGCGGACGGATCGCGGTCAGCCTTCTCGGTAGCAGGAGCTTCATAGGAGTCGCGGAGGTAGGTCGCGGCCGTGTAGACGCTCGTGCGCTTGCTGAGGCTGTAGTCATAGCCGACAGACACATTCCAGCGGTCGAGCGAGTAGTCGCTGTCCTTCGTATCCTCGGCGGAAACGTAGCCGACATGGGCCTTGGCCGTGCCGCCGAAGCAGGGAACGCCGACGCCGAGGGCCAGATCCCAGCCTTCAGCGGCATTGGGGAACTTGTACAGCTTGGCGCCAATCGTATTGTCGTCATTGATGTTGGAAGTCTGGCCAACGCCAAGAGCGTTGTCGAAGTACTGGCCGACCGCATAGACCTTGGCGACGCCGAAGTCGTAGTTGCCGCCGAGGGTGAAGGTCAGCGAATCATCAATGCCGTTGGCACCAGCAGAAGTAGGCGTCTCCTTGGAGCCATAGTTGATGCTGTCGACAATGCCGACGATGTAGAGGTTCTGAGCCTTGTAGGTGGCAGCGAGAGCATAGTAGCGGTTGGCGCTAGCCTTGCCTTCCTCAGTCCCCTTGGTAGCATCCGTATTGCCGAACGAATACTGCGCCGACACCTGGAAGCCGGCGAAGGTCGGGGTCTGATACGTCACCATGTTGTCATAGCGCGTATGAGCCGCAGCCTGAACGAACTTCTGGCCCGTGAACGTGCCCCAGCCGGAAGAGAACGGCGAGGTCTGGCCCAAGAGGCCGTAGGAGCCGAGAGCGCTCGCAAACTGGCCGGCGCGGCCGAAGCCGAGCTTGCCGAAGTTGCCCTGAACGTAGAGCTGCGCTTCACGGCCGAACATGCGGTCGCCGTTGGTGTCGAACGTGCCGTCGTCGCCGTCAAAGCCGTTTTCAAGAACGAAGCCAACCTTCGTGCCGTTGCCGAGATCCTCTTCGCCCTTCAGGCCGAAGCGGGAGCCGGAGTTCTGGCCGGACTTCATCGTAAAGGAGTCGCTCGCATCCGTGCCGGCCTTATCGCCGTCAACATGCTGATAGCTGAAGCCATAGTCGACCACGCCGTAGAGCGTGACGTCAGCCGCAGCGGCAGTGCCCGCAAAAGCGCCAAGAATGGCGAGTGCAGCAAGAGTCTTCTTCATTTTTCAATGTCCATTCGAAAATTGCTGAAGGCGCGCTTGAATGATGCGGACTTCAGCAGATGGCGGAAGGCTGCGCCTTCCGACGAAGGGAAAGTCAGATGCCTGCCGAGCAGCTCAGGAACTTGCCCTGCACCGCTCATCCCGCTGCGGAAAATTGCACGCACCGCAGCCGGATCCAGCATCTGATGCGCATTATTCCGAAGCCGCGCGCATCCATAAACCTGCCTAAGTAGGTAGGATTAAATCATTTTCCTTATATTTCAAGGAGCTGTTCAAAATAGACCCAATTAAAGCCAAGAATATGTTGCAGCAAAGCGACACATTCTTGACTCCATGCCCGGCAGGCGCAGCCGTCCATTCCAACGCATGGAAGCGCGGAGACCGACGCGCTCGACGGCGATCCATTCAAAAAAAAGCGCCGCATGCCGGTTTCCTCGGCAGCGGCGCCAGCGTCCTGATGTTCAGATTCGTCAGACCGATCCGCCCTCGCCTGCGCAAACGTAGCCGGTCGGCTCAGGAAGCGTCCAGCCGTCGTTATTGACTCGGCCGCCGCAGGCGACATAGGCGCGGCCCTTCCACGAGAGCGTATCGAGGCGCTGCACGAAGCCCGCGCAGTCGAGCTCGACCGTGCCGGCAATCACATGCGCCCTTGCTGGTTCGGGCTTGAAGGCCTCGGCAAGAAGTCGTCCGGTGGGCAGCGGCGCCTCGGCCTCGTCGTCCAGAAGCCCCGTCATCGTCATGATCGTCATGGCAAGGTCGTCGTGGCTTGCCGGCGCTTCATGCTGCGCGCCGCCCGGGAAGGCCGTGCCGCCGACGGCAAGAAGCGCATGCACTTCGCCCGGCATGAGGCCGCCGTGGTTGCCTGCGCCGATCTCAAGCTCGTTCATCATCGCAATGGCGTTCGTCGCCGCATTGCCGCGCGTCACGAACCGCAGATGCGGTCCGCGGCGATGATCGGACGACACCAGGCGCTCGGAAAGCGTCCCCGGCACGCGGCCTTCGACCGCGCATGGACGGCGCTCGTCAGACTGCGAGAAGACGAGCCCGATGTCGGGCAGGCTCATGAGGCAGTCGCGCACCCGGCCGAGCATGTCCGCACTCGGCCGCGTGAGCCAAAGGCCGGCCGCATAGGAGCCTGCCATCACCATATCGGCCTTGGCGACGTCGGCGCCCTTCACCACCTCGCCGAGCGTCAGCACATGCCAGCCCGCCTCTGCAAGGGCGCCTCGGACGTCGACATGCCGAGCGACTTCGACATGGCCGTGGTCGGACATGACGACGAGCTGCACGCCCTGATCGCGGCCTTCCGCCTCCCACCAGTCGAGCACGCGCTTGAAGTGCTTGTCGGCATCGGCCCGCGCCGCCTTCGCTTCAGGCGAATGAATGCCGAAGTCGTGCTGCGAAAAGTCGGGCTCCCCGAACCAGAGCACGGTCACGTCGCCGAGTCCGCGCTTCACTTCGCGCTCGAGGAATAGATCTGCAATCAGACGATTGCCTTCAAAGTCGGGCACGGACATCGGCGCACCCTGACCGACCGCCGCCTCGAGCGCCTTGCGCTCGGAATCAGGAATGACGTGGGCGATGTCGTGCACGCAGCAGTCGAGATGCCCCGTGAAGGAGCCGGCGCGAATGTGCTGCAGCCGCGTGCTGCCGGCAGAATTGCCGCAGAGAATGCGAAGCGTGCGGCCGTTGGCCTCCAACCGCTCGCCGAGCGAGGGCACGCAGTAAAGGCCGTTCTCCAGCTTTTCCTGCCCCATGACCGAATCGACGCTCCAGCCCTGGAAGCCGCGAAGCGCAGCGGTCGTTCCGCGCGGGTTGTAGAAAGTGTTGGCGATGATGCCGTGGCCGTTCGGCCGGCAGCCGGAAAAAATCGACGGATGATTCACGTACGTTTCCGTCGGGAAGGCCGCGAGATAGTTCTTCCAGCTGTGATGCGCCTTCACAAAGGCGCTGAGCGCCGGCATGTCCTCGTCGACCGTCGAAGGAAGGAGGCCGTCGAAGCCCACAATGAGAAAGCGCAGATAGTTTGTGTCCGTCATGATGTCTGAATCTTGATGAAATGAGTTCTGCTGCAGGGCGGCATGCGGCCATGCACTACATCTGCACGGCCTGCCGCCTGCCGGTCAGCCCTGAGGCTCGAGCTTCTGCTGCACGAAGTCCCCGAGAATCGACATGGAAAGCGTCGACAGCACGATGGCCGCGCCCGGCACCACGGCGATCCACCAGGCCGTCGTGAGGTAGTCGCGTCCGAAGCCGAGCATCGTGCCGAGCGAGCTCATCGGCGGCTGAACGCCGACGCCGAGGAAGGAGAGCGACGTCTCGAGAAGAATCATCCCCGGGAAGTTGAGCGTCATGTTGACGACGAGCGCAGAAGCGATGTTGGGCAGAATGTGGCGCAGAAGAATCCGGGAGTTCGGCAGGCCGAGCGCTTCAAGCGCGCCTGCATAGCCTTCCGTGTAGGCGGAGCGGGCCAGGTTTCGCGAGAGCCTCGCGTAGCGGTCCCAGCCGTAGACGGCCATGATGATGATGATCACCTTGACGTCCGTGCCGAAGATCGCGAGGATCGTCAGCGCAAGGATGATGAAGGGCAGCGAGGCCGTGAAGTCGACCCCCATGTTGACGAGATCGTCCACCCAGCCGCCGAAGCGGGCGGCGAGAAAGCCCAGCGCCGTGCCGATGAAGGCGCCGAGAATCGTGCCGGTAATCGCGAGCACAAACGAGAGCCGCAGCGAGTAGAAGAGCCTCGACATCACGTCGCGGCCGAGCTCGTCCGTGCCGAGCGGATGGGCGGCGGACTGGAAGGGCGCGAGCAGACGGGCTGCAAGGTCCATATCCTCGAGTCCGTAGGGCGCGATCCAGGGCGAGAGAAGACCCGTGACGAAAAACACAATGAGAAGCGCTGCGCTCGCTGCAGGGAGGAACGAGAGCCCGCTCTTTTTCCAAAGACTTGAAATGGCAGACATGACGCTTACCCCTTGCGAAGGCGAGGATTCACTGCGAGCGCAAGGAGATCCATGAGAAGGTTGGCCAGAATGAGCGAGGCGCCAGTAGCGAGCACGATGAGCTGAACCACCGGAATGTCGCGGCTCGCGACGGACTGCACCAGCAGGCGCCCCACGCCCGGCCAGGAGAACACGTTTTCTGTGATGACGGCGCCCGCCACGAGCGTGCCGAGGAAGAAGCCGAGAATGGTGAGAATCGACAGCATGGCGTTCGGCAGCGCATGCAGCCAGATGATGCGGCGCTCAGGCAGCCCGCGCATCCGAGCCGCCCGCACGCAGGGCAGCCTCATCGACTCGATCATGGCGCTCCTGGCGTAGCGCGAGAAGATCGCCGCTTCGGAGGTCGCCATCGTGATCACCGGCATGATGTAGTGCCAGGGCGTTGCATTGCCGTAGCTCGGCAGCCAGCCGAGCCAGATCGAAAAGATGAGGAGAAGCAGCACGCCCATGAAGAAGTTCGGCACGGCATACCCGAAGACCGAAGCCACCATGAGGCCGCGGTCGACGGCCGTGTTGCGGTGCAGCGCCGCGATCACGCCCGAGGGAATGCCGATCAGCAACGTCACGATCGCCGTCGGAATCATGAGGTCCATCGTGGGCTTGAGCGCCGTGAGGAATACGTCCTTAACCGGCTGACTGGTGAGGTAGCTCGTGCCCATGTCGAGCTGCACGAACTTGGCGAGATAAATGACAAACTGCTCCCAGAGCGGCTTGTTGAGGCCCCACTGTTCGCGAAAGGCGTCGAGCGCTGCGGCATCCACGCCGTCGCCGAGCATGATGCGGGCCGGATCGCCCGTCAGATGCAGCGCGAAGAAGACGCAGGCCGTGAGGAGCAGGAGCGTGAGAACCGCCCGGCAGACGATTCTGAAAATAAGTGCAGGCATGGCCTATCGGCTCCGTTGGGAAAGGTGAGCAAAGAAGGCTTGCGCTTCCTGAGGATCCGCCGGAATCGGCGTCTCGGCAAAGCAGGCGGCGCTGCGGCCTTTGGAGCGCTCCGTGAGAGGCGGCGTCTCTTTTCTGCAGCGCTCCGAGGCGAGCGGGCATCGATTGGCGAAGACGCACCCCGCCGGCCGATCGATCGGACTCGGCATGGCGCCCTTGGGGTAGAAGCGCACAACCGACGCGTCTGCGCCCGGCGTCGACGCCGTGAGGAGCCGCGTATAGGGATGAATCGGATGCTGGAAGACCTCTTCGGCGCTCCCGGTCTCAACGATGCGCCCGAGGTACATCACCGTCACGCGATCGCAGATGCAGCGGATGACGGAGAGGTTGTGCGAGACGAAGACCATCGACATGCCGGTGGCTTTTCGCAGCTCGCGCAGAAGCTCGAGCACCTGCGCCTGAATGGAAACGTCCAGAGAGGCCACCGGCTCGTCGCAGCCGAGAAGCGCCGGCTTGAGCGCCAGCGCCCGAGCAATGGCCGCGCGCTGGAGCTGGCCGCCCGACATCACGCCGGGGAGCTTCGCGGCATGATGCTCCGGCAGGCCTGCCGCCTTCAGAACGCGCAAGGCTGCCGCGCGGGCGTCGGCCTTCGAGAGGCGGCGGTGCACTTCCAAGGGCTCCGCCACCTGATCGACGACGCTCTTTCGCATGTCGAAGCAGCCGAAAGGATCCTGATAGATCAGCTGAACGGCCTGGCGCTGCTCGCGCCAGGTTGCGATGCGCGGCTCCGGATATTCCTCGTTCTTGAAGCGCACGGAGCCTTCCGTCGGCCGGGCAAGGCCGAGCAGAAGCCGCAGAAGCGTCGACTTGCCGCAGCCCGATTCCCCGACAAGCCCCATCACTTCGCCTGAACGGACCTGCAGGTCCACATCCTGCAGCACGTCCCAAGGCTTGCGGCGTCCGAAGAAGCCGCGGCGCGCGTAATAGCAGTGCTTCGCAATGCGCGCATCAACCATGACGGGAAATTCCGTCTTCTGCTGCTCGAGAACGCCCGACGCCTCTGCCGCCGCCATTTCCGGCGCCGTCGACAGCGTGCCGATGCATTCCTTGGCGAGCGCGGCGAAGTCGGGCTCTCGCAGATGCGCCTCTTCGCAGCGCGTCTGCCAGGCCGGAGCGAGCGTCTTCATCGCGGGCAGCAGCGCGCTGCACGCCGGCTTCGCATACGGGCAGCGGCTCGCAAAGGGACAGCCTCGGCCGAGCTTCTCGGGCGGCGGGATCTCGCCCTTGATCGGATGGAGCGCCGCATGCGGACTCTTCATGTCCGGCAGCGCGCGAAGAAGGCCCTCCGTATAGGGATGCGCCGGATTGGCAATCACCTGTTTAACGGGGCCCTCTTCCAGAATCGTGCCCGCATAGATCACGCTCACGCGGTCGGCCACGTCGCGCGCCAGCATGAGGTCATGCGTCACCAGCAGCATCGACATGCCGCGCGCCAGCACGAGCTCGCGCATTTCCTGCAGGAGCTCGCGCTGCACGACGACGTCGAGCGCCGTCGTCGGCTCGTCGGCGAGCAGCAGCTTGGGCTCGCCGACGAGAGCGAGCGCAATCATGATGCGCTGCCGCATGCCGCCGGAGAGCTGATGCGGATAGGCGTCAAAGCGCTTTTCCGGCGCAGTGATGCCCACCTGCTTCAGAAACGAGATGGCGAGATCGCGGATCTCTTCATGGTGCTTCGCGAGCGACGCTGCGGCAGCGCGGCCGCGGAACTTCGGATGACGGTAGGCAATCGTCTCCATCAGCTGATAGCCGATGGTGCGCATCGGATTGAGCGCAGACATGGCGTCCTGCACGACGATGCTGATGTCGGCGCCGCGAACGCTCTGGATGTCCGCTTCCGAAAGGCCGACGAGCTCGCGTCCGGCAAACCTGATGCTGCCGGCCGTTCGGCTCTTTTTGCCGGCAAGGCCCAGCACCGACCGAGCAAGCACGCTCTTGCCCGAGCCGGACTCGCCGATGAGCGCATGAATCGTACCGCGCTTGACTGAGAGGTCGACGCCATGAAGCACTTCAACGCCGCCGAAGCTCACGCGCAGATTCTTCACCTCCAGCAGCGCATCATCAGCCGAAGCAGGCGCTGCCGAGGGACTCTGAGAATTCAGATGCATTTAGAAAAAGAAGCTTTCAGGTGCGGCGCGCGGACCGGCATGCCGCCCGTCCGCGCGCTGCGGTCCCCAAGCGCGAGGCGCTTGAGGCCGCTGGATCCGCCTGGATTGAAGAGGCGCTTACTTGAAGGAGAGGCTGCGGACCGAGAAGTCGATCGAGCTCATCGTGCCCGGCTCCCAGATCACGCTCTTCTGCTTGGCATAGATCATCGGCACCTGATAGAGCGGGCAGGCCTTGGGATCATCGGCAAAGACCTTGAGCATTTCAGTCCAGGCCTTGAGGCGCTCCTGCGGATCCACAGACGTTTCGAGCGTCTTACCGAGCACGTTGAACTTCTGGTACTCGGGCGTCTGCGTGAAGTAGCCCATCTGGTCCCAAGAGCTGCCGCTCTTGATGCGGCGCCAGAGCTGCGAAACCGGATCGGGGTAGTAGGCCGAGAAGGAGGCGTTGTTGATCATGCGGTCCTTGCCTGCGCCTTCGACCTGCGTCCAGTTCTCCTTGACGTCAAGCTTGACGTTGAGGCCCACGGCCTTGAGCATACCGGCCACAGCCTGCGAGACAACAAGCTCCTGCGTGTAGTAGCCCGGCTGGATGCGCCAGACGATCTGCTCGCCCTTGTAGCCCGATTCCTTCACGAGCTTCTTGGCAAGCGCCGGATCGTAGAGCTTCTTATCGGCCTCTTTGACATAGAGGTCGCCGAACGTCGGGGACTGGAAGCTGTTGGCCGCCGCGGTCTTTCCGGCAAAGAGCGCCTGCACGAGCACATCGCGGTCGATGGCATGCAGAATCGCCTGGCGCAGCTTCTTGTTCGCCATGATCGGCGAGCTCTTGTCGTCGAAAACGAGGGCGTAGACGTTGTCGATCGGCCCGCCGACCACATCAATCTTGCCGTCGGCCGAAAGCGGCTTCACCTGATCGGGCGGCACTTCGGTAATGAGGTCGAACTCGCCCGAACGCAGTCCGGCCACGCGGGCGGAGAGCTCCGGCACCTCCACGAAGGAAAGCTCCTTGGCGGGCGCCTTGTCGCCCCAATAGCCCTCGAAGCGCTTGAGCTTGAGCTCGGCGCCGTGGCGGAACTCGACGACTTCATAGGGGCCGGTTCCTACGGGATGCAGAATCCACTTGCTCCAGCCGCCCGCCTTCTTCCAGGCATCTTCCGAGATGATCTCGGACATGCGGGCCGAGAAGCGGCGCTCAATCAGCGGATCGGGACCGTTCATCGTGACGCGCACGGTGTAGTCGTCCACCTTTTCAATCGACTTGAGGCCGCCGAGGAACTCGAAGGCCATCGGACGGCCGGGGGCCTTTTCACTCGAGAAGCGCTCAGGGCCGAACGAAAAGACCACGTCGTCAGCAGTAAAGTCCGTGCCGTCCTGGAACTTCACGCCCTTGCGAAGCTTGAATTCAACCGTCTCGGGCGAAAGGCGCTTCCAGGATTCTGCCAGCCCCGGATGCAGCTCGCCCGTCTTCAGATCGGCGCGAATGAGCGTTTCAAAAATGGAATAGGCCACGCGGTCCATGACGTTGCTGTTCATGCCCTGCGGCTCGACATTCGGCGGAAGCTGCTGCACGGCCACCACCATGTGGTCGGCATTGGCAAAGGCGGCCGAGGCGAGCCCCAGCGCGAGAACGAGGCCGGCTGCCAGCTTGCGCGGCGCAAAAAAAGTGCTTTTCTTCATGATCACTTCTGTCGTCAGGAGCCTTGCCGCACAGTGAGCGGCATATCCTGCCCGGCGCATTGAGAGCGGTGCGCAGCAGAAGCGGCCCCCTTTTTCATCTTGACTAATGGGAACAGTTGGGTTCTCTCAGGCCGCACATTGTTGGAAGCGCACATGAAAGCAGCGCAAAGGCTCGATGAACTTTGTATGACCGACTGCGCCCGCAGACTGGGGCGGCGGACAACGTCGCCGTACGAGGAAGCGGCCGGCGCCATCGCGACGCACCCTGCCGACCGGACCGACAGAAGCGGTTCGATGCCTGCGGCAATCACTGCCGCAGGGGCCAATGTGCATGCAAGCGCTTGCTTTCAGAAGATCACTTTGACAGCAAGGAAAGAATGGGCGAGCTCAAAAAAAATGAAATGGCTGGGCAAAGAGGCTTTCTCGTTTGGCGCGGCCTCATCTGCCGCTCGGCCATGAAGCAACGCTTTGCGCCGCAGCGACAAAGCGGCCCACGCCTTTTGAGCCAGCGGCAGGCGTCATCGTTCTGTCACAAAAGCCCGACGCTTGTCCCACAAGAAACTCGAGCTTGGAATCTTCAAGATGCTGCGGCCTCTAGCTTTCGTCCCTGCTTGCCATCCGCAAGGCCTGCCGGAAAGGGATTGAGCCGGATATAACGAAAAACCCCGCCAGCTCAATCGCCTAGCGGGGTTCATCGTTTATGCCTGTTGGCGGAAGAGGTGGGATTCGAACCCACGGAAGGTTGCCCTTCGCCGGTTTTCAAGACCGGTGCATTCAACCGCTCTGCCACTCTTCCTAAAAAAGTCTTCTGCTCTTCGGAGAAGACTGTGCATTCTACCTGAAGAATGGACGCTGCGGGGGATCAAGGAAGCAAATACGCAACAGCTGCGAGCTGCCTGCGCTTTTGAGCATGCAGCAGACCTCATCGCTCTGTCACAAATATCCATCGCTTGTCCCACCACCATTTGCCCCACAGTCAGCTCGATCTTCAAAGCTGCGCTTCCGCACGCGCGCGTCGCTGCACGCTATCAGCAAAAAGCTTGCAGGAGAGGAATGAATACAGGCATAACAAAAACCCCGCCAGCTTAATCGCCTAGCGGGGTTCGTCATTTATGACTGTTGGCGGAAGAGGTGGGATTCGAACCCACGGAAGGTTGCCCTTCGCCGGTTTTCAAGACCGGTGCATTCAACCGCTCTGCCACTCTTCCTATCAATCTTCTTCCCTGCGGAGAAAGCAGTTCATTGCCTCCTCAAATGCAGAAGCCTCTGCAGAACAAAACGCCTTCCCCGCAGAGCACGAACTACTGAGCCGTCTGAACAGGCGCTTGCGCTTCAGCGGCCTTGGGCTGCGCAACGTCAAAGAAGCCGTAGCTTGCCAAACGCTTCGAGCGGCGGTCTAGGAGCTCTTCGCGCGGCATGCGCAGCAGCGCGCGAAGCTCGTCGACAATCGTCTGCTTCAACGTCGTCGCCATCAGCTTCGGATCGCGATGCGCACCGCCGATCGGCTCGGAAACGACGCGGTCGACGAGTCCGAGCGCCGAGAGACGCTCCGCCGTGAGGCCAAGCGCTTCTGCAGCGCGCGGCGCCTGAGCAGAGTCCTTCCAAAGAATGGAAGCGCAGCCTTCGGGCGAAATGACGGAATAAGTCGAATACTGAAGCATCATCACCACGTCGGCAACGCCGAGCGCCAAGGCGCCGCCCGAACCGCCTTCGCCGATGACGCAGGCCACGATCGGCACGTTGAGCACCGACATTTCGTAGATGTTGCGTCCAATGGCCTCAGACTGGCCGCGCTCCTCAGCATCAATGCCGGGATAGGCGCCCGGGGTGTCGATGAAAGTGACGATCGGCAGATCGAATTTCTCAGCGAGCTTCATCAGGCGCAGCGCCTTGCGGTAGCCCTCCGGACGCGCCATGCCGAAGTTGCGCTGCGTGCGCTCACGAATGGTGCGGCCCTTCTGGTTGCCGATCACGACCACGTTGATGTCGGCAATGCGGGCGAGGCCGCCCACAATGGCGGCATCGTCGGCAAAGGCGCGGTCGCCGTGCAGCTCGTGAAAGTCCGTAAACATCGCATCGATGTAATCAAGCGTGTAGGGACGATTCGGATGGCGCGCGACAAGCGACACCTGCCAAGGGGTGAGCTCGGCGTACGTCTTCTTCACAAGCTCGGCTTCCTTAGCTTCGAGCGAAGCGATCTCGGAGGCGACGCTCACGCCCTTGCCCTGTTCAGCTTCTTCGAGCTCGCGCAGCTCGTCGATCTTCTTTTCGAGCGCCTCAATGTCGCGTTCGAATTCGAGAAAAACTTTCTTGGCCATGCTCTTCTTACCTAATGTGCCATGTGTTCTGTTGCCTGCAGAGCCGCATCAGATGCGGCGCCAGGTCGTGCCCTTGGGCGAATCCATCAGCTCGACGCCTTCCTTGAGGAGGCTGGCGCGGATTTCGTCGGCGCGCGCGAAGTTCTTTGCCTTCTTGGCGGCAGCGCGTTCGTCGATGAGCGCCTGAATCCGGGCCTCATCGTCGGCCTTGACGCCGCCCTGCAGGAAGTTCGCCGGATCGCGCTGCAGGATGTTGAGGATCTTGCCCAAGCCTTTGAGCTGGCGGACAAGCGCCGGCGAGCCGGTGCGGTTGATCTCGGCGGCGAGCTCAAACAGCACGCTCACGGCAAGCGGCGTATTGAAGTCGTCGTCCATCGCCGCTTTGAACTTCGCCGCATAGGCTTCGCTCCAGTCGAGCGGCTTGCCGTCGTCCGTCCGGCCGTTGAGCGCCGTATAGAAGCGCTGCAACGCCTTGTGCGCCTCCTCGATCAGTCCCGAAGAGAAGGAGATGGGGCTGCGGTAGTGGCTGCGCAGCAGGAAGAAGCGCAGCACTTCGGCGCCGTTTCCTGAGCCGTAGGCGGCTTCCGTATCCTTGAGCGCATCGCGGATCGTCCAGAAGTTGCCGAGCGACTTGCTCATCTTCTCTTCGGTGCCGTCGGCGTTGCGGACGCGAAGCGGACCCGAATGCATCCAGACGTTGGCAAAGGTCTTGCCGGTGGCGGCTTCGCTCTGCGCAATTTCATTTTCATGGTGCGGGAAGATCAGGTCTGGACCGCCACCGTGAATGTCGATCGTTTCGCCGAGGATCTTCATCGACATCGCCGAGCACTCGATGTGCCAGCCCGGACGCCCGCGGCCCCACTTCGAATCCCACTGCGGCTCGCCGGGCTTGGCGGACTTCCAGAGAACGAAGTCAAGCGGGTCGCGCTTGGACTGTCCGACGGAGACGCGCTCGCCCGCGCGCAGATCGTCGATCGACTTGCCGGAGAGCTTGCCGTAGGGGCGGAAGAGGCGCACGGCGTAGTCGACGTCGCCGTCAGCCGCCTGATAGGCATAGCCCTTCTCTTCGAGCTTGCCCACGAGATCGAGCATGGCCGGAATGAACTGCGTCGCGCGCGGCTCATACGTGGGAGCGAGGCAGCCGAGGGCGAGCATGTCCTCCTGCATTGCCCGGGCGAATTCGTCCGTCAGCTCGTCGGTGGTGATGCCGCGCTCTGCTGCGCGGCGAATGATCTTGTCGTCGACGTCCGTGATGTTGCGCACGAACGTAACGTCGTAGCCCGAGGCCTCCAGCCAGCGGCGCACGACGTCGAAGGCGACGAACGTGCGTCCGTGGCCGATGTGGCAGTAATCGTAGACGGTTACGCCGCAAACGTACATTTTCACTTTGCCGGGTTCAAGGGGGACGAACGGCTTCTGCTCGCCGCTGAAAGTCGAATAGATCGAAAGCGCCATGGCTGAAAAAAGCGCCCGCTCGAAAGCGGGGGAAAGAATTGACTGAAAGGGAGCGTCCGGCGCGCCGCCAGAAGGCCGGCCTTGCGCATGCGCTCCCCGTCGCGCCGCAACACCCGGAAACGGAAACGCCGGACGTGCGGCGGGGGCGGCCGAAGCCGAACCCGCTAAAATCTGGAGCTGGACTGCCGAAAGTATAGCCGCGGGGCGCTCTTCGATCCGAGGCATGAGCCCCCGTCAGCCATTCAGGCTAGCGCCTGACGGCTTGCTCAGGCGCTGTGCCTGCAGCTCGCTTTCGTGCATCCCCTATATATGCCAAAAACAACCGCGCCACTGCGGCGAGCGGCAGTGCTCCGCGCCGCTGACGCGGCCAAGGACAAGAATGCGCAGAACTCTTTTCGCTTTATTCGCCGCAGCGGCCATTGCGGCATCAGCCGGCCCCGCAGCCGCCGCTTCTGAGATGCAGGAGCTGGCCGCAACGCTTCAGAATTCGCAGTTTTCCACCCGCGTCGAAAGCCTTCTGAAGCAGAACCGACCCGCACAGGCGGTCGAGCTTGCCGAAATCGGCATCGAGCGCAATCCGCGCAACGCTCAGCTTCAGTTTCTGAAATCAGTGGGCCTGGAAGCGCTCGGCCGCACGGAGGAAGCGGAGAAGACGCTCAAAAGCCTCATCAGCGCCTACCCGGAAATTCCGGAGCCCTACAACAATCTCGCCGTTCTCGAAGCCGGCGCAGGCAATCTCGAAGAAGCCGTGCGGCTTCTGCAGAACGCGCTGCGCATCAGCCCCGACTTCGCCCTCGCCCGCAAGAACTTGGGCGACGTCCACCTTGCGCTCGCGCTGGAAAGCTATGAAGCCGCCGCGCCGCAGCTGAAGGAAAACAACGTGCTGCAGTCGCGGCTCAAGACGCTTCGCCGCCTTCTGGACCGCTGATCCGCTTGCTTTTCTTTACCGCGCCTGCCGCGCCTTTTTGCCAGTCATTTAACAAGAGACACATCACCATGCAGTTCCGCACCCGTCTTCTTCTTGCCGCGCTTCCGGCCGTCATGCTCGCCGCCGGCGCCTCCTCCCCCGCAGCAGCCGCCGGCGCCCCTCGCGTCGAGCTCGACACCACGATGGGCAAAATCGTCGTGCAGCTGTCCCCTGACCGCGCGCCGATCACCGTCAAGAACTTCCTCACCTACGTGAAGGAAGGCCACTACAACGGAACGATCTTTCACCGCGTGATTTCTGGCTTCATGATTCAGGGCGGCGGCTATACGCCCGCCATGCAGGAAAAGCCCACCCACGAGCCCATTCCGCTCGAAGCTCGCGGCGGCCTGCGCAACGACCGCTACACGATCGCCATGGCCCGCACCTCGTATCCGCACTCGGCGACGTCGCAGTTCTACATCAACGTGGCCGACAACGACTTCCTCAACGCCGATCAGGCGCAGGACGGCCAAGGCTATGCCGTCTTCGGCCAGGTGGTCTCCGGCATGAACGTGGTCGACAAGATCGCCGCCGTGAAGACGGGCGCCAAGGCCGGCATGAGCGACGTGCCGCTCGAGCCCGTCGTGATCAAATCGGCCAAGATCCTCAAGTAAGCGCTCAGCCGGCGGCCTCTCCTCGGGCAGATGCGCGCTGTGCGACAATAATGAATTTTCGGGAAGGGACTGCGTGCTGTCCAAGCGGCGCAGCCCTTCGGCCCAGCAACCGAGGAGGCGGCAGGATCCGCCGGCAGGCGCCGGCGACGCCATCCCCGCTTCCAATGAAGACATCAAAATGATTCGCTTTACGACCAACAAGGGCGTCATCGACATCGAGCTCGATCACGAGCACGCGCCCAAGACCTGCGAAAACTTCGAGCGCTACGTGACCACGGGCTTCTACAACGGGACGATCTTTCACCGCGTCATCCCGGGCTTCATGATTCAGGGCGGCGGCTTCGAGCCGGGCCTGAAGCAGAAGCCGACGATGCCGCCGATCGAAAATGAAGCCGCCAACGGCCTCAAGAACGACCGCTACACGATCGCAATGGCCCGCACGCAGGATCCGCATTCGGCGACGGCTCAGTTCTTCATCAATGTTGCCGACAACGACTTCCTCAATCACACCGCGCCCACGCCGCAGGGCTGGGGCTATGCCGTGTTCGGCCGAGTCGTCGCCGGCACGGATGTGGTCGACGCGATTGCGCGCGTGCGCACTGCCACGCGCGGCTTCTACGGCGACGTCCCCGTCGAAGACGTCGTCATCGAAAAGGCTGAAAAGATCGACTGATCTTTCCTGCTGCAGGAAGCGGAGGCGCCCGCCGGGCATCCTCCGCGCGCGCCAGAGCGCCTTTTCCCTGACAGGAAAAGGCTTCGCATCAGTCCCACCCTTCGAGTTCATTCCATGGATAACGCCATGAAGGCGCCGGCCCTTGCCGGCCTTGAGCACATTGAGCCGCTCACCAATCCGATCATCATTTCGGACCTTCATCTCACGATGAAGAAGCCCAAGACGATCGCCGCATTCCTGCGATTCATGAAGTCGACCGCCCCGCGCTATGCGGAGCTCGTCATTCTGGGCGACCTCTTCGACTTTTGGATCGGAGACGACGCGTGCGAGCCCGCACAGCCGATTCTCGCCATCCTGAAGCTCTTCACGGCGACGGGCCGCCGTCTGATCGTGATGCCGGGCAACCGCGACGTGATGCTCGGCGCAGGCTTTGCTGCGGCAACCGGCGCCGAACTCGTGAAGGATCCGATCGCCGTCGACATCAAGGGCCGCAAGGTGCTTCTCGCCCACGGCGACGAATGGTGCCTGCGCGACGAGGACTATCAGAAGTTCCGCGCCATGACGCACAACCCCGCCTGGCAGCTCAAGGCCCTGTCGCTTCCTGCGGCTGAGCGCCTGAAGCTCGCCGAACAGGCGCGCGCGCAGTCCGAAGGCGACAAGACGCAGAAGAGCGCCGCCGACATGGACGTCGTGCAGACAGCCGTCGCCGAAGCGGCGAGCGCCGCCGGATGCGACCTCGTCATCCACGGCCACACCCACAAGCCTGCCGCCCACGTCAACGAGGCGGTTGAGCGCTGGGTGCTGCCCGACTGGGAGCTCGACAGCATTCCCGAAGGGACGACTGGCCGCAGCGGCGCCATCACCTTCATCGACGGCTCGCAGCCTCAGATCCAGATGTTCTGACGCTCTGTCGCCGTCACGGCGGTCAACCTCTGCCGCAAGGCTTCGCGAAAGCGAAGCCTTTTTCTTTTTCTCTTCGGCGAAGAAGCCCGCAGCCTGCCGCGCTGGCGCTAAGGGCAACTCCCTAGGCAAAGCGGTGCAGATTGGCAGGAAATTTGCCTCTGACATTCGCTTCGGCCATCTGGCATAGGCGGCTTTGCTTAGTGACGGCAGGGGATCGCGGTTTCTTCTTTGGTATGTTGAACTCTTGGGCGTCCGCAGCGAGGGGCCTCCAAGGCCCTAGCAGGAAGAGCCTCTACAGAGGCGGCCAGGATCAAGAGGCTGCTGCGGCGGCTGCGCCGAAGCGCACCGCCCGGCCTGGAGACATCGCTGCGGAAGATCAGAACAAAAACGAACGAACAAGCACATGACGGAAGCAAACAAGAAAGATCCCGCTTCGTCCGCAGGGGCGCCCTCGGACGCGCCCGTCCTTTCGGTCGAGCATCTCACCGTCACCTTCAAGACGGAAGCGGGGCTGGTTACAGCGGTGAACGACGAGTCGTTCGAAATCCGCCCGGGCGAAACGCTCGCGCTGGTGGGCGAATCCGGCTCAGGCAAGTCAGTCACGTCGCTCTCGGTGATGCGTCTGGTCGAGCAGGGCGGCGGCACGATCGCCGGCGGCTCGATCAAGCTGCGCTGCCGCGACGGGCACGTCGTCGACATGGCCAAGGCTGGCAAGAAGGAGCTGCGCACGCTGCGCGGCTCGGAAGTTGCCATGATCTTCCAGGAGCCGATGACGTCGCTCAACCCGGTCTTTACGGCGGGCGACCAGATTGCAGAAAGCCTTCGTCTGCACCGCGGCATGAGCGCCGTCGATGCAGAAATCGAAGCGGTGCGGCTCCTGCAGCTCGTGCGCATCCCGGACGCGGGCCGCGTTGCGAAGCGCTACCCCCATCAGCTCTCCGGCGGCATGCGCCAGCGCGTGATGATCGCCATGGCGCTCGCCTGCAAGCCGCAGCTCCTCATCGCCGACGAGCCGACGACGGCTCTTGACGTCACGGTGCAGGCGCAGATTCTCGCCCTCATCAAGAAGCTGCAGCAGGACATCGGCATGGCGGTGCTCTTCATCACGCACGACATGGGCGTGGTGGCGCAGATCGCCGACCGAGTGGCTGTCATGCGCCACGGCAAGATCGTTGAAACCGGCGACGCCGTGCCGCTTTTTGCCAATCCGAAGCACCCCTACACGAAGGCGCTGCTCTCGGCCGTGCCGCACCTCGGCGCCATGAAGGGAACGGACGCCCCCGAATATTTCACGCTCATCAGCCCGGAAACCGGCCTGCCGATGGCGCATGCGGGCGAAAAGCTTCCGCCTCCGGGAAAGACCATTCTTGAGGTGAAGAACATCGTGAAGACCTTCCCGGTCCTCACGACCTTCTTCGGCCGCCCCACTTACGCCGTGCATGCCTGCGACCACGTGAGCTTCAGCCTGCATCAGGGCGAAACGCTTTCGCTCGTCGGCGAATCGGGCTGCGGCAAGTCCACGACGGGCCGCGCAGTCCTGCGCCTCCTTGACGTTGATTCGGGCGACATCCTTTACAAGGGCAAATCGCTCGTTCACATGGACAAGCACAAGCTGCAGGTAACGCGCCGCGATCTGCAGATGATCTTCCAGGATCCGTACGCGTCTCTCGACCCGCGCCTCACGATCGGCTATTCCATCGCCGAGCCGATGCTGATCCACAACATGTATCCGAAGAAGGAAATGTGGGACCGCGTGGCGGAGCTCCTGAAGCGCGTCGGCCTTTCGCCCGATATGGCGAACCGCTATCCGCACGAATTCTCCGGCGGCCAGCGCCAGCGCATCTGCATTGCCCGCGCCCTGACGCTCAACCCGCAGGTGATCGTCGCCGACGAATGCGCCGCCGCGCTGGACGTTTCGATCCGCGCGCAGGTCGTGAACCTCATGATGGAGCTGCAGGCCGAACTCGGCATCTCCTACATCTTCATCAGCCACGACATGGGCGTCGTCGAGCGCATCAGCCATCGCGTAGCCGTGATGTATCTGGGCCAGATCGTTGAAATGGGTCCGAGAAACCTCGTTCTCGGCAATCCGCTTCACCCCTACACCCAGAAGCTCCTTTCGGCCGTGCCGACGCCTGATCCGACGAAGCGCAACATTCTGAGCCTGCTCAATCTCGGCAGCCTCCCGAGTCCGGTCCGCCGCGTCGGCGACGATCCGATCATCGAGCCGCTCGTCGAAGTCGAGCCCGGGCACTTCGTTGCGAAGCACCCGGTCGGCACGGATCCGTCGGTCCACTAGGTCCGCCCGCGCGGTTTTGCAGTTTTTCACTAAAGGTCGCAGCAGAAGATGCTTCGCTATTTCATCAAGCGCCTCCTCGGCATGATCCCGACCCTCATCATCGTCGCGGTGTGCGTCTTCTTCTTCATTCACCTGCTCCCGGGCGATCCGGCTCGCCTTGCCGCCGGCCCTGAAGCCGACGAAGCGACGGTGGAGATGATCCGCCACAGCCTCGGCCTCGACAAGTCGCTCCCCGAGCAGTTCGTTCAGTTCGTCGTCAATGCATGCCAGGGCAATTTCGGCACCTCCATCCGCACGCAGCGTCCGGTGATCCAGGAAATCGCCGAGCGCTTCGGGCCGACGATGTACCTGACGATCGCCGCCATGGTCTGGTCGGTGATCTTCGGCCTGGCAGCCGGCATCATTGCGGCAGTCTTCCGCAACCGCTGGCCGGACCGCCTGTCGATGACGGTCGCCGTGTCGGGCATTTCGTTCCCGGCTTTTGCACTCGGCATTCTGCTCATGGAGATCTTCTCCGTGCAGCTCGGCTGGCTGCCGACGGTGGGCGCCGCCTCGTGGAAGCACTACATTCTGCCTTCCATCACGCTCGGCGCATCGGTTGCAGCGGTGATGGCGCGATTCACGCGCGCCTCGTTCGTTGAAGTGCTGAGCGACGACTACATCCGCACGGCCCGAGCGAAGGGCGTCAGCGAAACGAAAGTCGTGCTTCGCCACGCCTTCCGCAACGCCCTTATTCCGGTCGTGACGATGATGGGCCTGCAGTTCGGCTTCCTGCTCGGCGGCTCCATCGTCGTGGAGAAGGTCTTCAACTGGCCGGGCATGGGCCGTCTGCTCGTCGACGCCGTCGACATGCGCGACTACCCCGTCATCCAGGCGAGCGTTCTGCTCTTCTCCCTTGAATTCATCATCATCAACCTGATCGTGGACGTCCTCTACGGGTGGATCAACCCCTCGATCCGCTACAAGTAACCGGAGGATTGAAATGACTGAATCTATGAATGCTGCAGCGCCCGCGCTTGAAACGAAGAAGACGAAGATCCGCACGCCGATGGGCGAATTCTGGCGCAAGTTCAAGAAGCAGCCTCTCGCCATGGCGGCGGCCGCCTTCGTCCTCTTCCTCATCGTGATCGCGATTTTCTCGCCCTGGATCGTTCCGTTCGACCCGGAGAACTACTTCGATTACGACCGCCTCAATGAAGGACCGAGCGCCATGCACTGGTTCGGCGTCGACTCGCTTGGCCGCGACATCTTCAGCCGAATCATCGCAGGCACCCGCATTTCGCTCGTCTGCGGCTTCACGTCGGTCTTCGCCGGCGCGCTGATCGGCACGATCCTCGGCCTGGCGGCGGGCTTCTACGAAGGCTGGTGCGACCGCATCATCATGCGCATCTCCGACGTGCTCTTCGCCTTCCCGGGCATCCTGCTCGCCATCGGCATTGTGGCGATCCTCGGCGGCGGCATGCTCAACGTCGTGGCGGCTGTGGCGATCTTCTCGATTCCGGCCTTCGCACGCCTCGTGCGCGCCAATGTGCTCTCGCTCAAGACGCAGACCTATGTCGAAGCGGCCAAGAGCCTCGGCATCGGCGATGCGATGCTGCTCTTCAAGCACATCCTGCCGGGCACGATCTCCGTCATTCTCGTGTACCTCACGATGCGCATCGGCACGTCGATCATCACGGCGGCTTCCCTTTCCTTCCTCGGCCTCGGCGCTCAGCCCCCGATGCCGGAATGGGGCGCCATGCTGAACGAAGCTCGCGCCGATCTGATGACGGCGCCGCATGCGGCGATCTTCCCCGTCATTGCGATCTTCCTGACGGTGCTCGCGTTCAACCTCCTCGGCGATGGCCTGCGCGATGCGCTCGACCCAAAGGTGGACACGAACGGCTAGTTCTTGAAGAGAACATCCTCCGCAGGCGCCCTCCTTTCGAGGGAGCGCCGGTTAAAAAGGGCCTTTGCTCTTCAGAGCAAAGGCCCTTCTGCTTTTCATTTTGGGTGAATCATCAGAAGCTGAGCTGACGCTGGAGAGAGGCGTCTCAACTGGTCGAAAAAGCGAACGCTCTCGCCAAGCTCCGCTGCCTCAAGTGCTGCATACGCAAACGCTGCTGGGAATACGGCACTGTCCCTGCCATGTCGTTTTTGCGCCCGTCCTTCGGTCTGCTTCCCAACAAAAAAGCCGCATGGAAGAGAAGATTCTCTTCCATGCGGCTTTTGGTCGGCATCATGCTCCGCCGCAGCAGCGCGAAGCATCCCTTCCGCTTTACTTAGCGTTGGGGCCGGCAATGAGAATGTCGACGCGCTCGCGAAGCGTTTCCTTATCCAGAGCACCCTTGTGGATCCAGATCGGCTCGCCCTTTGCGTCATAGAACATCTGCGTCGGCATCGTTTCGATCATGTACTTGTCATCAATGCCGGGATATTTGTCAATGTCGATCACGACGAAGGCGGCCCGATCGCCGTACTCCTTCTGCATTTCCTTCATGAGCTGCGCCATTTCAGGGCAGCTCGCGCACCATTCGGCGCCGAAGTCGACGACCGTCACCTTGTCCTTCACCGGGAAGGGCTCCTTCCAGTCGGCGGCAGAGGCGCTCCCCATGCTGAGCGCGAGAGCGGCGGCGCCGATCAGGGCGCCGATGAATTGACGGCGAATCATAATGCTCGTTGTCTCCTCGGAAATCGCGTTCGCTGCGCGTCAGGCTTGAGCGCAGCGCCGCAGAAACGAAATCAGTCAAAAAATTGTATCGGCGGCACAGCCGCACTTCCCTTAAGGCCTTCAGCTGCGCACGCTCAGCACGCCTTCCGCCATGTCGTAAAGCCGATCGGAGAGGTCGACGCTAGAGGCGTCGTGCGTCACCATCAGCACGGCCGCGCCCTTCTCGGAAAGAGCCTTGAAGATCTTCACCACCTGGCGCGCCGTCTCGAGATCGAGACTCGAAGTCGGCTCATCGGCCACAATCACTTTGGGCGACGTCATGAGCGCGCGGGCGATGGCGACGCGGCGAAGCTCGCCGCCGGAGAGCGCGCTGGGGAACTGATTGGCCAGCGCGCCGAGGCCTACCTCGTCAAGCAGCGCCTGCGCGCGGCCCTCCGGCTCTGCGCCGCGGCTTGTGAGGTACCAGGGCAGGCGCACGTTGTCGATGACGGAAAGCGTAGAAAGCACGCCTGCGCCCTGCGGAACATAGCCCACCATTTCGTTGCGAAGCGCCGACGCCTTCTCGTCTGCAAGCCCTTTGAGCGGCGTGCCGCAAAGAAGCGCTTCGCCTTCCGTCGGCTGCAGCAGTCCGACGATGATGTTCAAGAGCGTCGACTTGCCGGAGCCGGAGCGTCCTAGGAGCGTGACGAATTCGCCGGCCGACACTGTGAGCGACGCATGCCGCAGCGCCCAGAACGGACGGCCGCCGCGCTCATAGCGCTTGCCGACATCCTTCACATCAATGAGAGCGGTCATGGCTCATTCTCCTTCTCTGAGCGACGTATAGATGTCCTTGCGGCCGATGCGCCATGCCGTCGGCAGCGCTGCAAGCGGGCAGGTGGCGATGCCCGCAGCAAGCGCCAGAATGAGCGCCGCCGCCCAGGCGCCTGCAGCCGGCGCGAGATACGGCAGCCCGATGGCCTTGGCAATGGACACGGTGAAGAAATTCATCACCAGCGCGCCGAAGACGACGCCCACGACGGCGCCGGCGGTCGACAACATCATGGATTCAGCGAGCACCATGGAAATCACGCGCTTCTTGGAAGCGCCGAGCGCGCGAAGCGTCGCGAATTCCTTCTGCCGCTCGTTGAAGGCGAAGAAGTAGACGACGAACATCACCAGCGCGGCGACGACCCAGAAAAGGCCTGCCACCGAATACATGATGCCGACGATCTTCTGCAGCTTCGCCGACGTGTCGCTCATGAGATTCGAGGCGAAGATGAAGTTCACGTTGGCCTTGAGGCCGAGCTGATCGAGCACGCCGTCGGAAATCGTAATCGGATCTACGCCCGGATCCACGCGCACCAGAATGGCGCTGTACGAATGGGCAATTTCCGCCTTCTTCTCCGGCGCGCGCTTTTCGCCGCATTCGCGCGCCGCCTGCATCGTCATGAAGATGGAGCTGTCGAAGCCCATGCCCGTAGGCGCGAGGCGGCCGACAATCTTGAAGGTCTTGTCGAAGAACTTGAGCTCGCTGCCGATGGCGCCGAAGATGTAGTCGCCGACGATCACCTCATTGTCCTTGAGCGGGTGATCGGAAGCCTGCCGCAGCCACGGTCCGACGACGAAGTCCGTCGCCTGATCAATGCCGATGAGCTGCACCTTGACGCTGCAGCACTGCGCATCGAGCGAGGAGACGAAAAGCTGTCCGGACGCTTTGGCGACGCCCGGCACTTTGTTCACCACGTCAAGCAGCGACTGATCGATGTAGAACGTCGAAGGCTCTGCTCGAAGAATCACGCTCTCCATCTTCTTGCCCTCGCCCTGCGGCACGACAAGAAGATCTGCGCCCATGCGGGCGGAAAGCGAGGCGATGCCTGACTGCAGATTGGCAGAAATCATCGTCCCCATGAAGAGCATGAAAGTAAAGATGGCCACAATCAGCGCGAGGCTGATCGAGCGAAACGGCTTCTGCGAGAGATTGGCAGAAGCAACTCTCGCAGTAGTAAGCGGCGGCATGCTCATGCGGCTTCCTTAACGAATGGATGGATATGAGAGGCGCCGCCCAAGCCTATGCAAAGCCAGGCGGCGCATGGCGCTCAATATGCCTCAGCCTTTAGCCGCGCAAGCGAGAAAGACGCCACATGTCGGCCAGCGACACGAGAGCAAGCACGGCGCCCCAGATGATGAGGACGGGTTCGGTGATCGTATGGCACTTCATCAGCGGATTCGGGCACGAGCCAATCACCACCGTCGAAAGCGCGATGACGAGGAGGCTCAGAACCAGCACGCCGGCCTCCAAGCCGATTGCTGCTCCGCGGCTCGCAAACTGCATGGCGCAGCCGAGCACGGCGATGCCGAATCCGACTGCAGCGACGCTGCGCGTCATCCAAATGCAGCGCATGATCTTTTCGCCGCCGCAATGCGGCAGGAAGAAGGCGACAGCCAACGCCAGCGCAATGCCGAGAAGCATCAACAGGATGCCTGACGCAAAAGCGGTTTTTTTCATAGCAGATTTTCTCCTGGGTGGAATGAGCCGCAGCAAACGCCGCTGCAGCCTGAGGAACGCTCTCGATATCTGACTGACTTGAATAGGGAATCGACAGCGGCTTAAAACCGCCTCGGAAGAAGCTGAGCTTCCGCCCAAAGCAGCGTGGGAAAGTTAGTTGTTGTTCTCAAGAGCTTTAGCAAGCGACGGATCGCGCCGGCCAGCTCCCTCAAATTCATAGCCGTTCTGCACCCAGCCCTGAATGCCGTCAGGCATTTGATAGACGTTCTCGTAGCCGAGGCTGATCGCATAAAGCGATGCTTCCCAGGACACATTGCAAAGCCGATTGATGCAATAGAAGATCAAGTACGAGTTCTTCTTGTCCTTCGGCAGCAGCCGCTCCCAATGCTCCACATTGATGTGAATGGAGCCGGGGATGTGGCTCTGATCGTAAATATTCTCCGGATTGCAGTCGAAGATGTAGACGCCGTCGACGCCTCTCACCTTAGCCACGCGCGAAAGCGAAAGCGGAATAGGCTGACGCTGAGCCTGCGGTGCGGCGGCAGCGGCCGTGCCGGATTCTGCGGCAGCAGCGCCCTCCGCGGCGCTAAGGCCAAATGCAGCGGCAGCGCAGCAAAGCGCGGCAAGAAGCTGTTTCTTCATAGGCATCCTCATGATGTGAAGCCGGCAATTTGAACACACGCTTCTGAACATGGCAGAGGCGCCGGCATGTTGTATTTCAGCCTAATCCGTCTAGATTAAGCCCACGTTATAAAAGCCACGCATAGCTGAATTCATGCATGGCAGCCAAGACGGAAAACGGAGAAAACCGCCAAGACAAAAAGCCGCTGTCCGGGAACCCCGAACAGCGGCCTTTTAAGCTGCCGCCCGCAGGCAAGAGCCTGCGAGCTCAGAAGCAATCGAAATTACTTCTTGGCGGTCTTCGTCGCGGCGTTGATGATCGCGAGAGCCTGATCGCAATAGGTCTTGGCTTCGTTCACAAGCTGCTGCGAGAACTTCGGCGCATGGACGCCCCAGGAGCCGTCGTCCTTGATCTTGGCGGCGTTGATGCGGGCTTCTTCAGCATAGAGCTGAGCCTGCGCGCGGTCGGCCGTCGAGAGCTTCGTGACCTTCAGGAGATCCTGGATGTTGGAGAGGTCGGCGATGACCTTCGCATAGCCTTCCTTCACCGGGGTCTGCCAAGCGAGGACCTTGTTGTAGATCGTACGCTGATCCTTGAAGCGCATGCTTTCCGGGAACTTCGACTGGATCGGGCTGTGGCAGCCCATCGCGTCGACGACATGCTTGTCTTCGTACGCCGTGCGGCCGCAGCTCCACATCAGGTCGATGTACGGACGGCCGTCGTCCTTCGTCAGGTGCCAGCCCTTCGGGTTGGTCAGCTTGCGGTCCTTGGCGCCGTCAGGCGGGTTGATGGACTTCTTTTCCGGGTCAACGAGAATGCGCCAGATGTGCGACGCGCGGACGTTGTCGAAGCCGGCCATGTCAGGACGCTGGATCGCGGCGAAGTTTTCGCACGAACCCATCTTCGGCATATGGCAGGACGTGCAGCTGTTGCGGCTGTGCGTACCGCCCTGGCTGAAGAAGTAGGCGGCCGTGGTGTGGCAGTCCTGGCATTCCTTCTTCAGGTTCGGCACCGTGTACTGGGACGACCAGTCGTTCGCCGTCACTTCATGCGGGTCGTGGCAGGTCGTGCAGCGCATGCCCTTCTGATAGTGCTTCGTGTAGTGGGACTGCGAACCTTCCGTACCGCAGGCCGGGCAGAAGCTCTTGAAGTAGCTGTTGAACGGGGTCTTGAAGTTCTTCTGAGCGTCGTTGTCGTTGTAGACGAAGCGCTGGTGGCAGCGTTCGCAATTCGACGGCATGCCGGCGCCGCGGGCGCCGTAGAGGTGAGCGCCAGCGCCGTGGCACTCTTCGCAGGAAACGCCCTTCGCAATCGTATGCGAGCGGAGCTTCTTGGAATCGCCGAGAGCGGCAAAGAGTTCATCCTGGCTCTTGAAGTCGAACTTCCACGTATGGCAGATTTCGCAGTAGGACGAGCCCGGCTGGAACATAGCCTGCGTGCGGTTCGAAGAACCGTAGGAGTTGAAGCCCCAGACATTGGAGCTCTGAGCGCCGAAGTCCTTCAGCTCGGTCGGGAAGGTCGGATCCCACTCGTGGATCTTCTTGGCGACAGCCGGGGTGATGTGCTCGGCCCAGTTGCGGGAGAACTGGTTGCCGCCGGCAACGATCTTGCCCGTGCCCTGAGAGATGTTGCCGCCTTCAACGTGATACGTGCCGCGGACAAGCCACTTGTCGACGAAGCCGTACTTCGTGCGCGGCGTGCCCATGATGACGAAGACGTCATCAGCTTCAACGCCTTCCGGCAGGACGGAGGCCTTGGAGTTGTAGAGGGGCTTCTTCATATCGCCGCCGACTTCCGTGAGTTCCTCAGGGAAGCGGACGATCTTGTTGTGGCGGGAGCGCTGCCACTTTTCGTACTGAGACGGATGGCATTCGCCGCACTTCTGCGGGCCGACGAACTTGTTCGGCAGGTCGAGGAAGGACTCGGCCGGCAGGCGGTACGTCACAGCGACCGGATGGCCGTTCTTCTTGGCGTAGACGTCGCCGCCGCCGAAGTTCACCCACTCCTCTTCGCGGTCAGACATCGTGAACTTGCCGACGACGCGGCCGTCCTTGAGGTAGCTCTTGAAGTACGGATGGTTGGCCTTCAGGTAATCCCAGAACGCCTTGTCCTGGTCAACATAGCCCATCAGGGTGCGCGGAAGGTCGACTTTCTGCGTGTTGGAGGCAGCGGCAGGCGCATCAGCAGCCATAGCTGCGGAAGCGACAAACGCCGTACTCATACATGCAACGAGAGACAGAAGCTTGTGTTGCTTGGTCATAGTTAGCTCCTTACGGGTCTCTTTTCGTAGGGTTGATTTTTATATGCCTCGGTCCTCTTGCAAGGACATCGGCTTCTTTGAGGTCAAAATGCAGCCCCTCGCAGGGCCACGCGGTCAATCTACTCCTTAATCTGCAGTTAAGGTAAGACTCTCAGTCAAGCCGCCCTATCCGCCTCCCGCCTCATTCGAAGGTAGGAGATCCGGAATTAAGCATATTTGCTTATTTTGAGTGCAAAAATAATGCAATTAATTGTTTTTTATAAGAAATATGCACATTCCCATTGTTGGGTTTCATTCAATACAGATCGTTAAATTTTCCCGAACAAAACTGCCCCTTTTTACAAGTAAATAACACCTTAGAGATAGTACTGTGGCATGAGTTTTCGATAAAAGGAATGATCAATTCCATTTCAAAAATTTCTTCTGGGATAAATACTCCCATTGCTCCAACCTTAAGAAAGGCCAAAAAATACCCTGGAAAGCCTTGAAAGGCAGTCAAACAACCTTAAGGAGCGACCGTCTACTAGGGTAATTCCCCTCCCAGTTTTTAGGATAAATCTATCAAATCTGTCTGTTTAATAGTTAAGATTTCCTAAACAGCAGCAGAAAGTAGTCCCTTGGCAGGAGTTGCTTTGACGCGCCGGTCGGAGCCCTGAGCAGGATGATGCGGAAGCGGCTCTACCCAGCTGACGCAAAAAAAAAGCGGATCCGCCCGCCGGCTGGATCCGCTTCTCGAGGCTGTCTGAGCAAAGCGCCTGTCAGGCGCCTGGCTTGCTCTCCGATGCATGCACTGCGGCATGCGCATCGGCGGCAGGGAGCACGGTGAGCTTCGGCGGCAGCATGGAATCCGCCATTGCTTCGCCTTCTTTCGGAATGCGGGGCAGTGTGATGATGAAGCGCACGCCGCGCGAGCCGTTTCTCTCCACGGTCACTCGACCGGCATGCCGCTCGGCGATATTGGCGACGATCGAAAGACCGAGCCCCATGCCTTTGGAGCCTTTGGACGTATGGAGCGGCTTGAAGAAGAGCGCAAGCTGCTCGTCGGAAACGTAAGGTCCGTTGTCAGCAACGGAGAGTGCCCAAGTCTTGAGATCGACCGGCTCGAGCGAGACCTCGATGCGAGGATTGGTCACGCCCGAAACGGCATCGGCTGCATTCTTCAGCAGATTGAGCACGGCAAGCTCGATTTCCCAAGCATCCACCTCAGCCATGGATCCGCGGTTGACGCGCAGATCGATCTGCGCCGTCGTCTGGCGCGACCGCCTGAATGTGCTGATGGCGTTACCGATGACGACCGAAAGGTCGGCAACGGTGCGCGGCGGATAGTCGTGCTTGGCATAGGCCCGCACGCGGTTCACGATTTCGCTAGCGCGCTCGGCCTGATCGACGATTTCATTGAGCGCCCAGTCGAAGCTCTCCTGATCGAATTTGCCCGCCTTGGTGCGGCGGTGCAGACCGTTGGCGTAGTTCATAATCGCCGACAAGGGCTGCTTGAGCTCGTGAGCGATGATGGTCGACATCTGACCCACGATGCCCGTGCGCTCGAGGTTGGCAATATGCTGGCGCGACTGCGCCGCCTCCGCTTCAATCAGATCGCGCTCCTCAAGCGCCTTTGAGAGCTGGCGCGTCTTGCGGCGAACAAGTACGGAGAGGCTCACCATATAGCTTGCCGCGATGAAAAGCCCCAGCATGCCCAGCGCGAGAATGTCAGCATTCTCCCGCATGAAGCGCTGGAAGCTCCAGCCGGCGAGATCGGCGTAGGGCCCCATCTTGAGCTCGTAGAAGAGGTCGTAGACCGACCGATTGAGCGCCGGGAGCGCCCATTCTCCGCCGTACTGAGCGCTGTTCATCGAATAAAACAGCGTCGAGAGGAGCTTCTTTGCTGCCGGATCCACCCCCGAAGCCGCAGCAAGCGTCCAGGACGGATAAGCTGCGCTTGAATGCACGCAGGCGAGCCGATCGCGATACTGCTCGTTCACAATCGAAAGATTCTGCCGAATGTCAATGCGGCCTTTCGACTGAAAGAGCTCGAGCGTGCAGGCCGGCAGAATGCCCGCCTTCTTGGCGCCCGTCATCACGGCATCCACCACAGCCTCAGGGCTTCGCTCATAAAAGGTCACCGCATCCTGCAGCTCTGCAACAGAAATGCCCTTCGACTTGAACTCGGCAAGCGCGGCAAGCCACCAAGTCTGAGGATGCGGATCCAGAGCTGCAATGCTTGCGTTGCGAAGCGACTCGATCGAGAGCGGCGAACTGCCTGAAGATGAGAGTCCGCCCGACAGAACGCTCTGCGCCGCAGCTGCCTCCTCGGTCTCTCGCTTCGTGAAGATCACGCAGGCTTGCGCCTCTTCCGCCTTTGTCGTTTGAACGGGCACAAAAGAGGAGATTGCTTCGGCTGAGCCCTTGCGCTGATCGAGGATGAACGCGTCCGTATCGGAAATGAAGAAGTCCAGCTGCCGGCTCTGCAGTCCCAGAGAAATAGATTCATCCTCCAGCCAAAGCACCCTCGCCTGCGAGCCGAGCACATGCTGGATGGACTCCACCGTATAGCGGAGCCACGGCGCATAGACGGTGTAGCCCAGCGAGGCCTGAATGCCGATCGTTATGGGACGCTCGAGACCCTGATCGGCACTCGGCACGCTCGGCAGATCTTCAAAGCGCACGGCGGCCTGCGCGACGGGCGCAGGCATGTCCACAGTCTGCAGCGCCGGCCGGATGGCTTCTCGGACATCGCCGGACGGCGTGCCAGTCCTCGCCCCCATGCCGACGAAGGATCCCGGCATAGCCGTCAGATCCCCTGCCGGCGAAGGCGCCGCCGCAGCAGAGCCGGCGGACGCGGCAGCAAGCGCCGCCGCGAACGCAACAGGCGCCGAGCGGCGCAGAAGCCGCAGAGCGCGGCGGAGTGGCGGAAGGGCAGAAAGCCGAATATCGGCAGTGCGCATGACGTAAGTCTGAGGGTATTGGCTGATGGAAAAGAAGAGGCGGCCAGGCCCGCCGTCAAGCGGCCTAATCGCGCATCGGGCGGAGAGTATATTGCGGGCGGCATGAAAACACGTTCCTCTTCAGCACCTTTCTCCGTCCCTGCAGGCCGCCGGCTGAGCTCCGGCTGCAAGAGTCCATAATGCACTCATCGCGCGGCGTGAGGCGATTCCCGCCGCCCTTCGCTCCTTTTTTCGTCCTTACTACGCATGCCATGACGAGCACAGCTGCCACCAACCTCCAGCTTCTCGAGCGCCTGCCCGCCCGCTCCCTGCGTCCTGACGAGCCGCTCGCCCGAACGCTGCCCCCCGACTGGGCGGCGCCACTCGAAGCCAAAGGCCTCGAAACCGTGGCAGATCTGTACGACTGCGCCGCTTCGCTCGGCGCAGGCTGGTTCCGAAGCTTTTCCGGGATCAGCGCCGACGCGGCGACAGCCCTGATGCGCTGGCTCGCTCTTTACGGCGAGGCTGTGGGCGAAGTGACGGCGCGCTTCTTCCTGCCGGGCGAAGCGCCGGGACTCAAAGCAGCAAGCGCCGCAGGCCGAGAGCCGAGAACTCTGCCGCCGCCGGATCCGGAAATCCGTCCGCTCGAAGCGCTTGTGCTTCCCGACAGCCTGGACGGTTCAGCCGGCGTCAATCGCGCGCCGGCCATCGGATGCTCTCTCTCAGCCAAAAACGACCTGGAAGCCATTCAAATCTGGCTCAACGCTCGAGCAGGCAACCCCAACACGTTCGGCAACTATCGCAAAGAAGCAGAGCGCTTTCTCCTGTGGTGCCTCGTCGAAAAGCGCGTCGCCCTCTCCGACGTGCGCGCAGGAGACGCTTCGCAGTACCTGCGCTGGCTGGAAAATCTCGGCCGGCTCGACGACAGCGCCTTTGCGCAAAAGTGGCGCGAGCCGCAGTCGCGCTGGATCGGCCCCAAGAACATACCCCGCACCAGCCCAAGCTGGCGCCCCTTCAACGGCCCGCTCTCGGTTTCGAGCCGCCGCAATGCCGTCGTCGTCGTCCGGCAGCTCTTCAACTTCCTCAAGAAGACGGGCTACCTCATCTTCAACCCCTTCGATCAAGTAAGCCCCAAGGTGCCGCTTCTCAAAGGCGAAGGCGCGCCGCAAGCCTTTGCCGACCGTTCGCTCACGCCTGAGCAGTGGCGCGACGTCGTCGAGCGGCTTCCGCTGCTGCCCGAGGGCTGGCCGCGGGAGCGCATGAAGCTCATTCTCATGATGGGCAAGAGTCTCGGCATGCGCGCTTCTGAAATGCTTGATGCGAAGGCTGGCTGGATCGTCGAGCGGCGCATCGGCTTTTCCGTGCGCCGCGCGATTGAAATCGTAGGCAAAGGCAGCAAAGTCCGCCGTCTGCCCCTCAATGCAGACCAAGTCGACATCATTGACAGCGCGCTTCGCGCCCGAGGAATTCCCGGACTTTCCGGCGCCGACCCGGATACGCCTCTGCTCATCAACCTCGGCCGTGGCCGCCATCCGAACGGCCCGATGACGCGAAGCGGCCTCTACCGCGCGCTCGTTCAGTTCTTTGATGCAGCGGCGCTTGACGCTGCCGCCAAGTCGCCCATGGACGCGGCAAAGCTGAGAGCCGCATCCACGCACTGGCTGCGGCATACCTTTGCCGTCGAAGCGCTCGGAAAGATGAGCGTCAACGTCGTGCAGCACGCCATGGGGCATGCGTCTGTCGCGACCACGGGCCGCTACCTCTCGCCGGAAGAAGAAGAAATGAGCGAGGCCATGGCGCGCATGAAGGCGCTTTGATGCCGAAGCGGCAGCGCTTCGGCCTCGAGCGCTCCGTTACTTCACAGGCCTTGCCGCCTGCTGATACCTCAGAAGCGCCGCCTCCCAGACCTGCTTGGCATTAAGCGGATGATCTGACGAGCGGCGCACGCTCTTCGCCTCCGCTTCAAAGCCGAAGAGCGCCTTGAGAGACGCGCGCCCGGCAATCTGTGAGAGCGCCGCTGATTCATTCACGAAGTACCTAGGAGCGAGCCCTGACTTCATCCGGATGAGATCATGCGTCCAGCGCGAAAGCTGCAGCGAAAAGGCAGGAATCGTCAGGTCATTCGCATAGCCCCGGACGACTTCGTCGGCAGTCAGCGCGGCGCCGCGCCTGAGCAGCGCCGTAAGCGCCGCCTCCGTCTTGGCGGAGAGCCGCTCGTCCGCGCTTTTCGAAAGCGCAGCAAGGGGCGAGCCGCCGGCCATGGCAAGCGCCGCCTCCGAATCCTTCACCCTGCGGCTCTTCAAAAACGCCTCCCCTTCGGCGCGAGTGGGCATGCGTACGCGAAGAAGCCGCGAACGCGAGCGGATCGTCGGCAGCACCGCGTCAATGTCCTCTGCGGCAAGGATGTACGTCAGCCCCTCCGGCGGCTCCTCCATCGACTTGAGGAGCGCAGCCGCCGCCTCGGCGCGAATCATGTCCGCCGGATAGATCACGATGATGCGCTTGCCGCCCTGATTGGCATTGAGGCCCACAAAGTCCTCAAGGGCGCGGATCTGATGAATGCGGATTTCGCGGCTGAGCGTCTTCTTCTCGCTGCGCTCGTTGTCGGCGGCGGCATACGGCACGCCGTGCACGCTGCACATGTACTCGGAAAGCACCTGCCTGTAGTCCGGATGCGTCCCTGCTGCCGTCAGCGCACAAGCTCCGCATCGTCCGCAGGGCGTGCCGTCGGGCGCCGGATGCTCGCAGAAGAGCGACTTTGCAAAAGCGTCGGCGAGCTCGTAGAGCCCAGTGCCCGGCGCGCCGTAAAGCAGAATGGCATTCGGCAGCTGGCTGCGGATGGCGTTGAGCGCCGCAGCTGCTTCTTCGAGCCACGGATAAGGCGCTAGAGCCATGGCTGCACCTTCTGCGCGATCGTCAGCCGCACCGTCTCCGGAGGCAGCGCGGCATCAACGACGAGAAAGCGCAACGGATCTCGCTTCGCCCGCTCGAGGTAAGCCTCGCGCACCCGGCAGAAAAAGGCGCGGTCCTCCCGCTCAAAGCGGTCAGGATCGCCGCCGCGCTCGGCTAGACGCCGAGCGGCCGTCTCCGGCGAGAGATCAAAGAGAATGGTGAGGTCAGGGGCAAAATCGCCGAGCGTCCAGCGCTCAAGCGCCTCCACCTGCGCGCCAGGAAAGCCTTTGCCGCCCGCCTGATAGGCATAGGTTGCATCCGTGAAGCGGTCGGAGAGCACCCAGCGGCCCGCCTCGAGCGCGGGACGGATCTTCTTTTCGACGTGCTCCGCCCGGGCGGCGAAGAAGAGGAGCGTCTCGGCGCGCGCGCCCATGTCCTCGTTCAGAAGCAGCGACCGAATCGATTCGCCGAGAGGCGTGCCGCCCGGCTCGCGCGTGCGCACCGGCTGATGTCCCGCTTGGGCGGCCAGCGCTTCCAGCGCATCCAGCTGCGTGGACTTGCCTGCGCCGTCAATGCCTTCGAATGTAATGAAGCGACCTCGGCTCACGCCGCACCTCCTTCGGAGAAAAAAAGCGTTCTAAGAAATGCCGGCGCCAGCCGGCGCTCGGCCGCCCGATCGAGCGAAGGCTCATTGTAGCGGAGGCGGCCTTGCGGACTTGAAGGGCTTCGCGGAGCGGACTACTGAGCGCGAAGCGGTCCTTTTTCGGCCCGTGCGCCCGCAGCGGAAGGCTTCAAGGGCGTCGTGCGCTTCTTGATGATGAAATGCTCGACGGCGCGGTTGTGATCCTTCAGATTCGTCGTGAATTCGCTCGTGCCGTCCGGACGCGCCACAAAGTAGAGAAAGCGCGTGTCGGCCGGCTGCGCGGCCGCGCGAATGGAAGCAGGCGCCGGAAGAGAAATCGGCGTAGGCGGCAGCGCCGGAATCTTATACGTGTTGTAGGGCGTCTCCTGCTGCAAATCGCGGCGCGTCAGCCGTCCCGTGTAGGCCTCTCCGAGTCCGTAGATCACAGTCGGATCCGTCTGCAGCGGCATCTTCACCCGGAGGCGGTTGTGAAAGACCGAGCTCACAAGCGCCCGATCGCCGTGAATGCCGGTTTCCTTTTCGATGATGGAAGCGAGAATCAGCAGCTCGTACGGGCTCTTGACGACGCAATTCGGACTGCGGTCTGCCCAGGCGCGCTCGACAAGGCGCTTCTGCCTCGCCACAGCCGCCTTGAGAATCGTCAGATCCGACGTGCCGGAGCCGTATCGGTAAGTGTCCGGTGCAATGAAGCCCTCCAGGCTCGGATAGCCGCCTAGGCCCAGCGCTTCGCGCAGCGCAGGCTCGGAAAGCTTTGCGGCCGCCGGCTTGAGATTCACCGCGTCCGCAAGAATGCGCATGGCCTCCTTCCAGGTTGTGCCCTCGGGAATCCGCACCTGCTGATCGATAAGAGGCGGCCGGCTGAAGACCTGAATGGCGTCAGCTGCCGACATGCCGCGCTGAAAGCGATAAAGGCCGATCTTTAAATTCGAAACTGCCTTCGGATAACGCTTTTTGAGAAGCTGCAGCTCCCAGTCGGCAATGTCCATGCCGGCTTCGCGCATCTTCTGCACGGCTCTGCGAGGCGTATCGCCTTCCTCGATGATCACTTCCGTCGTGCGGACGCCGTCGGCCATCTTCACGGGACGCTTGGCAAGGAGCCAGTCGAGCGCCGCATAGGCGCCGCCCGCCAGCGCGAGCGCCAGAACGGCAAGCGCCGCGACGGCGCAGACCAACCGCTTGGAAAGCGACCCGAGCATCGGCTGCAGAGGCTTTTCAGCCCTGTCCTGAAGAGCCGCGGCGCTCGCCTCGCCCGCCGTCTGCGGCCCCGCAGCGCCTGCGGCTTCAGAGGGCCCGCCGGGCTGCGGCGATTCGCCGAGCGCCGACTCCTCCGGAGGCGTTCGAGGCTGCGCTGCCTCCGCCTGAGGCGGGGCGCCCGCGCCGCTCGAGGACTCGCTTTCCCGCTGAGGCGCTTCGGAAGCGTCCTTCGGCAGATCGGCGGCGTCTTTCGATGAGGATGAGGAAGAAGAAGTCATGCTGGATCAGACAGAGCACGAAAATAACCGGCTTCAGTGTAGCCAAGCGCAGAGCAGTTCTGGCGGCTGAGGCGCTCGAATTCTTGGCAGAAAGCCTCGGCGCCGCGCTTGCCCGCTGCAGACGGCAGTGATCAAAAGGTCCCCAAACGCGCCGCCGGCGGCTATGCTTCCCCGCAAGCACATCATTTGGCCTGGGCTTGCGCCCGGCGCGCATTCTTCGCGCTGCGCAGCTCCTGGCGCTTTGAAAGGATTCATGCTCTTATGACTACGCAACCCGGACTTGTCGCCGTGCGCGGCTTTTCGCTCATTCGGGCGAGCGGCGCAGACGCCGTACATTTTCTTCACGGCCAGTTCACTCAGAAGATCGAAGGCCTCGGCGGCAGCTGCCGCAGCGCCGGCTACTGCTCGCCCAAAGGCCGGCTTCTGGCCGCCATGCGCGCCTGGCTCGCCGAAGACGGCAGCGTCATGCTGATGATGCCGGAAGTCATCGCCGAATCGTTCCTGAAGCGCATCCGCATGTACGTTCTGCGCGCCAAAGTGACTTTCACGGCGCTCGAGCCGGCGCCGCTCATGGCCGCCTTCATCGGCGAAGCCGGCAGCAAGGCAGCGCAGGCGCTCGGACTTGCGCTTCCGGCAGCGGGCGAAGCCCGGCGCGATGCCGAAAAGGGCCTGCTGCTCCTCGGCCTGCAGCCGGCCGCTGCGATCGAAGGCTTCTGCGCTGGCGGACAGCGCACGCTCGCCATTGCGCTTCCGGGCACTCAGGCGCCGCTCGCCGCGCCCGCTGACGACGGCGCGCTCTTCCGCGCCTCCGAAGAAGCCGCGGGTGTCGCGCAGGTCTACCCCGAAACGCGCGAGCTCTTTGTGCCGCAGGCTGCAAACTTCGAGCTCGCCGGCGGCGTCGTCTTTGACAAAGGCTGCTACCCAGGCCAGGAAGTGATTTCCCGCGTGCAGCATATCGGCGAAACCAACCGCCGCGCCGCGCTTGGCATTGCTGAGGGCGCCGCTCAAGTCCGCCCGGGCGACCCCGTCTACGCCGCAGGCGACGAAGCCGGCCGCGTCATTGATGCCGTCTCGATCGGCGGCCGCACGCTCGTCTTCTTCAGCGCCACGCTCGCCGCCATCGCCGAGGGCGCTTCGCTGGCTGCAGACGGTCCGAAGCTCGCGGCCGCGCCGCTTCCCTACGCCTGGAAGAACGCGCAGAACGCCTGATGCAAAGGCATTCATGCCGGCCGGCGCCCTGCCGCGCGGCCGGCTGGATTCCCTTGATGCCGTTCAGCCTCGCCTGATAAGATTCAGCAGATTTTTCAACCCCTGGCGCTGCCGAGCCCTTCAGACTTTGCGGCGTCCCTGAAGGTATTTCCATGTCAGAGGATGTTCTTCAGCAGCTCGAAGGCATCGCGCAGAAGCGCGCCGCCCTGGAAGCTGAAATGGCTGAACTTCGGCGCAGCCGCATTGAAGCGGTTCAGGCGCTGATCGACCGCTTCGACATCAGCCGCCGAGAACTTAATTTTTCCAAGGGGCAGAGCCGCATCGTTGCCGATTCGCGCCGCACCCGCTCCGTCAAGTACATTGGCCCGAACGGCGAAAAATGGACCGGCAGCGGCCGCACGCCCCTCTGGGTGAAGCGCCTGGAGGCCGGCGGCAGCAGCCGCGAGCTCTTCCGCGTCAAGCCGCTCTGAAGAGCCTCCCTAAAGACGTGCTTCCGCTTGGCGCCTAGGCCCCGCAGACGGGAGGCTCAAAAAGCCTCCTTTTTTTGCGCCTTCAGCATCGTCCGCCCGCTGCGGACGGCCTTGCTTTCTTCACCCTCCCTCACTTTTCCCACCCATGTTCAAGCAGTCCCTCTGGGCTCTCGCCGCCGCCTTTCTCTTCTCGCTCATGGCGGCGTTCGTCAAGCTCTGCAGCGCAGAGCTCGGCTCCCTTGAGCTCGTCTTCTACCGATCGCTCTTCGGCGTCATCACCATCGGCTTCTTCGTCTGGAAGAACGGCCTGTCGCTCAAGACGCCGCATCTGTCGGGCCACCTCAAGCGCTCCGTCCTCGGCACGCTCTCGATTGCGCTCTGGTTCTACACGCTCGGGCTTCTGCCCTTCGGCACGAACATGACGCTCATCTACACGACGCCGCTCTTCATGGCGGCGAACTTCTGGATTCTGGCTGTCATTCGCCGCGAGCGCGCCCCGTGGGCGCTCATCGGCTCGATCATTGTGGGCTTCGCCGGCATCACGATCGTGCTGCAGCCGAGCTTTGAAAGCGACGAGCTCATTCCGGCCCTGCTCTGCCTCTCCGTCTCCCTGGTCGACCTCGCCGTCTACTGGCAGATGAAGGAGCTCGGCCGCCTGCAGGAGCCGAGCTGGCGCATCGTCTTCTACTTCACGCTCTGCGGCACGCTCTTCGGCCTCATCGGCGCCTTTGCGCTGGAAGGCGGCATGCACCTGCCGAGCCGCAATGCGCTCCTCGGCATCATCGGCATGGGCATCTGCGCCACGCTCGGCCAGATTGCCACGACGCGCTCCTACGCCTACGGCAACATGCTCCTCTCGTCCTGCCTCGGCTTCTCAGCCATTCCGATTTCGGCTGCGCTGAGCTTCGTGCTCTTCGGCGAATCGGTCTCGGCCACGGCCCTCGTCGGCATGTCGCTCATCATCGCTGCCGGGATGACCGCCTCCATCACCACAAAGCGCCAGGAGGCGGCGCAAAAAGCGCGGCAGGCTGCACGCTAGACAAGCGTCTCGGCGCCTTTTGCTCCGAGCCGAAACAATGAACCCGCAAAAAAAGCGCGGCGCACTCAAAAGAGCGCCGCGCTTTTTTTAGCGTAAGCCTGACGCGTCCGCCAAGCAGAACCTATGCAGCGACTTTAGGGCTGCGCCGCCTTCGCCGGAGCGCTGCCGAACCACTTCTCGTAAATCTTCTGATAGCTGCCGTCGGCCATCATGGCTTCAAGCGTGCTGTTGAGCGCATCAAGCAGCTTCGCATTGCCCTTTTTCACAGCCATGCCGTACATGTCGTCCGAAACGACGAAGTCCAGCGCCGTGAGATTCATGCTCTTCGAGGCGCGCTGCTTGAGGAAGTACTTGTTGACAGGCCCGTCATTCAACATGGCGTAGCAGCCGCCCTTGTTGAGCTCCAGGAAGGCTTCAGCGGCCGAATTGAACGTGCGGATGGTCGTGCCCGGAATGCGCTTCATCATGAGCGCGCCCGAGGAGCCGATCTCGGCGCAGAGCGTCTTGCCCTCCAGCGCCTTCAGGTCCTTGATCTCCGGCGCATTCTTCTTCGTCGTCATGACGGTCAGGCCGGCATTGAGGTAGGGCTTCGTAAAGTCGACGCGCGCAGCGCGCTCGGGCGTGATAGTAAGCGCTGACACAGCACAATCAATGTTGCCGCTCATCAGCGCGGGGATGAGCCCGTCGAGCGTCATCGACACGATCTGAATGTCATAGCCTGTGCGCTTGCCGATTTCTCGGATGAGATCCATGTCGAAGCCTTCGTAGTCGCCCGTCTTGCTGTCCGCATATTCAAAGGGCGGATAGGCCGTGAGGCTGCCGACGCGAAGCGTGTCCGCCTCAGCGGCGGCGGAAAAGGACAGGATGACAGCTGCCGCAGCGGCAGCCAATTTTGCAGAGATAGCCATTTGAGAGGGCCTCAGAAAAAAGGCGGAAATGTGCAGCTCGCCGCTGTCCCTCTTCTTCTCTTCACGGTGCTTCTGCCTGCCGCACGCATGGCGGGGCTTCCGCAGGGGACTTCGCTTCGAGCCGGACCCTCCAGGGTTGGCTCGCTGGGCTCAGTGCCGGACACAAACGGCCTCAAGCCAGCTTTTTAAATTGAGAAAGCCTCATCCTAGGCGAGGCGCTTGGCCGCCGCTTGGCAGCCTATGGCTTTTCCGCTGTCCAACATCCCCTTATTTGATTTTCATCAATTGAATTGCCGCCCCTTCAGCTGCTTCCAGCATGATTGGCATGCATTTCTTCCCCTGTACACAAAAGAAAAGCGCAAGGCCTTCGCAAAGGATCCTCTGCGAAAAGCCTCGCGCCTCTTCAGTCGGCAGCCGTTCAATCAAGCGCCGAACGGCAAAGCCGCTTATGCCTTGCCTTGCGACAGATCTTCAAGGAAGCGGCAGTAGCTTTCCTTATTGAAGACAGGCTTGAATTCGCGGCAGATCTTGTCGGCTTCGGCCGCATCGTCCCAGAGCAGGTCGACGATTGTGAGCGCAAGAGCCTCCGGCGACTTTTCAAAAGCCACATCCTCATTGTCGAGCGCATAGTCCGCACCGTGAAGCGTGCCCTTGACGCAGCCTACCCACGGATGGAGCGTCGGCATCAGATGAGAGACGTCGCCCATGTCAGTGGAGCCCGCCGAATGCTCGCCCGTCGTCACGCACTCCGCGCCGAAGAGCGCCTGCGCATTGGCGCGCAACAGCTCGACCATATGCGGTTCCGGGCGCATCGGCAGATAGCCCGGCAGATCCGAAATCTTGATGTCGGCCCCCACAGCATCGGCGCCGGCCTTGAGAGCGCGGTTGATGGCGCGGTTGTAGCCCGCAAGCGCTTCCACGTTGGATGCGCGGCAGTAGCTTTCCATCTTCACGTAGTCGGGAATGACGTTCACCAGATCGCCGCCCGAGCTGATGATCGGATGGAAGCGGACGACGTCGGACTCGCGGAAAGTTTCGCGAATGGCGTTCACGCCCATCACGCCGAGCATGGCGGCATTGAGCGCATTGATGCCCTGGTCGGGCGCCGCAGCCGCATGAGCCGCACGGCCGTGGTATTCAATGAGCTTGCCGACGAAGCCGTTGCAGGAATTGCCCACCGAAATGTCGCCCTTCGGATTCGAAGTGGATGCAACGTGCATCATCATCGCCATGTCGATGTCATCGAAGGCGCCTTCCGAGATGAGCTGCTGCTTGCCGCCGAGGAAGCGGAGCTTGCCGGCATTGCGGAGCTTGCTGCGGTAATCGATTTCGACATACTCCTCCGCGGGCACGGCAAAGAGCACGACGTCGCCGCCGAGATGCGCCATCGCGCCGGAGTCCTGAAGCGCTTTGCCGACGGCAAAGAGATTGGCAAGCTGCACATTGTGGCCGCAGCAGTGCGCCGCACCCGTCTTCGGGTCGCACTGCGGATGATTGCGGCAGACGATTGCATCGAGTTCGCCGATCATCGCGACAGTGCGCTTCGAACCGCGGCCCTTGAGGCGGGCCTTCACGCCCGTGATGCCGAGGCCGTCCTGATGCGCCAGGCCCATCGCGTCGAATGCAGCCTTCACCTTGTCGGCCGTCTTCACTTCCTTGAAGCCGAGCTCAGGTTCGGCAAAGATGTCCGCAGCGAACTTTTCAATCGCCGCGCGGTTCTTGCGGACCGCCTCGCACACGCGAGCCTTGAGCTGCTCCTTGGTGATCTTTTCCATGTTGTCTTGTCCTTCTTCAAGTGGACTCGGGCGCATGAGGCGCGCCCGATGAAAGAGTTCGTTTGATTGAATGGCGGCCGCAGAGCGCTTCTAAGAAGCGATGCGGCCGAATGCGAAGCCTGCCTTAGAAGACGCCTTCGAGATGCAGCAGCACTTCAGCAAGCGCCGTCGCGCAGAGGAAGGAGCCTGCCGCCACGGCAAGCGCTACAGGAACAATGCGCCACGAGAGGCGGCGGAAACCGTCCATGTCCTTGCCGAGCGAGAGGCCGGCGTAAGCCAGAATCGGGGTCGTAATCGGCAGGAAGCCGACCGTCTTCGTGTAGGAAAGAAGCGTGGCGCTGCCCGGGAACTGCGGCAGAGACACGATCACGCACACAATCGACACCCAGAAAACCATCGGCAGCTTGCGAAAGCCCGGCAGCATGGAGATGAAGACGCCGATTGCGGTCAGCACAACGAGGATCAGAACGCCCACAGCCGAGGCGGAAAGCTCCTTGCAGCCCGCTTCCCAGTTGGCAATCCAGACAAGAAAAGCCGTGACGAGAAGAATGAAGATGACGTCGTACATCTTGGCGGAGATGACTTTCATGATGGATCCTTGAATTCGTTAATAGTTCATCTTGTTTGCATTCAGTCGATCAGCTGTTGGCGTTGGGCTTGGCCGCAACTTCCACAGCAGGCTTTTCCTGATCCCGGTTCTTCGTAAAGAATTCGTAGACCTTGATCGTGACGGGGAGCGAAATGAAGAGCGCGAAATAGATGCCGACCACTGACGTGAGCAGGTTGGCGGCGGCGGCATAGGCCTGAACCGTATCGGCCCACTCCGGATGAGCGGCAACGATCGAACCCGTAGCGGCAGCCATCATCGAAGCGCTGCCAATGCCGGCGCCCATGGCGAGAGCATGCGGATGGAAGATGCCGAGCTGTGCAATCACGCCGGCGAGAACCGACACCCAGAGAGCGCCGAAGACCGTGCCGCAGACATACATGCCCATCACGCCGCGGCCCTCAGGCGAATCGAGGCCGAAGCGCTCAGCGATGATGGCAACGTTGGCTTCGCGGTCGATCGAGTAGCAGGCGCCGATGGCCTCTCGCTTCATCTTGACGAGAAGCGCAACGGGAAGGCCGAAAAGGAGCGTGCCGAAGAAGTGGCCGAATTCCTGAAAGATCAGCGCCCACCCCGAATTGAGAATCATGTTGATGTTCGGGCCGATGTCGAGACCGAGCTTGGCGACGAGGAGCAGCATGCCCGTTCCGAGCATCTTGCCCGCGCGGTCCATTTCCTCAGGCTTGATGAAGTTCAAGCTCGGGAAGCTCAGAATCGCGCCGATCAGGAGCGAATACAGAAGCGGCAGCAGAACGATGAGGCCGAACTTTTGCACGCCGATGAACTCGGCGATCAGCACAATCACGAACGCCAGCGAATGAATCTTGAAGTTTTTGATGAGATCCATTTTCTTGTTTCCTTGGGTCTAATCTGGAATTTCCGGCCGCTTGGGGCTCCGAGGGGGCCTCTCGTCAGCGTCCGGCGCTGTGGCCGCTTGATGCGGCAGCCGCGCTTCTAGCGAGCGTCGGCCTGAGGCTCATCCGGAAGGATCTGGCGGCTTGTTCTTCTGCCCTCGTCGCTGCGTCATGGGATTGCTCCAAGAGAGTTGAAAAAATGGAAGGGAAATACGGAATAAAAAAACGGGAGCTGCCTTTGAAGGCTGCTCCCGTTCAACGTATTGGGTTTTGTCTGCCCTAGTCCGTCGCTCCGCTTTTACCTCGTTTCGTTGCGGAGCCTGAAGCATCTTCAAGGCGGCGTGATGCGCGCAGGAGAGGATGTCCCGCACGCAGACGAAGATGTAGAAGAGGACTGAGAGGAAGACGCGCCGAAGCCGGCGCCAAGCGCAAAAAGACGCACGGCAACGCCGCAACGGACTTGCGTCCAGCAGGCTTGATTCGCGTGCATCTCCATGGCTGAGACTCCTGAACTTGGCTGTAGCTGCGGCCCGCGAGCGTCTTCGTCGACAGTCGCCGCAGCTCATGAATGCAACCTAGCACAGCTCAGAGCTGCCGCGGCGCCGCACTGAGCAGTGCTTCTCGTTTTATCAGGGCAGCTGAGAGATTCTGCTTAAGGCTTTCAGACAAATCGCCGCAGAAAGCGCCTTTTTCAGGTGCCGCAAGCCTGTTAAGGCATAAAAAAAGCCTCCTGACGGCATTCTCCGTCAGGAGGTTGGAATGCGGGCTAGCCGACAGCTGTCCGCGCTATTTGATTTCGGTGTTGATCTGGACAACCACGCCGCGGTCGCCGACTTCAACGGCATTGGTCATTTCGCCCTGCAGATCGCCGGGCTGCGGCATGAAGTTGCCCGTCTTCGAGATGCGTGCGCCGACGATCACGACGTCAACATTGCGCAGCGTATCCGCTCCCATAGCCATAGTCATGGAATCGGTAAGCGTGAAGTTGTAGGGCAGCTCCTTCGCTGTCGTGCGGGTAAATGCCACCGGCATGCGGCTGCCCTGCGCCGGGCGCGCATAAATGAAGACGACGTCGTCTGGCTTCACCTTGCTCTTGAGCGCATCGGAAATCGTCACCGTGCCGGAGACTGCGCGCGCATTGGCCGGCGAAGCCGTCTTCGGCATCTGCTCGCGCATGAAGGACTGCGTACCGCCAGCCGGTTCGCTCGTCTCAACGCCGTCCGCCGCATTCTGATCCTGCGCTGCAGGCGAAACCGCGGAAATCGAATCGTTCACGCCGCCAAGACGCTTCGCCTCGGCGATGTTGCTCTGGATCTGATCGCGATCCGGAAAGTCCGTCGGCACCACCTTCAGAAGCCGCTCCCAATAGGCAGCGGCCTGCGCATACTGCTGGCGGTCCCAAGACTGAATGGCGAGAAGCGCAAGCGCCTTCCACTGGCGCGGGTCGATGTTGAGCGCCTTCTTGAGAAGCTTCTCGATGTCGGGCGTAATCACCTTGCCGTTCGCCGCAGCCATCATGTCAGCCATGTCCGCAATGAGATCCGCATTGTTCGGAATGAGCTGATTGAGCTTCTTGAAGGCTTCGACCGATTCGTCAAAGCGGTTCATCTGCGCCGTAGCGCGGGCGAGCATGAACCAGCCGTTGGCGTTGTTCGGGTCCTCCTTCAGACGTGCGCGCAGATCGTCGAGCATCTTCTGCATCTCAGCCTGGCTGTGGCCGCGGCTGTTCGGGCTCTGCTCCTCCATCATCGCGATGAAGTCGGGATTCATGGCTGTATAGCGGCCGAGCGCCAAGTAGCCCGAAACTGTCGCCGCAGGAATCGCCACGAGGCAGATCACGGCCAGAATCCGAGTCGCCATCGACGACTTGCCGGACTGCTGCTCCGCATCCTGCTTCGTCTCTTCAAGCACGCGGCGCTCGAGCTCCATCTTCGCCTCAGCGTATTCGTCGGCGTCCATGCGGCCTGCGGCCTTGTCGGCCTCAAGCTCGGCAGCCTGCTGCCGGAGAATGCCGAGCACCTGCGAGCGGCGGTCGGCATCCGGATTGGCGCGCCCGCCGAACCAGAGCGGCAGACAGACGCAACACACCGCGACGAGCGTCATCGCGGCGCAGAGGATGATGAATGTGGTCACGGCCTACTCCTTCTTGCCGGAGAGCAGCTCGTCGGCGAGCGCCTTCTCCTGAGCGGTAAGGGGCTTAGCAGCCGCAGCGACAAGACGCTTGCGGCGGCGCAGATTGATGTAGAAGGCGCCGAGCCCGATCACCAGGAGCGCAAGGGGCCCGATCCAGAGAATCGCAGTCGAGAGCTTGAAGGGCGGCTTGTAAAGCACAAAGTCGCCGTATCGCTCGACCATGTAGTCGACGATCTCCTTATTCGTCTTGCCGGCCTTCACCTGCTCAATGACCTGATTGCGCAAGTCGACGGCGAGCTCGGCATTCGAATCGGCAATCGACTGGTTCTGGCAGACGAGGCAGCGGAGCTGCTCGGAAACCTCAACCACCCGCTTGTGTGCAACGGGGTCAAAGGCCGTCGGGGCGGCTTCCCGCGCAAGAGCAGGACCGGCGGCAAGCGCCATCGCCGCAGCAGCGCACGCGGCCGCGGCCGCCGCTCTAAGAGTCTTCGCATTGCTCATCATTGCTCAGCCTCCAGCTTCTGCAGAAGCGGCTTCACCTGATCGTTCCAAAGATCGTCCAGGATGGGATAGCTCACTTTCGCGCGGATGACGCCCTTCTTGTCGATGATGAAGGTCTCCGGCACGCCGGTAACGCCAAGATCGATGCCGACCTTGTTCTTCTGCTCGAAGATCACCTGGTCGTAGGGGTTGCCCGTGTCCTCAAGCACTCGCTGGCCTGCCGCAACCTGGTCCTTGTAGAGGAAGCCCACGATCGGCGTCTTGAGACCGCCTTCCTTGAGGCTCACCAGATAGGGATGCTCCTGCTTGCACGGCAGACACCAGCTCGCCCAGACGTTGAGCATCCAAACCTTGCCCTTCATGCTGTCGCTCTTGAAGGTCTGATCCGGATTGAAAAGCGTCGGCAGTTCAAACGCAGGCAGCGGCTTGTCGATCAGCACGCTCGGCAGCGCCCTCGGATCAAGGTAGAGCCCCTTGAAGAGGAAGCCCGCAAGCACGATGAAGATCGCAAACGGGATGAGAAACTTCGCTTTCATCATTTAAATGGTCCTTCCCAAAGGTTTCAGGCTGCAGCAGAGGCCGCCTGAGCGCTCTTCTTCTTCCGGGCGCGGTAGCGGCGATCGCTCATCGCTATGAGGCCGCCCACAGCCATGATGATGCAGCCGAACCAGATCCAGGTCACATAGGGCTTGGAGTAGGCGCGCACCACCCAGCCGCCGTCCGAACTCGGCACGCCGAGGCTCACGTAGACGTCGCCCGTAATCGAGTGGCGGATCGCCGCTTCGGTCATCGGCATGGAATTGGAGCTGAAGTACTTGCGCTTTTCCGGATAGAGATGTCCGATCTCCTGACCATCCTTCGTGAGCGTGAAGTCGCCGCGGTCGGCTGAGTAGTTGAAGCCTCGAGCAGGCGAAACGCCGTTGAAGGTGAAGGTGTAGCCGGCCACCGTGACGGTATCGCCCACAAACATGCGCACGTCGCGCTCGCTCTGATAGCCCTTCACGAGCGCCACGCCGATGATGAAGACGGCAACGCCGACGTGGGCGAGGTGCATGCCCCAGTAGGAAGCAGGCTGACGCTTCAGCCGGCCGAGCAGGCCCATGCCTTCCGGCGCGTTGCGCATCATGCCGCGGATGTCCTCAAGCGCGCCGAAGAAGACGAAGAGCGCAAGCGCGCATCCGACGAAGACCCAGTTGCTCCACTCGCCCATGGCAAGCGGAATGCAGGCGCCGAAGATGACGGCGGCAGCGAAGCACCAGGCAAGACGCTTGGCAAGCGTCTTCGGATCCGTTTCCTTCCAGCGGGCAAGCGGTCCCATGGCCATCAGGAAGACAGCCGGGAGCATCAGCGGGCCGAAGACTGCGTCAAAGTACGGAGGTCCGACCGAAATCTTGCCGGCATTGAGCGCATCCAGGAAGAGCGGATAGAGGGTGCCGAGCAGAACGGCGCCCATCGCCACGACGAGGAGCACGTTGTTCACGAGCAGCATCGATTCGCGGGAGATCATCGAGAAGTTGCCGCCCAAGCCGACCGCCGGCGCGCGCCAGGCGAAGAGAAGGAACGACAGACCGATCACGAGGATCAGGAACGCCAGGATGAACAGGCCGCGCTCCGGATCGGTCGCAAACGCATGCACGGACGTCAGAACGCCCGAGCGGACGAGGAACGTGCCGAGCAGCGAGAGCGAGAAGGTGAGGATCGCAAGGAGCACTGTCCAGATGCGGAAGCAGCCGCGCTTTTCCGTGACGGCGAGCGAATGCAGCAGCGCCGTGCCCGTCAGCCAGGGCATGAAGGACGAGTTTTCGACCGGATCCCAGAACCACCAGCCGCCCCAGCCGAGCTCGTAGTAGGCCCAGTAGGAGCCGAGGGCGATGCCGCAGGTGAGAAGAACCCACGCCGCCGTCGTCCACGGACGCATCCAGCGCGCCCAGGCCGCATCAAGGCGCCCGGAGAGAAGCGCCGCAATGGCGAACGAGAACGGCACCGCAAAGCCGACGTAGCCCAAATACAGGAGCGGCGGATGGAAGACCATCCCCGGGTCCTGCAGAAGCGGGTTGAGGTCCGAGCCTTCTGCCGGCGTCGGGAAGAGGCGCAGGAACGGGTTCGACGTGAAAAGCATGAAGAGCAGGAAGCCCATCGCAACCAAGCCCATCACGCCCGTCACGCGGGCCACCATGTCCGCGGGGAGCTTCTTGGCCGAAAAGGCCACTGCTGCGCCCCACCAGCCCAGCGTCACCGTCCAAAAGAGGATCGAGCCCTCATGGGAGCCCCAGGTGGCCGCCACCTTGTAATACCAGGGCAGCATCGAATTGGAGTTGTTCGCCACGTTGAGGACCGAGAAGTCCGACACGTAGAACGAATAGGCGAGGCAGCCGAACGCGATCGTGCCGAAGAGCGCGAGGCCGGCGGAAGCCGGCCGCGCTACGGCCATGAGCGCGCGGTTCCCTCGGGCGGCGCCGACGAGCGGCAGCACGCCCTGCACGATGCTGAGGCACAGGCACAGAATGAGTGCGAAGTGTCCGATCTCAGGAATCACTTTGTAGTTTCTCCGATCAGTGATCATCCCCCGGTCCAGGGCTTCTTGCGGAAGACCCCTCTGCCGGGACTTTGCTTATTGGCGCAGGAAGGCCGCCTTCAGGCTCGAAGGCCCCGCCGCCCGCCGGCTGAGCCGAAGAGCACTGCGGGGCATGAAAGCGCATGAAGCCTGCCTGCTGCGCCGGCGGAAGACGGCTTCCGATGCCGTCCTTCGCCTTGTTCTGAGAAGCGCTCTCAGGGCTTCGCCGGCGCAGGCGCCGCTGCCGCAGCCGCAGCCGCCTGCTTTTCATGCGCCTTCGCTACGCCGGCCTTGTGCGCATCTTCCAGCGCCTTGGCCGCTTCAGGCGGCATGTAGTTCTCATCGTGCTTGGCGAGCACTTCCGAGGCGGTGAAGAGCCCTGAATCGTCAATCTTGCCCTGCGCCACGACGCCCTGGCCTTCGCTGAAGAGATCCGGAAGGATGCCCTTGTACTCGACGTTCACTGTCTGAGCCGTGTCGGTAATGCGGAAGCGCACCGTCACGCCGTCCTTCTCATGCTCGACAGAGCCCGGCTCGACGACGCCGCCAAGACGGAAGGTGCGCCCGACTGGCGCTTCCTTCGCCGCAACCTGCGAAGGCGAGAAGAAGAAAACGAGGTTGTCGCTGAAGGCCTGCAGAGCGAGGAACACGCCGGCGCCCACCACGACGACGGCGGCTCCAATGAGAGCGAGCTTCTTGCTTTTCGCGTTCATTCGTTGATCTCCAAAGTGGATTGCGCGGCGCGCGCCTCGCGCAGAATCCGCGCGCAGATGCGGCGGCGGCGGCTGATGAGGCTCGCGAGTTCATAGACGACGCCGGCGGCGAAGGCGCCATAGGCGCACCACACGTAGTAGCCGTGGCCGTTCATGTAGAAGAAGTCGGAAATGGATGTCCAGTTCACAGCCTGCCCTCCAGCGCGGTTTCTTGAACCCAAGTCGAGCGGCGCTCCCGCTCGAGCACGATCGTGCGGGCACGCGAGAGCACGACGCCCACGCCGTAGCAGGTGCCGGCGGCGAGCATGATCATGATCGTCGCGAGCATGATCGAGGCAATCGAGGAGCCGCTTGACGTAATGGATGCGCCCTGGTGGAGCGTGTTCCACCAGCGCACGGAGAAATAGATGATCGGCACGTTCACGGCGCCCACGATCGAGATGACCGAAGCGGCGCGGTCTGCGCGGCGCTTGTCGTCAATGGCGGAGTGCAGCGCAATAAAGCCGAGGTAGAGGAAGAAGAGAATCAGCATCGAGGTGAGGCGCGCATCCCACACCCAGTATGTGCCCCAGGTCGGACGGCCCCAGAAAGCGCCGGAAAAGAGCGCAATGAAGCCCATGAGCGCGCCGGTCGGCGCCATGGCCTGAGAAAGGATGAACGCAAGGCGGCTGTCCTTCAGCAGCCCAACGATCGAGCACACGGCCATGAGGATGTAGAGCGACATGGAAAGCCAGGCCGCCGGAATGTGGATGAAGATGATGCGGTACGAATTCCCCTGGCGAGCCTCGATCGGGCAGACGAAGAACCCAAGATAGAAGCCGACGGCGAAGAGCACGAGCGCGAGCCCCAAAAAGACGGGAACGCACTTGCCCGCCGCGCGGTAAAAGCCTTGCAGTCCAGCTGGCTGATTCATCATTGACCTTTGTTGTTGTTCCTAGAAATATGGGGCGGCTCGCACTTTACTGCTCGGCGATGCGAAGCGCTGCAGACACGGCCATCGGCGCCAGGGCAAGTGAGAAGAGCGTCAAAGCGCCGACGATCATGAAGTGCGAGGACGGATCAAGCGACATCGCTACCTGCTGCGAGGCGCCTGCGCCGAAAATGAGGACCGGAATATATAGCGGAAGCACGAGGAGCGACGTCAAAACGCCGCCGGCGCGAAGGCCCAGCGTCAGCGCGGCGCCTACGGCGCCGACAAGCGAAAGCACCGGCGTGCCGAGTAGCAGGCTCCCGACCATCACGAGCGTTACGTTGAGATCGAGATCGAACATCACGCCGAAAATCGTTGCAAAGATCGTCATCGGCACGCCCGTGACGAGCCAGTGAGCCGCCACTTTCGCAATGACGATGATGGGCAGCGGCTGAGCAGCCACAAGCATCTGTTCGAGCGTCCCGTCCTCATGGTCCGTTGCAAACATGCGCGGCAGCGAAAGGAGCGCGGCAAGAAGCGCTGCCACCCAGACGACGCCCGGAGCAATGGAGCGCAGAATGTTCGTTTCGGCGCCGACGCCGAGCGGCACCAGCGTCACCACAACGGCAAAGAAGAAAATTACCTGCGCGAGATCAGACTTGCGGCGCAGCGAAAGCGTCAAGTCGCGGCGCAGAATCGTAAGAAAGAGTTGAAACATGACTGCTACGGCCTCCGGCGTCAGCGCGCTTCATTTGCCGCTTCAAGCGCAGCGGCGTCATCCATCGCACGCTCAACCGCAGAGCGGCGCCTCGGCGCCCACTTCTCCGGCTCGATTACAAGAAGCCGCGCATTTTCCACAGGCACTTCCTGGTGCGTGACGAGCATGACGACGCCGCCAGCCTGCACGTGCTCGCCCACAAGCTTTGCAAGACGAGCTACGCCCTTGACGTCGAGCGCAGTGAAGGGCTCGTCGAGAATCCAAAGCGGAACGGAGCCGGAAAGCCAAAGCCTCGCAAGCGCGACGCGCCGGCGCTGGCCCTGAGAGAGCTGGCCCGCAGGAGAGTCGACAAAATCAGAAAGGCCGACCGCTGCAAGCGCCTTGAGCGCCTCGCCTTCGGTGGCTTCGAGCGAGGCGACGCGTGCATTGATGAGAACGTTCTCCATGACGGAGAGATCGTCCTTCACGCCGTTGCGGTGCCCGATGTAGCAGAGCTCGCGCCAATAGTCCTGAGCGGCCTTGAGAATCGGCACGCCTCGCCAGAGCACCTCGCCCTCAACCGGCCGCATGAGTCCTGTGAGCAGGCGCAGCAGCGTCGTCTTGCCTGCGCCGTTGGAGCCGGCAATCCGCACGAGCGTGCCGGACTCAACCGAAAACGACATGCCTCTGAAGAGGGTTCGCTCGCCTCGCTCGCACGTCAGTCCGCGGACTTCAAGAATGGGTTCAGTCATGGAGGAGATTTCTCTGCGCGGTTCTATTGTCGGGCCGTCCAAAGGCGGACAGCTCCAATGTTGCAGGGCAGTTTAGGAACGCTAAATTAAGGTTCCCTTATAAATAGTTACAAACGAGAGGAGCGTCCGCCATCGCATAACTCTATGTTTACAATAGGTTTTATCTTTGCGACGATGCCACTTGAAGCCGCTTCTCGCCGCGTTCAATTCTTAAGAATTGCATCTGCCGGCTGACATTTTCCGCTTTGCCCGCCGCCTCGCGGCCCCGTTGCCGGCAGCTGCCGGCCGCTTCCGGAATCGGAAACTTCTCGGGACGCCGCATCGAAATCGAGCCTGCGAACGATAGAATGAACTCTCCATGAGCGCAGGCGCGCTCGGGCGCTCAGAGCGGGCGGCCGGCAGCCGCGCTGCAGACTTCACGCGAAACCACAAATATGATGACAGCCAAGCGCGCCGCGGCCTTCGCCGCCGGAGCCGCTGCAGCTCTCGCGCTCTGCGCGGGCTGCGCGCCGCTTAAGGAACAGCACACGAGCTTCATGAACCGCACCGAGTCCATTACCAATGTGGTGGGCAGCATCTGGCGCATTCAAGCTTCGTGGCCCAACACGAAATCCTCCAAGGACCTTTCCGAGCATCTCTACGAACGCGCGCAGCGCTTCTGCGGCGGAGACGACCAGGGCATGATGCCGCTCACCGGAACGACCCATGACGGTTCGGGCGATGCCAAGCGCCCGGCTACAGGCTGGCTTGAATTCCGCTGCGCCAACCCTGAAAAGGTCGAACGCGAATACAAAGGCATCACGCTGCATTTTGACGACCTTCTCGACGACGAAGAGAGCAAGAAGTAGTGTCGATCGTGAACGAGCCCGGCTCTGACGCGCCTCAGAAAGCGCAGACGGCATGCGATTCGCCGCCTGACGGCGCTGCAGGCCTGCCGCCATGGAAAGAAGCCGCCGCAGACCTTGCCAATGGCGCGGACTCGGCTGCAAGCCCTGATGCGACTGCTCTGGCGCTTGCCCCGGCTTCAGAGCCGCTCAAGCCCTTCGATCCGGCGGCCGAGCTGCGAACGCTGCCCAATCTGCCCGGCTGCTACCGCTACTTCGATGCGGCCGGCCGATGCCTCTACGTCGGCAAGGCGCGCGACCTCAAAAAGCGCGTCTCTTCCTACTTCCGAAAAACTGGACTTTCGCCCCGCATCGCCATCATGGTGAGCCAGATTGCACGGCTCGACACCACGGTGACGCGCTCGGAGGCTGAAGCGCTGCTTCTTGAGAACAATCTCATCAAGACGCTGCATCCGAAGTACAACATCCGGCTTGTCGACGATGCGAGCTATCCCTACATCCGCATCGGTCCCGAAGCCTTCCCGAAGCTTTCCTACTACCGCGGCGGCGTCGACAAGAAGTCCCGCTTCTTCGGCCCCTATCCGAACTCCTCTGCCGTCAAGCAGTCCATTGAAACGCTGCAGAAGGCATTCCGCCTTCGCACCTGCGCCGAAGCGAAATTCCGCAACCGGACGCGTCCCTGCCTGCTCGGCCAGATCGGCCGCTGCAGCGCGCCGTGCTGCGGACTCATCACCCGGGAAGCCTATCTGCAGGACTGCAGCCGCGCCGAAGCCTTTCTCTCCGGACGAAGCCGCGACGTCGTCGAGGAACTTGAAAAGCGCATGTGGGCAGCCTCAGATGCCTGGGCATTCGAAGAAGCTGCCGCACTGAGGGACCGCATCGCGGCTCTCACTCAGCTTCAGCATCAGCAGTCCGTGGAAACGACGGGCGGCGACATTGACGCCGACATTGCCGCCTGCGCCGTTGCGGGCGGCATGTGCTGCGTCAACCTGGCGATGGTGCGCGGCGGACGCCATCTCGGCGACCGCCCCATCTTCCCCAAAGTCACGCGGATCGCCCGCCGCGCCGGTCTCGATTCGGCCGGTTCAAATGCGAAGGCCGGCGAAAGCGCCGCCCAGGATGACGGCGGCGCAAGCGAATCCGAGCTGGGTCTCATGCCGGCGCCGGGCGAAATCCTCGAAGCCTTTGTCACGCAGCACTATGCGGACATGCCGATTCCGGCCGTGCTCATTCTTCAGAAAGACGAGACGATGCCTGACCTCGCCGACCGGCTCTCGGAGCTCCTGAGCGAAATGGCGGGCCGGCGGGTTGCCGTTGTCACCGACCCCCGCGAAACCCGCCGGCGCTGGCTGGAAATGTGCATCGCCGGCGCTCAGATCGCGCTGCAGCGCCGTCTCCAAGCAGAAGGGACGCAGACGGCCAGGCTTCGCGAGCTTGTCGACGCTCTCGGTCCGGACTTTGCGCCGGAGGGCGGCGACCTCATGAAGTTTTCCGCCGAATGCTTCGACATCTCGCACACGCAGGGCGAAGCCACGCAGGCGTCCTGCGTCGTCTATGCCGAAGGCCGCATGCAGTCGTCGCTCTACCGGCGCTTCAACATTTCCGGCATTGCGCCGGGCGACGACTACGCCGCCATGAAGCAGGTGCTCGAGCGCCGCTACGCGCCTGCAGCCCGGGGCGAAGCCAAGCTGCCGACCGTTGTTTTCGTCGACGGCGGGCGGGGACAAGTGGAGATGGCGCGCGAGGTCTTCGCTGATCTCGGCCTCGACCCGAGCTGCATTGTCGGCGTCGCCAAGGGCGAAGGCCGCAAGACTGGCCTTGAAACCCTCGTCTTCCCCGTCATTGACGGCGAGCGCCGCGAACCGCTCGTTCTCGGCATGATGTCGCAGGCGCTCATGCTCGTCGCCGAGATCCGCGATGAAGCGCACCGCTTTGCCATTACCGGCATGCGTGCCAAGCGGGCCAAGCCCCGGCGCTCCTCCAGACTCGAAGACCTGGAGGGCATCGGACCAATCCGCCGCGCTAAACTACTGACGCACTTCGGCGGGATGCGGCAGATCTCCAACGCATCGGCTGAAGACATTGCTCAGGTGCCGGGCATCTCCAAGCCGCTTGCCGCGCGCATCTACGCTCAGCTTCACAACCGGCCTGATCCTTCGCCGGCTGCGGAGCCTGCTTCGCCTGCAGCGGCCTCAACGACTTCCACCCATTCTTTGAACAAAGCCCCTGCGAAATGAAGCTCAAGCCCCCATTCAAGCTCAATGTGCCGATGGTGCTCACCTGGGCCCGAATCGCCATGATTCCTCTTGTGATCGGCATCTTTTATGTTCCCGACCGCTTCATTCCGCCGCACTGGCAGAACATCATTGCGTGCGTCATCTTCGTGATTGCCGCCGTGACCGATGCGCTCGACGGGTTCCTTGCCCGCCGCTATGAAGGCTGGGCGACGCGCATGGGCGCCTTCCTCGATCCCATTGCGGACAAGCTTCTCGTTTCCGCTGCGCTCGTCTCACTCGTTGCGCTCGACCGCTGCGACATGGCTGTCGCCATGATCATCATCGGCCGAGAAATCGCCGTCGCCGGACTGCGCGAATGGATGGCGAAGATTGGCGAATCGGGCCGCGTCAAAGTCAACTGGTTCGGCAAATCGAAGACGATAGCGCAGATGGTGGCGATCCCCTGCCTTCTCTGGTGGGATCCCGCGTTCGGCATCAAGCCTGCCATTGTCGGCGAAGTGCTCATCATCATTGCTGCGCTTCTCACCATCTATTCGATGTACGTCTACATGCGTGCAGCGGGCCCCTACTTCGGCGAAGCGAGTGAGCGGCGCGCTGCTGAACGCGAGGCAAAGAAAGCCGCGTGACTTTGCCGCAGCGCCTTTCTCCCGCTGAATCTTTTCAATGCCGGCCCGACGCTTCCTCAAGCGCCGGGCCGTTCTTTTTCTGCACGCTTGCTGCCGGCGCATGAAATCTTCGCGAGGCAGCAGCGCCTTGCTGCGCCCTTCGGCGCGGCTTTGCAAATGCCGCAGATCACGCTACGTACGTAGCAAAGCGCGAAACACTGCTCTTTGACTAGGCTGCCTTTCGGCACTCAGCGGTCCGCACAGGATTCAAAGGACAGCCATTTCTTGCAAGGCTTCTGCTGAGACCGGCTTCCGGCCCCAGCGAGCCTTGTCATTTGACAAAGGAGCGTTTCCATGATCACTCGTCGGCATTTCATTGAGGCCGGCTTCGCGGCGGCTGCCGGCTCTCTCGCCTGCGCAGCGCAGGCGTCCCCCACCAAAGCGCCCGCAGCCTGGACCGAAAGCCATGATTTCGTCATCATCGGCGCAGGCGACGGCGGCCTCGCCGCTGCGGCTTATGCGGCACAGAAAGGCCTTGATGCCGTCGTGCTGGAAAAGCTCGCGTTCGTCGGCGGCTCGTCCCTCATCTGCGGCGGCGCGTGGGCCGTCGCTGGCACGGCTGAGCAGAAAGCAAAAGGCATTGAAGATTCCGCCGACAAATTCCTTGAGGACATGCTCAAAACCGGCCAGCATCAAAATGACCCGGCGCTTGTCAAAGCGATGATCGCCTCTACGAAGGCGGCGTATGAGTTTGTAACGCAGGAGATCGGCGTAAAGCCCGACACGGTTGATGCCGCTTCCGGCATGAGCGTGCCCCGCGCGCACCATTTCGTGCCGGCAAAGCTCGTCAAGGGGCTCTATGACTTCGACCGTTCAAAGAAAATTCCCTTCCGCATGAACACCGCCGCCAAGCGGCTGGTCTGGGATCCCGAACGCGGCTGCATCGCCGGCGTCAAGGCGGAGTCTGGCGGCAAGACGCTTTGGTTTGAAGCCAGAAAAGGCGTTCTGATTGCAAGCGGCGGCTTCTCCCGCAACCCGGCGCTCCTGAAGAAGTACAACCCGCTCATGGCTTCCGTGGATCCGGAAGGCGGCGCCGGCAACACCGGCGACGGCCTGCTGATGGCGCAGGCTTACGGCGCCGACGTGCTCGACACGCAGTACATCAAAGCCACTTTCGGCTACCGCCTCGACCCTAAGAAGTACGGTCCGCAGACGCTTCACGGCTACTACGACGGCGCCATCATCGTGAACGGCGACGGCAAGCGATTCGTCAACGAGTCCATTTCCTACAAGCTCCTCTCCGATGCGGCACTGCAGCAGAAGGACGGCAAAGCCTTCGAATTCTTCGATGAATCCGTGCGCATCAAAATGCGGGATTCAACAGAAAAGTACCGAAAAATTCTGTCTCCGCTAGACAACGGAGGAGAGGTTGATTATTGCTTCCGCGGCGATACCGTTGCAGAGGTGGCGCAGAAAGCCGGCATCGATCCGAAAGCGCTTGAAGAAACAGTCGCCCGCTACAACGGCTTCGCCCAAAAGGGAGCAGACAGCGATTTCGGCCGCACGTCGCTTACCTCCGGCTACGGCAAGCTCGTTGCGCTCGAAAAAGGCCCCTTCTTCCTCTACCCGGCGCGTCCTCGTCTGATCGCCACCTACTGCGGGCTGCGCATTGACCCGCAGGCACGGGTGATCGATGTCTTCGGCGAACCGATTCCGCATCTTTATGCCTGCGGCGAAGCCGTCGGCGGCGTGCATGGCGCCGCGTACATGAGCGGCTCTGCAGTCGGCAAGGCCATCGCCTTCGGCCGCATCGCCGCGCTGGAAGTTGCTCAGGCTAACTAGACGCTTGTCCCGAGACAATGCGGGGAGCTCGGTCTGATGACCGAGCTCCCCGCTGGAACAGTTCGTTCTTCAGCTGCAAGCAGCATCTCGCTCCTGCACGCAGATCACTCCTTTTCTTCGCGAGCCTTGATCAGCTTGGCTGTTTGCGCTTCTTGAGCCACCCATTTCCGACAGGAAGCGATGCTGACGCCGGTTTCCCGGGCTATTTCTCCCCAGCTCCAGCCGCTTCGGCGCATCCTGACGATGGTCTGCCGCACTTCGTCCGGATAGCGATAGAGCTTGCGGCTCACTTCCGGCTCGAACCTTCCATGTTTGTAGGCCCGCTGCCAGTCGTGCACTGTATTGACAGAGAGTCCTAGCGCCTTTGCAACGAACTTGTAGCCGCGCCCCTGCTCAAAAAGCTTGATGGCCGCTTTTCGCTTCGCCCTTGCAGGAAAATCCGGACGAACCCGCATGCTCTGAAGCTCGGCCTTGGTTTTGGAGGTAGATGCAGGCATGACACGCTCCTTCTGCAGGGCTGCACCATGAAAAAGCCCGCTTCCCACTCATGCAGGAAACGGGCTGATAACCACGGAGCAGACTTGGACTGAACGAGCAGCCCTTAGGCTTCTCCTCTTCCGCAGAGGATCCGCCGACTGTTTTATGCCGCAGTCAGCGAACCGACGACGGAAGCGTTCGGTGCTGTTTCCGAGCAGTGATTAGAAGTAGTGCACCATGCCGAACGCGGCCTGAACGGCGCGCGGATCGCTGTCATATGCCGAGCCAGAAGCATCAACGCTGTCCTGCGTATAGCCGGCATCGACATAGACGACCGTGCGTTTGCTGAGCGGATACTCATAGCCGACACCCACCATCCAGCGATCGATGTCATTCTGGCCAGCAGAGTTGCCCTGACCATCATCCTGATACTCAGCGCTCATGTAGCCGGCCGTGCCGTAAAGCGTGCCGCCGGCGAGAGGCGCAGACGCACCCAGCATGACGGCCCAGCCGTCGTAATTCCACTTGAGGCCGCCAGCATAGGCTTCAGCCTCGGTGCTGTAGGTGTACATGCTCGCGACGTCCGTGATCGCGCCGTCCTTGAAGTAGGCAGCCGCGAGGTAGGGCTTCACCACGCCGAAGTCATAGGAGCCGCCAACCACAACGCGCCACACATCCTTGTCATTGGTAGCATCAGCGCCATTGCTAGCGCGGTTGACGCTGTCAACCACGCCGACGAGGTTCAGGTTGCCAATGTTGGAATTAATGCCGATGCCGTAGTAGCGATCCGTCGAAGCCTTGCCTTCTTCACCCTTAGACGCATCGCCGAAGGAGTACTGCGCATAGACCGACGTGCCCATGAATTCAGGCGTGACGTAGGTCACCATGTTGTCATAGCGAGTCGAGAAGCCGGCGCCCCACACTGCGTTCTGACCACCAACATCGCCCCAGCCCGTGCCGAGAGCGCTGAAGCCGGCGCCAATGCCGAACGAGCCGGAGTCAGACGTCATGATGGCCGTACGGCCCATAGCCAGTGTGCCGAACGGGCCCTTGACCTGGACCGTTGCTTCACGACCGAACATGCGTGAACCGTTCGAATCGAAGCTACCGCTATCTGCAGCAAAACCGTTTTCAAGTACAAAGCCAACCGTGTAGCCGTTGCCGAGGTCTTCAGTACCCTTCAGGCCGAAGCGCGAGCCGGTCTTGTTGCCGGACGCCATTTCAAACGTGCTCTGATCATCAACGCCAGGAAGGTCGCGATCGACATTCGTATAGCGAAGGCCAAGGTCTGCACGGCCGTAAAGCTGAACATCAGCCGCATAAGCAGAAGAGCCAAGCGCAGCCAGAACAGCCAGCGCCGCAAAAGTCTTCTTCATCTCAATTCTCCAATTCAATTCAGAATTGGCGGATCAGCCGCATTAGAGGCTGATCCGCTATGCATTTGCCAGTGCTGTAGCTGCTTAGAAGCGATGGATCATGCCGGCCATAACCTCAACTGCAGAAGGTTCAATACCGGATGTGTTGTAGTTCTTCAGATCGTCCTTCGTATACGCCGCGGCCGTGTAAACCGATGTGCGCTTGCTGAGGTTGTAGTCGTAGCCCACAGCAATATTCCAGCGCGTCATGCTGCCATCGGTACCCGTGTTGCTCCACTTATTCGAAGCTTCCGCATCCATGTAGCCAACATGCGCTTTCGCCGTACCGCCAAAGCAGGGCACGCCAATGCCAAGTGCAATGCCATAGCCATCTGCACCTTCAGCAAACGGAGTGTCTGCATAGGTATAGCCATTAGAGCCAAAGCCAGAATCTCCAATGTACTTCTGACCAACTCCGGCAGCATTCTTGAAATACTGCGCCATGGCGTAAACCTTCATGAACTGGAAGTCGTAATTGCCGCCGATCGTGAAGGTCCACTGATCGTCGTCATACGTATACGGCTGATCCTGCAGATAGGAAAGGTAATTGCCGTGATTAATAGAGTCGACAATACCCACTAAGTAAAGGTTGTCTGCCTTGAAGGTTGCGGCAATGCCGTAATAACGATCAGCGCTTGCCTTGCCTTCTTCGCCCTTCTTGGTTGTGTCGTTCTTAAACGAATACTGAGCGTGAACCTGGAAGCCGGCAAAATTCGGGGAGACATACGTTACCGTATTGTCAAAACGAGCCCAGCCATTGGCCGTTACGAACTTCTGCCCAACAGACTCCCCCCCAACCAGACGAGAAGGGAGACGTCTGACCGAGCAGCGAGTAGGTTCCGTTGGCACTAGCCAGCTGACCCACACGGCCAAAACCTAACTGGCCCCAGAAGCCCTTAACAAAAAGCTGAGCTTCACGGCCAAAAATACGGCTGTCGCCATTGGAATCAAACGTTCCATCGTCGGCATCAAACCCGTTCTCAAGAACAAAACCGACCGTATAGCCATTGCCGAGATCTTCTGTGCCCTTAAGACCGAAACGGGATCCTGAGTTCATGCCTGAACGCATTTCGAAACGATCGCCAGCATCCCCATTGGCAGCATCGCCATCGGTATGCTGATAGTTGAAGCCGTAGTCCACGAGGCCGTAGAGCGTCACATCAGCAGCTGCGGCAGAACCTGCCAGAGCGCCGAGAACTGCAAAGGAAAGAAGTGTCTTCTTCATTTTTGCTAACCTTTAAGGTCTATCGAAGTTCTCCCGTGGCATGACCCGGAAAGCCTCCACGGGATCGGTGGAAAAGGAGGACGGACAATGCAATATCCGTCCTCCAATGAACTCAAGCGAAGAAAGACTCTTGCTGCGTGAAACTTCGCTCAAAGCCCACAAGCTGATCTTTCCAGTGCCCTGTACACCCCCCCCCGTATAAACACTTACCGCACCTGTTTATTTATTTTGTTTACCAAATAGTTAATATCCACCTTCTCTCAAATCCGCGCAAAAAACGTTGCAAAACCACAACAAACAGCAATCTGACTGATTTCTGTGGACTTCCTTTGTAACCCGAGTCAAATGATTGTATTTTCTAGAAAAACACGCACATCTGTGCCGTCACTGCACACCTAAGGGCTCGGTCTTTGCAACCGGCAATGCGTTTTTTCTCGGTCTTGACACGCTCTGCCGCTTCTCGCTCACATCGCTCAATACACTCCAGCAACATGATTCAGCTGACGGTCGAGCATCAACCAGACGCAGGCTTCCTGATTTTTAGAGCTACGGTTCAACAGGCAGTTCGAGCCTAGCTTTGCCGAAAGTGAAAACACCTTCTGAGATAATCATATAATCTCAGCCTTTTTCTACCGAAACTTGCTGTTGGATCCTCTTCTTTTCAAAGATAGCCCGCCGGATTCCCCCGCATTCATGCGGGGGAGGGGGAGGAAGGTCACAGAACGGCAAACAGATCAGCGCGCCGCATTCTTCTTCACGACGGCAACCGCATTGAGCGTGCGGGGAAAGCCCAGATACGGCACCGCAATATGAATGGCATCGAGCAGATTCTGGCGGGTATTGCCCACGGCCAGATTGCCGGCGCAATGGCTTGCCAGCTGCGGCTCGCAGCCGCCGAGCGCGGCGATCGCGACGAACGTGACCAGCTCGCGGCACTGCAGATCGAGGCCACTTCTCGTATAAAAGTCGCCGAAGCACCAGCCCGAAAGATCGTCGACCACAATCCCGCGATCCTCAGGCTGCGCATTCTTGTGCATCTGCGCAATGGCGTCGCCGAAGATCTGCGTCTGTACGGCCAGGCCCTTTTCAAAGCGGTTCTCATCCGTCACGGTCTTCTGGCTTTCAAGCGGCAGCTTCACACCCGCCGCAGCCATGGCTTCATTCACTGGAGGCAGAACCGCCTTGACGCGACCGATGCCGACGTAGGCTGCACAGTGATAAACCGCTTCCTTGACCGCTATCGGGGAAATGCCGGCAGCAAGCGCCTTGGCGGCGACCAAGCCGGCATCGGCCGGCGTGCCTGCCGCCGTCGTCGCGGCGAGCAGCGCACAGTATTTCATCAGGGGAGAAAGCGACTTGCCGCGGCCTTCCACCCGCAGCATGCGCTCCGTCATCTCCGTGATATCCGGATCAAGGTCCGCTGAAGCCGACGAAGCGGCGGCGGGCTGCGACAAAGCGAATGCCGCGCAGGCGGCAGAGCCCGCCAGAACAGCTTGACGGCGGCTGATGTTTTCTTGTGCCATACGAACTCCTTGAGAAAAAAAAGAAGCATCTGTGCAGAAGCGCCGCTGCGTCCGCCGGCGCCTCTTTTCTTTTAATGGAGGCTAGCGGCCATCGTCAGATTCCGAACGTGCAAACCCGCCTAAAAATTGCCTGATCGGCGCAGCCTCATTCTTTTGGCGCGCCCGCTATAGTGCAGGCAGGAGCCGCAGCCTCAGCCGCGCTTGTCCGCTTTTCCTTTCTCACGATCAGCATGTCTCCTTCCGCCTCAGCCCTTCTGGGCCGCTTCGCCGCCGCACCGTCCGAAAGCATCCGCCTCGGGGGCGGCGCTGCTGCTGCTGCCGCCGCTGCGCTTCTCACAGCCGCCGCGCTTTTTGCCGCCGCCCACTGGATCGAATGGCCGCCGATGCTTCGCACCGCCGTCTTCGGCTGTGCAGCGCTTGTCTCTGCACTCCCGCTCCTCTCGCTCAAACGACTGCCGAACGGCTCGCTCCGCCGAGACGGCGCGGCGCTTCTGCACGGGCTCCTTCTCGGCCTGTTTCTCATCGTCATCGGACAAACCTGGCAGTCCGGCGCAGGCGGAGAAGCCCTTATGCTCAGCTGGTCGCTGCTGCTCCTGCCCTGGGTCGTCGCCGTCCGCGGTCCGCTTGTTTTCTCCCTCTGGTTTGCGGCTGCAAGCACGGGCCTGGCGCTTCAAGGCGCAGCCCTCAGCGGCCTGCATCTTGACGAACGGCTCCTTGACGACCTTCTTCCGGCCTCGCTCTTCACCGTCATCTGGACGGCGGCGCTGCCGCTGGCAGCGCGCTTTCGGCAGCAACATGCCGCCGGCTCTGCCGGCGGCCGTCTGCGCTCTGCGGCCGTGCTCCCCGAGCTGCTCTTCCTCTTCCTCGCTTCCGCACTGCCTGCGGGTCTGCTCGCTGTGCTCGGCCTTTCTGAATCTTCGCCGCTTCTTCCTCTGTACGGCCTTCTCTTTGCCGCCGGCGCCGCTGCGCTGCTGGCTTCGCGCACGCTGGAAGGCGCTGCGCTTGTCGTCATCGGGGCCGCCTTTTGGATCTGCGGCCTGGCCATGGCGCTGATGCCTGGAGACGCCGCCCTATTCCCCTGCGCCGTCATTCTGGCGGCGGGCCTCATCCTGGCCGGCCGACTCTCCTCCATGCGGGCGCAGACGGAAGCGCAGCGCCTTGGACGAAGCGCGCCTGCCGCTTCCTCGCTCCTGCCGAAAGCCGCCGCCGCACTTGCCGGCGCATGCTTCGTGCTGGCGCTTCTTCTCCTTGTCTTCTCCGTCCTCAATGTGCCGGCGGGCACCGCTGCGCTCATCTTTTTAGGCGCCGGCCTCGCTGCCGAGGCGCTGCGCTCGTTCGCGGAGAAGTCGGATCGACGCTGCGCCAGCTGCAGCGCGCTGCGCCTCTTCGCGCGTCTCTTCTGTGCTGCGGGCTTTCTCTTTTCGCTGCTCTACCTTTCAGATGCGGCACTCTCCGGGACGGCGCTGCGCACAGCGACGATCGGCATCGTGCTTGCCCTGCTGCTTCGTTCGCGCCTGGCGCTCTTTGCAGGCTTTGCCACCGCCGCGGGCTTTGATCCTTCCATCTTTCCGGATCTGGCGCATATCGCCCTGCTTCTGACTGCCGCTGCATGCGCAGCGCTGCTCTCGCCACAAGCATCACGCCGGCGCTTCGCGCGCCGAGCGCTGACGCCGCTCCTTCTTTTCCTCTTTCTCGCGTCGCTTGCCGATCTGCCCGAATCGCCCTTGGCCGAACTGAGCTGGCACACCGACTGGGGCACAGCGGACATTCTGATTGTCGCGGCCGCCGCAGCAGCAGCGGCTGCCGCCGCGCTGAAAAAGCGAGCGACCACCGGCTTTCGAGCAGTCTGCGCCGCACTGCTTTTCATTCTCCTCGCTGCGACGCTCAGCGTCTGGAGCGCTCCGCTGACGCTCTCGCTTCTCGCCGCCGCCTCCGCTTCGCTCGGCGCACGCCAAACGCCGCCGAAGGATCGATACGCCAGCGAGCTCCTCCTCTTCTTCATTGCGCTCTCCATCGCGAGCTGCGGATGCCGCTACGCGCTTGCGCCATCGGATGCAGGCATCAATCTGCTTGCAGCCGCCGCCTGCAGCCAAGCCGTTCTTGCCGCCATCCTGCTCTCCGCCGCCCTGGTGCTGGCTGCGCCTGCCTGGCCGGGATTTGTGCGCGAGTCAGCGCTGAATCAGACGCCCGACGCCCCAGCGCCTCAGCTCCCCGCCGCTGCGTCGGCTCTTCAGCGCCGTCCCTTCGCTTGGGCCAATGCAGCGCTTGCGCTTGCCGCGCTTCTCATCTCCGCCGCGCTCTGCGGACAAAGAATTGCAGCAGACGAGTCGCTTCTTGCTAACGGAAGCCGCTATGAAGCCGCGCTTCTCCCGACGGACCCGCGCGACATTCTCATGGGCGACTATGCGGCGCTCCGCTATGACCTTGGCCTCACGGAAGCCGACATCCAAGCTGCAGCTCAAAGCGCCCTGGCTGACGGAGGACATCCGGGCCGCCTCACGGCCTGTCTTGCGCTGCAGAAGGGACGGCTCGTCATGACGGGAGCGGCCGACCCGGAAATCGCGCAGCTCGCCTGCCCGGCAGACACGGCGCTCCAGGTTCCCCTCCGAGCCGGCTCTCCGCAGCTGCCGCGCCGCTGGTTCTTCCCTTCTGGAGAGGCGGAACGCTACGAAGCCGCACGCTATGCAGCGCTTCGCTGCAGCGGCCGGCGCTGCCTCCTCGAAGCGCTCCTCGACCAGAACCGCCAGATCATTCGCCCGAGGCAGTGAGGCGCGGCAGCTGCTGGCCTCTGAGCGGCGCCACCGCTTTCTGCAGGACAGCGCTGCTCATGCTTGGCTCCGAGCGGCTTTAAACTCGGAGCCGCTCATTTTTTTATTCCTCAGGAGGAGCCGGCGCACGCTTTCTCCGCTGCAGCGATGCGGCAGAAAATGCGCCGGCATGGCATGACAGACAACACTGACATTGAGAGCGAAGAAGAAGCCGAAAAGGCTGATGCCGCAGTGCTCCAAACGGCGCTTCAGACCTTTCGAAGCGCTGACATTTTCTGCCGCGTGATCGACAACTTCGGCGACGCAGGCGTCTGCTGGCGCCTCGCCAAGCGCCTGGCATCCTTCGGACTGACGGTGCGGCTTGTGATCGATCGTCCCGACATCCTCGGCAAGCTCGTTCCCGAACTCAACTCGGCGGCCGACGCCTCCCAAGCGGAAGGCATTGAGGTGCGCGCCTGGGATGCGTTCTCTCGAGAGACGCAGCCGCAGACGGCCGGCCTCGTCATTGAAACATTTGCATGCCGCATTCCTGAAGCCTACGAAAAGGCCCTCGCCGCCGAAGCGGAGGCTGCGAAGGCAGAAAAGCGGCCGGCACGCTTCTTCTACTTCAATCTCGACTACCTCTCGGCAGAAAAATGGGTTGAGGACTTCCACAATGTCTGGGGGCTCCACCCGACGCTGCCGATTCGCAAGCTCTGGTTCTTCCCGGGATTCACCGACAAGACGGGCGGCGTCTGCATTGAAGACGGCTACCTTGAGCGCGAATCGCACTTCAAGGATTCAGAGCGCGATGCCTTTCTGAAGAGTCTCGGCGCCGACCCGCAGGCGCTGACGCTTTTCTTCTTCTCCTACCCCTCGAACCCCGTCGAGGCGCTTGCCGAGGGCGCGGCGCTCTACGGCGACCCGCTCACGATTCTGGCGGCGCCGGGAGAGGCGGGCGACAAGCTTGAAGCCGCCGTCGCCAAACTAGGCGCTGCGGCATCGAACGTACACATCGTCCGCCCTGGATTCTTCCCGCAGCGCGACTTCGACCGAGTGCTCTGGGCTTGCGACGCCGCCGTGATTCGCGGCGAAGACAGCTTCGTGCGCGCGCAGCTCGCCGGACTGCCGCTGCTTTGGTCGACCTATCCCACTGCAGACAAGGGACATCTGAAAAAGCTTGAAGCCTGGCTGGAGCGCATCGGCCCCTTCTTCCGGCCTGGCTCTCTTAAGGACGACTTTGTGCGCGCAAACCGCCGCTGGGTCGCGGGCGACATCAGCGCCGGCGACATCTCGCGCTTCCTGGCCGCCGTGCCGGAATTTTGGTCAGGCGCAAGAAACTGGCGCCGCGGCCTTTTTGCACGCGGCGACCTGGCGCGGCGCATGCTCATCCGCGCCGCAGCGCAGGACGAATAGCCGCCAGTCCTTCATTTGCCGCTGAAGAGCCCCCGGAGACGCCGGCCGATCACTCGCCCGGCAATGCCGGCCTTTCTAAGGGCCGGCTTCTCGCTTTCCTCAAGCCTTTCCATCGCAAGGCTCGATTTTTCCGCCGCCCAATCGCCGGCTTCCCGCACAGCCTTTCCGGCCGCGCGGCCGGCGCGCTCGGCGCTCCCCGGCGCCGGCGCGAGCCTGGAGAGCTGCTCGCCGGCGAAATCGGCCGCCTTTTCCGCGCCTTCCCGGATCGCCTCTGCCGCTTCTTCAGTCTTTTCCTCCACTGCGGCGCGCGCCTTGCCCGGAAGCTCCCTCACGGCTTCCCGCGCACCTTCCATCTTCAGCAGCCGGCGGCGCGAGAGGTCGACATGCTCCTCCTCGCCGCCGCTCTTTCGCTTCTCGTCACTTTCCGGGCTGTTCGAGCCCGCTTCCGTCATTTTGCTCATTCGTTTGCATCCTTGCCGTTTCGAGGCGGACTCGCGCTCGCCTTTCGATCGGGTCCGCAGCGCCCCATATTGTTGCGCATCAGCGGCGCTGCAGCAGCCTTCATGCGCGCCGTCACAAACCGCTCACCATGTCAAACTCGCGCATCATTCGGTTTTGCTAGAATGATGCGCTAAAGTTTTTTTCCTTGTCCTTGCACCCCTTCCGCGAGAGGAGGCCGTGCCGTAGGACTATGCGAACAACTCTGCTAGAGGTATTGAAGCAATGAAAACCGCACAGGAACTGCGCGTCGGCAACGTCTTCATGGTCGGCAAGGACCCGATGGTCGTTGTCAAGGCTGAATATCAGAAGGGCGGCCGCGGCGCTTCCACCGTCAAGATGAAGATGAAGAACCTGCTCACGAACGGCACGACCGAAACGGTCTTCCGCGCCGACGACAAGTTCGAAGATCTCATCCTCGACCGCAAGGAAGTCACCTACTCCTACTTCGCTGATCCGCACTACGTCTGGATGGACGACGAGTACAACCAGTATGAAGTCGACGCCGACGTGATGGTCGAAGCCCTCAAGTACCTTGAGGACGGCATGACCGCTGAATGCGTCTTCTACGAAGGCCGTCCGATCTCGATCGAACTGCCGACGATTCTCGTCCGCGAAGTCGTCTACACCGAGCCTGCCGTCAAGGGCGACACCTCCGGCAAGGTCATGAAGCCCGCCAAGCTCGCCACGGGCTACGAGCTTGAAGTCCCGGCCTTCGTGAACACCGGCGACAAGATCGAAATCGACACCCGCACGGGCGAATACCGCAACCGCGTGAAGTAATTCGCGCCAGCGGCATTTCTTGTCGTCAAAGCCCGGTTCGGCATCTGCCGCACCGGGCTTTGCTGTTTCTGCCGCCAGAGCCCGAATTCGCTCCCCTTGCCGCGCTTGGCCCTACAATTTCTGCCGTTGCGTGCGCATGAAGCCGCTCCAAGCGGCCGCAGCGCGACTTTCTACGGCTTGAAGCACACTCATGGACATCAAAAAAGACAACGCGATGTACATGCGCATCGCGCAAATCACCGCCGAGCGCAGCTATGCGAAGCGCCTTAAAGTGGGCTGCGTCATCGTCAAGAACCATTCCATCATTTCATTTGGCTGGAACGGCATGCCGACGGGCTACGACAACTGCTGCGAAGTCGAGGTTGACGGCAAGCTCGTCACGCGCCCCGAGGTGCAGCATGCCGAGCTCAACGCCATCGCGAAGCTCGCAGAAAACGGCTACTCCTCCAAGGACGCCGCCATCTTCATTACGCATAGCCCCTGCATTCACTGCGCGCTTCTCATTCAGAAGTGCGGCATTTCGCAAGTCTTCTATCACGAGCTTTACCGCAGCGACGAAGGCCTCAAGTTTCTCGAGCATGCGGGCATTGAAGTGCACCAGCTCTAGCTTCAGGCGCATAGCGCCCGCCGCGCTCAGTCAAACGGCGGGCGTGCGGCTGCGTTCGGCCTACTGCTTCTTCGGATAAAAGGCGGAGCAGGCCGCCGTAGCAACAAGGAGCGCCGCGACAAAAATGAACGCGGCATGCAGCGACGTCGCATGCGCAATGGCGCCGATCAGCGCAGGGCCGACCAGAATGCCGCTGTAGCCCACAGTTGAAACGGCCGCGAGCGCCGTGCTCATCGGCATGCGCTTCTGCCGTCCGGTCTCGGAGAACGTGACGGGCGTGATGTTGGCCGCGCCGATGCCGACGACGAAGAAGGCCGCACAGGTAACGTAGGCATTATTGAAAGCGACGGCGCAGCCAAACGCGGCTGCAGCCAGCGCAGAGCCCGCAAGCACGGTGCGGCGAGGCCCCAGCAGATTCACGGCGCGCCCGCCGATTAGGCGCATGATCGTCATGGCCACAGAAAAAAGCGCATAGCCCATGCCGGCATTTTCCATCGCCGCCCCCTGCTCGCGGGTGAGCAGAAGGCCGCCCCAGTCGAGAATCGCCCCTTCTGCAAGATAGAGCACGAAGGTCACAGCGCCGAAGATAATGACAATTCCGCGCGGAATGGCAATCTTCGAGCTGCCCTTCGCTTCTCGGCCTGCGCCGGCAAGCACCCAGTCGCCGAGCCCGATCCAGACGAGCGAGGCGAGGCTTGCGAGAAGAATCACCGCCGTCTCAATCGGCAGCCCGGCATGCAGGAAGAGCGTCATGATGAGCGAGCCCGCGACGCCGCCGATGGGATAGAACGCATAGAAGCCCGAGAGAATCGCCTTCTTCGAGCGCTTCTCCACTTCCACGGAATGCACGCTCATCGCCACGTCGATGATGCCGACGGAGGCGCCGAAGAGCAGCAGAAACCCCGCCGTTGCATAGACGCTGAAGGGCGCCGAGAGCAGCATGCAGAGCGAGGCCGCAATCGGGATGGCCCAGCGAAGCGTCTTCCTGCAGCCCCAGCGTCCGACGATGGCGCCCGAAAAAGGCATGGTTGTGAGCGAACCGAGCCCGAGGCAGAGCAGCAGCCAACCCATGTGCGCCTCGTCGAGATTGAGGCTCTGCCGCACATAAGGCACAAGCGTCGCCCAGAGCGCAAAAAAGAATCCGCCCAGGAAAAAAGAAAGCCTCGTGGCGGTGTAGGCCCGAGGCTCGCGGAATCGATCCAGGAAGCGCTGCCGGCGCGCTCGGCGCCTCGCGTCCTCCATCTCCTCCTCGTCGGGCGGCAGATCTACGGGTTCAGGAACGGCCTTTTCAGGCTCGCCTTCAGCGCATCGGCTCGTCGTCTCCGAAGCCGCCGCCGTCTCCATGCGAAGATCCTCGGCTGCACGAAGCGCTGAGGCTTCGCGCGGGTAAACGCAAGCTTCTGAAGCATCCGCATCGCGGCCGCTGCGCAGCGTCGTCATGGCACCTCCTTCTTCACCGAACCCAGCCTGCCGGCATCCGCCTGAGACAGGCATGAAAAAGGGCGGACCTCGGGACCGAGGTCCGCCCGTCTAGGCGAAAGATTGTACGAAAAAGCCGAAGAAGACCGCTAAGACTTCATCCTCGCGCTTTCCCTAATCCGGCGCGCTGCAGCCGATCTTGGCGAATAGACCGCTTAGGCCGAAGCGCCAGGCGAGAGGGCTGCGTGCGCAGCGGCTCAGCCGAGATGACGAAGCGCCAGGCGCTCAAAGACCGCCACGCCCATGGCAAGCTTCGATTCGTCGAAGTGCATGTCCGCACGGTGCAGCCCCGGCTCCGCGCCGACGCCGATGCCGAAGTACGCCGCCTTGATCGAAGGCTTGTGGAGCTTGTACCAGTGGAAGTCCTCGCCGCCGCCAAGCGCTTCGGGCGCGAGCGCCTCTTCGCCATAGAGATCGACCACCGCTTCAGCCACCTCGGCCTTGAGGTCGTCATCGTAGAGCGCCGCCGGCGAAAAGCCCTCCACCTTCATCGTGCCCTCGGCGCCGATCGCCTGCGAGCACGATTCGACGGCGCGGCGGATCTTCGCCTGAAGATCATCCATCAGCGCGTTGGTCGCTGCACGCACGTCAATCGTGAGCTTGGCGAGCTCCGGAATGGTGTTGGGCGCGCCGGCATCCGCCCAAATCTGCGTTGCCTTAGCCGACCAGTTCAACCGAGGGTCTTCCCAGATGGCGTTCACCGCCTGAATGACGGCGCTCGCCGCATCGAGCGCATTGACAGCCAGATGCGGACGAGAGGCATGCGCGCTCTTGCCCTTGATCGTCACGTAGTCGATCGCCGATGCGGCGTGGTTCACGGCCGGGCAGATCTTGCCGAGCGGCAGATCCGACGCCGGACGGATATGTGCGCCGATTGCGTAGTCGACGTCGCCGATGACGCCCGCCGCCACCATGGCCGGTCCGCCTTCGCCCGTCTCCTCGCCCGGCTGGAAGAGGAGCTTGAGCGTGCCGCGCTTCACGTGCCCGACAAGCCGGCTTGCCGCTGCAAGCACCATGGCGGTATGGGCGTCATGACCGCAGGCGTGAATCGCGCAGGGCTTGCCGTCGATCTTGAAGGGAAGCGCATCCATGTCCGCACGGAGCATGAGCACGGGCCCAGGCTCTGCGCCCTTGATCTCAGCCACCACGCCCGTCGTCTCGCCGACTCGATGAGGCTCAAGGCCGAGCTCGCGAAGCTTTTCCATCACGTAGGCCGACGTCTTCTCCTCATGCATGCTGAGTTCTGCCAGGCCGTGAAGTTCGCGGCGCAGCGTCTTCGGATCAAAAATAGGTGTCATTTCTTGCTTCCTTGTGCAGATCGAGCAGAGCTTCGGCCGCAGCGCCATGCCGCCGCCGAGGGCTCAGCCATGAACTCATCTTGCGCGAGCGCAGCCTGCTCTGCGCGAGAAGACGCTAGTGCATTCCAAGGAGCGCGCTTGCCCTCGATCGCAGCCGCAGCATCCTGAGAGGCTTGAGGCGTCTGCGGCATAAGCCGTCTGCCGAATGCACACATGCTAAAGCCGCCTTCCGGCTACGCCGAAAAGCGGCTTTGTTGCCGCGGCAACTAGCAGCGCGGCAAGGCGCGCTGAGGCGAACGGGCGCGCGGCTCGTCGCCCGTTCGCAGAAAGCCCGTCAGCCGAGATGGTCGAGCACGATCTTCTCGAAGACCGCAACGCCCATCGCGAGCTTCGAATCGTCGAAGTCCATCGTAGCCGCATGCAGGCCCGGCTTCGCGCCGACGCCCACGCCGAAGTAGGCGGCCTTCATCGAGGGCTTGTGGAGCTTGAAGAAATGGAAGTCCTCTCCGCCGCCGCCGCAGTCCGGAGCCAGCGCGTCTTCGCCGAAGAGCGCCTTGACGGCTTCTGCGACCTCGCCCTTGAAGTCAGGATCGTAGACCGCTGCCGGGCAGGTCGTGCGGAAGTCGATTGAAGCTTCGGCGCCGAGCGCCGCCGCCGACATTTCAACCGCCGTCTTCATCTTCTGCTGCAGCTCCGCCATGAGCGCATTCGTTTCCGTGCGGACATCGTACGTGATGGTCGCCTTCGCCGGAACCGTATTCGTCGCGCCGGAATCGGCATGGAGCTGCGTCGCCTTCATCGACCAGATCGCGCGCGGATCAAGCCAGATCGCCTGCACAGCCTGCACGATGGCGCAGGCCGCATCGATCGCATTGATGCCAAGGTGCGGACGGGACGCGTGGGCATCGCGGCCCTTCACCGTCACGAAAGCCGTCGAGGAAGCCGTGTGATTCACGGCCGCGCAGATTTTGCCGAGCGGTACGTCCTGAATCGGACGAATGTGCGCGCCGAGCGCGAAGTCGACGTCGTCGGCAACCCCCGCCTTGATCATTTCGAGCGCGCCCTGAATCGTCTCTTCCGCCGGCTGGAAGAGCAGCCGGAGCGTGCCGCGCTTCACGCGGCCGACAAGGCGGCTCGCCGCCGCGAGAAGCATCGCCGTATGGCCGTCGTGGCCGCAGGCGTGAATCGCACAGGGCTTGCCTTCGATCGTGAAGGGCAGCGCATCCATGTCGGCGCGCAGCAGCATCACGGGGCCGGGCTCCGCACCTTTGATCTCCGCCACAACGCCTGTGGTCGATCCCACGCGCTTCGGCTCAAGGCCGATTTCGCGCAGCTTCTCCATCACATAGGCCGACGTCTTCTCTTCGTGCATAGCGAGCTCAGGAATCGCATGCAGCTCTCGGCGCAGCGCCTGCGGATCAAAAATTTCTCCCATTAGTGGTACCTCCTTCTATCACCTTGAGCACCCTCTCAAAGGTGACAGAAACGATCCTATTCCTTAAGATTAGCTGAAAGGCAGGGATTTTCAAGAAATTTGCTGTAGGATATCAGCATCTTTTCAACCATCTTCCCTGCATCAACGCAAAATGGTATCTCCGACCGATCCGACCCGCCTCGGCGTTTTCATCAGAGGGACGCTCGGCGGAGCGTCCACCTCGACACGGACAAGAAGAAATGACTGCTGACTCTCGCAACTCCGCTCTGCCCCCTGACCGCCTGAAGAAGCTTCAGGAGGTGCCGCGGCTGCATGAAGAAGCGCAGACGATCGAATACATGACCCAGGCCTACTGCTCGCACTTCCATGGCTCCAAGCCCGGAGAGCTCTGCGAGGAGTGCCAGGCCTTCCTCGACTATGCGAAGAAGCGCCTCGCCTGCTGCCCTTACGGCGCTGACAAGCCCGTCTGCGCCAAATGCCGCATCCACTGCTACAAGCCCGAACAGAAGGAAACAGCGCGTGAAATCATGCGCTGGGCGGGTCCTCGTCTTCTCTTTACGCATCCGATTCTCACGCTGAGGCACCTCTTGGTGCATTCGAGAATTCCGGCCCCGGAAAAGCCCCGCAACACGCGCGGAAGAGACGCAG
>CAJKSP010000009.1 GCA_905202595.1 uncultured Sutterella sp.
GGATCGGGTTTGGGTCCGGGTGAATCGGGGAAATCGGCTTTATAAGTCGCCTCGTCGACCAAGCGCTTGTCAGCGCTGAAATAAAGCGGAAAGTCTGCGTACTGAGGGAACGCCTTAAGAAAGCCTTCGCTCGGCTTGACGCGCCCGTCGTCATAGAGTCGACCGACGTATCGCTTGGCACTGCGCCGAGTGATTTTTCGAACAGGATCCCACTTGGTTTGATAGGCCTTGATGTACGTGAATCCATTGGCATTGGTTTCCGCCGTGAAGTACCAATTTTGCTGCCCGTCGCTCATTTATGATCCCCTGCGTTACAATAGGGATCAGTTTAGCATAAAAATAAAAAGTGCCTGATTTCCGTTTCAGCAAAATCAGGCACTTGATCTGAAATTTAAAGTCGCTTTGACTGAGATCAACGGTTTTGGGGATCAGTTAATCGGGAGTTTGGGGCCCTTTGTTGAGAGGCGCCCGTTTTTAATTGGACAAGCCAATTCTCAGAAAAGAGAGGAGCGGTTCTTGGTTTGAGGGGGGTGCCATCGAAAGGTTGACGGCTCAAGCGGATGGAAGCACTCTTTTCAATAACAGCTCCAATGTGCTACGAGAATGGCTAATGGGGGCTTCTCGATATGAAGGCAGGCTAAAAACGCCTTTCATCCGTGTATTTTCTATCTAGCCTTCTGTAAAACAAGGCTAGATAGTGTGTCAGGTTTCACGTGAAACATGAGAAAGAGGTGCGCTTCACTACACTTCCTTGCAACGGCCGAGCCGCCGTTTGGCTCTGCCGGCGTTGCGGCATCAGACTCTAGAAGGAATGTGCATGAAGATCTCCGCCTTTAAGCTGGCGTTGCTGTCGCTGGCTTGCTTTGCCGGGACTGTCGCTTTTCAGAATAGTCTCTTCGGGCGGTTGAGCTATTTGGATGATCTGCACCTTGAAAATCCGCAGCAGCGAGCGCTGGGACTTTTCCTGGATGGCCGGTACAAGGATGCTGAAGACTACATCGTTTTCTATGAGAGCCTGCCTGGCGTCAGTGCTGGCGATGTGCAGACGTTGCAGCCGATTCTTCAAGCTGTGCGTGATAAGCGATCAACGCTGACCTATCAGGTCAGCGAGCTCGGCAAAGGATTTTTCCTCGGGTTCAGCGCTGAAGACTACGGCCAGACGGCGAGCATCCTTTCTAATTTTCTGGTTGTGGGCGATATTCGGGATTTGGCGACGGCTGGCTATCGCTGGGCTCACGATCAATCGGTAGATGCGTTTACGGCGGCTGTTTCAGTTGTTGGCCTCGGCTTAACTCTGCTTTCACTAGGACCGCAGAGCACTGTTGTTGAGCCGGCAAAAGCGGGGCTTGCCATTTTGAAGACCGCTAAGCGAGTCGGGAAAATTCCTGCGGCGCTTGAGAAGGATCTCATCCGTATAGTTCATGCGGCGGCGGCATCGGACAAACCTGTGGAGGCGGCGACCGAGGCAATCAAACCCCTTAAGACGCTTGCGGACTATGCAAAAGAAGCGGGTTTCACCGCAGCGATGGAGGCGGCGGCTCATAGTGATTCTCTCGCTGGAATTTCGCGGACGGTTCGTGCTGCCGAAGCTTTTGGCGACAAAGGTGCGGCGGCACTTCGATTCTGCGGAAAGAAAGTTGTGCCGGCTGTAGAAAAGCGCGGTGCAGACGAAGTGCTTTCCGTCGCTCGATGGGGGCCCGATGCTGTGAGACAGCTTGAGCGCATGCCGGCGAAGGCGTTCCTCAAAGATATGGCTCGCTGGCGTCGCATGACGACTGAAGCACTTTGGAGAGCAGTTCGTGTGAGTTTATTTGCCTTTCAATTGTTCTTTGCCACAGCTTCTGCTTTTCTTTTTGTGCTCTCGGCAGTGCTTCGCATTGGCCGAGCGGCGATACGCAAAAGTTGATGGATTGCGTCTCAAGTATGGGACTAACTTCTTCGTTGCAGGAAGCTTGTTGAATGTTTCACGTGAAACATAAATGCACAGGACATTTGGCGGTGCGTGATCAAGCGTACAAACGGCGGGATTAATAAAGTTTTAATTCCATTGTCTTGTGCTTTGAGCGGATGCTCGCACGACAAAAAAGCCTGCCACAAGCAAATGTGAACAGGCTTTTATTCAGGCGAATGCGACTGGCAGGGGCAGTTAGGGCCGCAGCGTGACTTCGCGTGTTTTGGAAGAATGGATGTTGCGAACGAGACTGCTGAGCAACTCGGAAAGTTCCTCAATCAGATTGGAGTTCGAAATCACGCCGACGATGTGACCTTCTTCGTCTACGATCGGTAGGCGACGGATCCCAAATTCGCGCATGCGGGCAAGGGCAACGACCATTCCTTCATTGGGCGTGGCGGTAACGACTGGCGCCGTCATGATGTCTGCAACTTTCTTTGCTGCTGGATCCAGTTTTTGTGCAACAACTTCAATCGCAATGTCTCGATCGGTGATCATGCCGACGGGCTTGCGGTCTTCATCGATTACCACGAGGCTGCCGACATGATCGGCGCGCATCTGTTGGGCGCATTCCTGAATCGTCTTGTCGGCGCTGATCGTGGCTACGTTGCGGACAGCCATGTCGATGACTTTGAGTGAACGGGTGCGCATCTCTGCTGAGTCTCTCTCGATGAGGAATCGGAGCTGCGTCCGCGACCACTTCGTCGACAGACGCAACCCTACTTTTGGATGAGCTTGATTGTATCTAAAAAAGAAGCAGAGTCTCTGCAGAGGTTCTGCTTCCGTCATCATCAGATCAAGGCTGGGCCTTTGAAGGAGCGGTATCCGTTGGGAGCGGCACAGCATCGGATGCAGCCGATTCTGTAATGCGCGAGAAGGTATCGAAATCGAACAAGCGCTTGTCCATTAGATGCGAGAGCGAAACGCGTTGCAGACTCATGAATGTGTTGTACACGCGTCCAGGGAATTCGCGGTCCCATGATCGGATCAAAGTTTTGATTTCCTTTCGCTTTAAATTTTCACCGGCTCCGCAAATGCCTTTTGCTGCGGTCGGATAGCATCGAATTTTTGCAAGCTTTTCAGTCTCATACTCTCGCACATAGACAAGAGGGCGGATAACAATATTCTGACCGTCGTCGCTTTGCAGTTTTGGCGGCATTGCCTTGAGACGGCCGCCATAGAAGAGATTGAGCAGAAATGTTGAAACAACGTCATCCATATGATGGCCGAGAGCAATCTTTGTGCAGCCAAACTCGCCGGCAACGCGGTACAGGATGCCGCGGCGCAACCGCGCGCAGAGCGAGCAAACATTCTTTCCTTCTGGGATAAGCCGTTCGATGATGGCGTTCGTATCCTGATCTTCAATGTGGTAGGGCACGCCGGATATTTCAAGTTGTTTGCGCAGCGTTTCGAGCGGAAAGTGCGGAATATGCTGATGCACGTTGACAGCAAGCAGTTCGAAGCGAATGGGTGCACGAGCCTGCAGCGTCTTGAGCGTGTCGAGGAGGACGTAGCTGTCTTTGCCGCCGCTCATCGCGACCATGACTTTATCGCCGTCTTCAATCATGTTGAAGTCGGTAATGGCCTGTGCGGTAAGACGAATGATGCGCTTCTCGAGCTTTCGTTGCGAAACAGAGAGACGATTGCGTTCTGATGGTTGAAATTCAATACCAGGATGGAGCTCTGGGTCGGCGCTGTCGGCTGAAACAGCGGCATGGGGAGCGATGGGGATGATGACGTCAGTCATGAGCTTCTCCAAGAGCGGCGCCAGCGCGCCAAACTTCAATGCCAACAGCCTCCATGTCGTCATAGGCTTCGGGCTTCTCAATAGAGAGGCGCAGAAGAGCGACGCCGGGCAATGTAGCAAGTTGGTCGGCAAGTCGATCTACAAGAGTTTCCTGCAACTCAACATGGGGAGTTTTGACTCCGTTGCGAAGTAGGTCAACCGCAAGACGGTAGTCCAATACATCGCCGATGCGGTCTCGGCTGGAGTCCGAGTCGGCGAGTCGTACCCATAAATCGGCATTGAAGACGATAGGCTGCGGGTGGAGCTTTTCTGCAGGCAGCACGCCGATGGCGCAAGGCAGCCGCAGGTTTCGAATGAAAATGCGCCGGCAACTGCCGCGCAGTGATTCGGGAGAAGGAAGCGCAGACATGGCAGGGTCGATCACTGCATGAGTAGAAATGCAGGGCATGCAATGATATGAAATCAAAGGGAAAACCCGAAGAGGGCGATTCTAGCATTGAAGCCGACGGCAGCTGGTTTGATGCCGCTACAATGCCCATCTATGCGCTGGGCTCTCGTTATATTCATTCTCCTTATAGTTCTTCTCACGGCGATGCCTGCCCTGAGGAAGATCGGCCTCGGCCGTTTGCCGGGCGATCTTAATTTCCGACTCCTAGGGCGGCAGATCGAGCTGCCGTTTATGAGTACGATTTTGCTGGCCGCTGTCGCGGCGATTCTGGCTAAATTTCTTTAGCGCAATCGTTCCAGGTCTCCCAAGCCTTTTGTAAAGCGGCACAGCGTGCGGCTAGCACAGCACCAGGAATGGCTGATGGGTCTAATTGCGCTCGAGCGATGGCGCCGGCATCAATGCCAGTCCAGACATCGAGCATGGCCAGAAGCTTCTTTTCACTGGTTTGAATGTCTGATGAAGCGGCGCTGCGATAGGCGATGAGATCGGTTGCGCGTGCTTTGCGCCTCACAGCGTCGGCGCGTTGGAAGACGTCTGCTACTTGCTGCGGAGTGTTCATGCAGAGCAGCGTATCCTTCAGTGAGACGATAAGCTGAGCGAATTCCTGAGATTCGCGGCTCGCTCGAAGGCTTGCGAGAAAACGCTTGGCTTCTTTAGCTTCGGAGAAGCCGCTCGCAAGTGCCGCCAATCGAAGCGCAGGAGAAAGGTTTGCGGTGACAGTGCGATGCACGGCTTTTCGTACGGATGCTGTGAGCGGAACGGGTGATGAGGTTGACCAGTAGCGGCATGCCTGCATGACGTCGAACATGCGGCATGGTACGCGTGTAGACAAGCCCTTGGTAATTTCTGCAAGTACGCGTTCGGGGACGAGCGCACGGGTTTCCCGTAGTTCAAGCACCATGTGCCGCATCAGTTCCATTGTTTCGGGAGCAATCGAAAACTCTGGGTAGCGAGCAGCAAATCGGGCAATGCGCAGAATTCTTACCGGGTCTTCAATGAATGCGTTGGAAACATGCCGCAGCACTCTCGCTTTTAAGTCGCGCAAGCCGCCGTACGGATCGATGAGCTGTCCGTTACGATCCATCGCCATTGCGTTGATGGTGAGGTCGCGTCTAACTAGATCTTCTTCTAGCGTGACGTTTGGTGAGGCATGAAAAACAAAGCCGTGATATCCGGGGGCAGTTTTGCGTTCCGTTCTTGCTAGTGCGTATTCTTCGTGCGTTTGGGGATGAAGGAAAACGGGAAAGTCAGCGCCGACGGGCTGAAAGCCTCGCTGAAGCATGGCTTCCGGCGTTTCTCCAACAACAACCCAATCGCGGTCTCCCGGCTTAATGGGGAATCCCTCGCGGACAAGAAGCTGATCACGGACGAAGCCGCCGACGATGTAAACGCGCATGATGACACCAGGGAAAAACAGGTGGATTGGCCGCTCATGACTGGAGCTACGGCAGCGATGAGCGGGAAGAATAGCCAGGATGAACGTTACCGAGAAAACGTGTGAAATTCTCGATGGGCGATGAGGTGCGCATGGAATAAGTCTGCATGTTGGCGAGGACGTTCTTTACGTAATCTCGAGTTTCATAGAATGGAATAGTTTCGATGAAGACTGCACTCTCGAGAGGCTCTGTAAGAGCCATACGCCAGATGCGTGCACGCGAAGGGCCTGCGTTGTAGGCGGCAGTGGCAAGCACGAAGCTGTCATCCAGGTCGGTGTACAGCATGCGCAGATAGGCTGTGCCCAAAACAATATTCATTTCCAGATCTGTCAGCGATTTAGGACTGTAGCCAGCAATGCCTAGGCGTTGTGCAATCCAGACGGCGGTGGCTGGCATCATCTGCATGAGGCCTTGTGCACCGACGGACGAGCTGACAGTAGGGATAAATCGGGATTCCTGCCGGATCAGACCATAGATCCACGCAGCAGGAATGGACTGTGCATGACTAACGCGCTCAACAAGGCGGGCAAGCGGCATGGGATAGCGCTGTTCAATAGCAACGGCATTACCGGAGCGCTCGCTGGTGTTAATCATGCGGTGGATGAGGAGCCGGTCTTTGGCATATTCGGCCAGAGTGACGTAGTCGGCAGGCTTGGAGAGACTGCGCATCGCCCAATTCCACTCACGATGCCCTTCTATATAGAGTTGCATACGGTAAAGCGCTCGAGCTCGTTGCAGGCTGGGATTCTTGTCCCACGCTTCAACGGCATCATTGCTGGGACGTTCCACCGTCGTAGAAAAGGCATATGGTCGCTTGATGGCATCGCAGGCCAGCTTTCCGTAAAAGCTGATGTGCCCAGCAATGCGTTTGAATTCGCGAGAGGCGAGCTCAGAGAGTCCGCGTTCAGCCAATGCTCTGCCCCGCCAGTAAATCCAGGTTTCGGAGCGTTGCAGTGCATCAGGCATGCTGTCAATTACTTTGTTCAGGGTGTACCAGTTACCTGCGCGAAGTGCTGCGCGAGCCTGCCAGGCCAGCAACCCGTTGGCGTTGACGACAAGAAGAGGACGTAAGCCCAGCGCATCGCCTGCTCGACCGTACCATTCAGAGGCTCGGGGGTTGAGCGAGATCGTCGCAGAAAATCCGATGTGCATCCAGACAAGGGATCGATAGAAAGCGCCTGCACGCAAGTCAATGCATTGATGCGCCAGTGCTGCAGCCATGTCTATTTGCGCTTGAGCAAGGCGCAGCGCCGCGAACACTCCTAGGCGAGCTTTGATGGCGTTGAGGTTGTGCTGCCGATTGAACCATTCAATGGGATGGTCAAGAATTTCATGCAGCTCAGCGATAGACGCTGGAAGCTCAGGCCGAGGCACAGCCGCGAGTGCGCGTTTGACTTCCGTCCAGCGCTGCTTTTGCAGGAGTAGCACGACGCGATCCCAGGCCCAGCTGCGATCACGCTGTACGATGGCATCGCCAAGTGTGCGATAGGGTTCGCTGGAGATAGGTTTGGCATCGCGGTAGAGCGCTTTGGCTGCCGCCAGCGAAGCTGCAGGCGCCGCCTTGTCTGGCGCGCCGAGATCAAAGAAAGCCCGCCAGGCCGCGACTGTCGGCTCCTGTTGATTCCAAGCGAGGCGAGCGTAAAGGGCGTCGAAGGTCTGCGCATTGAGGAGCGGGCCAGCGGCTCGAATGTATTCCAGAGCTGCACGTTCACCGATGTACTGCCCTTGGTGTAATTCAATGAAGCGTTGGAAGGCATAGTTGCAGGCAGGATCGTCTGGAGCGCGTTTCAACCGCAGCATAAGCGACCAGAGTTCCACATAGTCCCGCAACTCGTGGGATGCTAGAAGTGGAGCGATTTCTTCGAGCCTGTCGAGGTCGTTGTCATCAAAAGCCGCTTGCGCTCCAAGAAAGACGTTGTCAAGCGGTTCAGGTTGCGGCGTATAGAGGGCGACATCGATAGGGTCGACGCCCGGGTGAAGCAACAATTCGGCCGTGGCGCGGCCAGCCGCATCGGCCGCTTCAGCTGCGGCAGCTTCGTTGATGTCCGCTTCAGGGAACCGGCCTCGCATTTCGAAGATGCGGTCGACCGCGCCAATCACATTGGCCGGATTCACCATGGCCGTAGCTTCTTCAATGACATCATTGTGCGATTCCCTCAACGTTTGCAGTCTTTCTGCCAACGTGACGGGCACCAGCCCGTGAGGAATGGGGCGCCAGCGGCGCGGAGCAGGCGAACTTGTTGATGCTGCGGATGTGAAGAGTGCTTCAGCAGACTTCTGTTCATGCACACTGTCTTCGTTGGGTTCGTCGAGCGGAACTGGCGCGCCCACATCTTCTGCCGGCGCTAAAAGCGAGGCTAGATCCGTCCAATCATCCATCGGTTTGCTTTCATCTACTGCAGCGGCCTGGCTTAACTGGTCAGCGGCTTGGGCAGCAGGTGCCGCGAGAGCCGCTGCAGTAGCCAGTCCGAAACAGAAGGCGCAGCGTTTCATAAGCGGATGAGGCATAGCGGGCGTACGCAGGAAACAGAAAAAGACAGCCGTTAATATACAAGCCGTTTAAGGGCGGCATGTTTCATGTTGAAAAAAGCTTGGCGCCTGCGGCTCAAGGCTCTGCGGGCAGAGAACAACAGTGCAGAAGTTCAGGCAGCGCATCGTGCTGTCGAAGCGCTTGCAGCAAGCGATGCCCGCATTGCTGGTGGCTATTCACCGTTGGGCAGTGAGCCTGACGTTCTACAAATGCTCATGGCCTGGGCGGTTGCTGCTCCAGATCGCCAGCTGGCGCTTCCCTATGCAGACGGATGCGGCGGGCTCAGCTACCGTCTTTGGCGGCCCGGTGAGGCGTTTGTACCTGATGGTGCGGGCATCCCCAGCTCTTCCGGCCCTTCGGTGCTTCCGGATTTTGTTTTGACTCCCTGCTTAGGCTTTTCAGAAAGTTGCCGACGGCTTGGCTATGGTGGCGGTTATTTTGATCGCTGGCTTGCAGCACTTGGCGCTAGACGGCCAGTTCTATGTGGCATTGCAGCAGAAGCCTGCCTAGTGCCTGAAGATGTTTTTGCGGAGCATGATCTGCCGCTTGATCTAATTGCAACCGAAAGGAGGCTGCTGCGCTTGCGGCAGCTGTAATTGCGTTTGAGCGTTGCAGCCTTTCTATGATGAAAAATGACTTTTGCGTCGTGCGATGAGGACGGCATTCAGCAAACTGCTGAGGGCAGTCCATTCACCTGCCTGCATGGAAAGAAGCAAGCGAACAGCCTTTGCAGATGGCTAGAAAGCGGCAGGACCGCTTTCTAGCGCATGGCGTCTTAGTGCGATGTAGCAACTTTGGCTGCTTTGGCGGCCTTGGCCGCAGCCTCAGCGGCACGCAGCTCACTGAGTGCCGCATCAACTGTCTTGGAATCGACGCCTGCTGCAAAAATGACAGGGCAGCCAGGGAGCGCGGAGGCTCCTTCCTTTTTCAGCCGGGCAACCCATTGGCCGGCATCGCGTCCGGATTCAAAGCCTTGCGAGACCAAGAGCTCTTGCCCATTTTGGACCAGCTTGAAATAGAAGCGGCCGTCAGCCTCTCGGTACTGCTTAAAAAGGACCTCCGTTTTTTTCTCGGCTTGCTGGAGTACAGGGGCAGTTTTTTTCGCAGACAGCTCGGTAAAGCTTCTCAGGCCTACAGCGTGGCGAAGCTTTTCGATAAAGGGCGTGGCATAGGCGCGGGCTTTGCGAGCGCCTTCCTGCAAGATTGCCTCGACAATTTCAGGATGCGCCATCAGCTCTTCATAGCGGGCGCGCATAGGTCCGATTTCGCGGTCAATCTGCGCAACAAGCCGGGCCTTTGCTTCGCCCCAGCCGAGTCCATTGCGGAGTTCTTCACGGAAGGCTTCGGTTTCTTCCGGCGTTGCAAATGCTCGGAAGATCACAGAAATTGAATTGCTGTCGGGATCCTTCGGTTCGCCTGGCAGACGGCTGTCAGTGACAATGCGAGAAATGGCTTCTTCGAGAGCAGGGCGTCCTCCTTCAAATAGAGGAATCACGTTGTTGTAGGACTTGCTCATCTTTCGGCCATCGAGGCCGGGAAGCACTTCGAAATTGCTGCCGCCCGTTGCCTGAGGCATGACGAAGAAGGGATGGTTGGGCTCAGCATAGAGATTGTTGAAGCGTGATGCTGCATCGCGGGCCATTTCGAGATGCTGAAGCTGATCATGGCCGACAGGCACTTCATTGGCGTTGAACATCAAGATGTCAGCAGCCATCAGGACGGGATAACAGAAAAGGCCCATTGATACATCTGCGTCAGGATCGCGGCCTTCGGCCGTGGCTTTGTCGACGGCTGCTTTATAGGCATGGGCGCGGTTGAGAAGCCCCTTCGACATACAGCAGGAAAGCATCCAGTTGAGCAGAGGAATTTCCGGTATGTCGCTTTGGCGATAGAAGATAACGCGGTCAGGATCGAGGCCGGCGGCAAGCCATGTTGCGGCAATCTGCATGCGGCTGCGTTCGATGCGGTTCGGATCCTGGCACTTGATGAGCGCATGAAGATCCGCCAAGAAGAAAAAGCTTTCGACATCAGGATTGCGGCTGTCCTGAATGGCCGGGCGAATGGCGCCGACGTAGTTGCCGATATGCAGGGTGCCGGTGGTGTTGATGCCTGTAAGAACGCGTTTCTTCATTTTGAATGTCAAGCTATGCCGCCAGTCATCGCTGAGGCTGGTCCAGCGGATGCTGAGGCGAGACAGTGAGGAAAAATTAAACAAACACAAATAATAAATGCCGGCGCTCTGTGCGGAGAGTCCTGCACGAAAGCGACCGGCATTTTGTTTAGGCGCCGCATCTAAAGGCAAAGCGCCTGCGGCATGCCGCGCTTAGTCGATGCCTGCCTGCTCGCGAAGCGCTTGGGCTTTGTCGGTCTTTTCCCAAGTGAATTCCGGCTCTTCGCGGCCAAAATGACCGTAAGCGGCGGTCTTTGAATAGATCGGACGGCGGAGGTCGAGCATACGAATGATGCCGCGCGGGCGCAGATCGAAATTGCGGCGCACGAGTTCGGCGATCTTGTCGTCAGGGATGCGGCCCGTGCCGTTCGTGAAAATGGAGATATTCATCGGTTCGGCGACGCCAATGGCATAGGCAACCTGCACGAGGCAGCGTTCGGCGAGACCGGCAGCGACAACATTCTTCGCGACATACCGGCAGGCATAAGCAGCGGAGCGGTCGACTTTCGTAGGATCTTTGCCGGAGAAGGCGCCGCCGCCGTGCGGGCAATAGCCCCCATACGTGTCAACGATGATCTTGCGGCCAGTGAGGCCGCAATCGCCCTGCGGGCCGCCGATGACGAAGCGGCCGGTTGGGTTGATGAGGAACTTCGTGTTCTGCAGCCATTCTGCCGGCATCACTGGACGGATGATCTCTTCAATGATGGCGTCGTAGAACTCAGGCTTCATTTTGGAGCCTTCGGACATCTCGGGCGCATGTTGCGTTGAGAGCACGATCGTATCGGCGGCGACAGGTTTGCCATCGCGGTAGCGCAGAGTCACTTGGCTCTTGGCATCCGGGCGCAGGAACGGCAAGGTGCCGTTGCGACGGACGAGCGCCTGACGCTCCATCAGTCGATGCGCATAGTAGATCGGCGCAGGCATAAACGTCGGCGTTTCCGTGCAGGCAAAGCCGAACATGAGGCCTTGATCGCCGGCTCCGAGATTGAGTTCGTCGTCCTGCGCTTTGTCAACGCCCTGCTTGATGTCTTGCGACTGCTTGTCGTAAGCGACAACGACGGCGCAGCCCTTGTAGTCAATGCCGTATTCCGTGTTGTCGTAGCCGATGCGCTTGAGTACGCCGCGTGCGAGATCGATGTAGTCCACATTGGCAGCAGTCGTAATTTCACCGGCCATAACAACGAGACCGGTATTGCAGAGCGTTTCTGCTGCGACTCGGCTGAGAGGATCCTGCGCAATGCAGGCATCGAGAACAGCGTCAGAAATTTGGTCGGCCACTTTATCCGGGTGGCCTTCGCTCACAGATTCCGACGTAAAAAGAAATTCGCTGGCCATTTCGCCAAGGCTCCTTGAAAGAAGGATATGAAAGGCAGCGCCTAACGCATTGGCTAGAGGTCCGTGCGGCAGACGCTTTAGCGGTATTTATCGTCGCCCCGCAAGTTGTCTTGTTAACTCGGCGATTTGCGCATCATACGCCTTGGTCGATGCTGTTGCTAGAGGCAACAGCTCCTTTTTAACGCCGTCTCGAAGCGCTGGCTGGTTGTTTTCATTCCGTGTAGCTGGTCGGAAGATCTGATGGGCTCAGGTAAAATCAACTATTTTCTTAAATGCGCCGCAGCTTTGTTCCTGTCGGCGCCAGGCATGAGGACCGTGCTGACGATGGAATGGCTTCTACCGCTTTTGGCGAAGCTGCCGCTTCGATTCCTGCAGGCATTCGGCGCTGCGGGCGGAGAAGCTACATTCTGGCTTTCTCCTGGCTATCGACGACGCACGCGCGAAAATCTTCGGCAAGCAGGCTATGAAAGCCGGGAGCTCTTTGCGCGAGTCGGCCGCAACGCGGGCCGACAGGCAATGGAAAGCCTTTGGGTGTGGTATCGCCCTGTAGAGGAGGTTCTTGAGCGCGTCAAGGCAACGCCGCAAGCGGAGAAGATCATCGGTCAGGCTATGCGCAGCGGAAAGCCTATCGTCTTCATGACGCCGCATGTCGGCTGCTTTGAAGTGCTTCCTGTATGGTTAGCCGGAAGGTTTTTCAAGGAAACGGGCCGAAATATCACGATTCTCTATCGGCCGCCGAAAAAGAAAATTCTGCGAGATCTCGTGAGCGAGGCTAGACAGGCGCCAGGGATCGTCGCTGTGCCGACAAATCTCTCTGGCGTCAAGACAGTGATTCGCAATTTGCGAGACGGGCATACCTTCGGAGCGCTTCCTGATCAGGTGCCGCATCAGGCAGGAGAAGGCGTTTGGGCAAACTTCTTTGGACGCAAGGCTTATACGATGACGCTGCCCGTGCGCGTCGCGAAGCAATTTGATGCCATACGGATCTTCGCTTGGGGCGTGCGCGAAGCTCGCGGCTGGCGGCTTGAGGCGCAAGTGTGGAGTGAGCCGCTGACTGGCGATCTCGAGCATGATGCGGCAGCGATGAACAGCCAGATCGAGGCCATTATTCGGCGCATGCCCGAGCAGTACGCTTGGAGCTACAACCGCTACAAGTGTCCGAGAGGAGTCCAGCGGCCGGCGGACGATGTGGCGCTTCAAGCGTCCGAGGTTAAGAGGTCATGAACAATTTTGTTGCTCGTTTCTGTATCGCGCTGGTAAAGCGGTTGCATGGGCTTTCTATGCCGATGCGCTGGCGGTTGGCTCGTATGGTGGCGATGTTGTTTTGGCTGGCCGTGCCGAAGAGGCGTCACGTTATTCTCACCAATCTCCGGCTCTGCTTTCCAGAGCTGTCGGAGAAGCAGAGGCGCCGGCTGGCTCACCGCGTTTATGTGCGCCTTGCAAGAGCAGCGATTGATCACGGCACGCTTTGGGTAGGTACGAAGGAAGAAGTACGGGATATGGTGCATTTTCGAGGATTGGAAAATCTGCTCGAAAATGACGGCCGGCCAGTCATCTGCGTATCTCCGCATTTTGCCGGACTTGATGCCGCTGGCATCGCGCTCAATACTTATGTACGCGGCGTTTCTCTTTATCAGAAGCAGAGTAATGAAGCCTGGGATGAAGCGATTCTTAAGGGACGCCTTCGTTTTTCGAATCCAGTGCTTATTCCTAAGTCTGCTGGCAGCGATCTTCGTCCTGTGCTGCGGGCAATGAAGTCTGGGCTGCCTTTCTATTACCTGCCGGATATGGATCATGGGCGTCGAAATTCAATCTTCGTGCCCTTCTTCGGCGTGCAGGCGGCGACGCTCCCTATGGTTTCGCGATTAGCCCGCGTCACTAAAGCGAAAGTGCTGTGGTGCTTCGCTACTATGACCGAGACAGGCTACGACGTCGAAATTACGAAGCCGATCGATCATTTCCCGACAGAGGATTACGTGGCGGATACGGTGCGTCTCAATGAGGAGCTTGAGGCGCATATTCGTCGTCATCCGGATCAATATTTGTGGGTCCATCGTCGCTTTAAGACGCGGCCCGAAGGCGAACCGTCGCTGTACTGAAACTTGGAGGCATTCGTGCCTCGAGCAAGCTGCAGTTCTATCGCATGGGCACGCTTGCGCGGCAAGGAGCATCAACATGACTGACATTCCTTTTGTCAAGATGGAAGGCGCCGGCAATGACTTCATCGTGATTGACCGTAGCATCTTCAACGCACCGCTGCCCCCGAGCCTGCTACAGAAGCTGGCTGATCGTCGGTTCGGTGTGGGTTGCGACCAGATCCTTTGCTTCAAACGGCTGCAGGCGGCTGAGTCTTGTTCGGACGCGCCGCGTTTTGAATACCTCATTTTTAATCAGGACGGTTCCGAAGCCGCACAGTGTGGCAATGGCGCTAGGTGCGTTGGACGCTATATTTTTTCTCATGACTTGGCTGATGGTTCGCGCTGCATCAAGCTATGCGCTCAGCACGGGGAAATTGCCGTCATGATTGATGACCGTGGGCTGATATCCGCAGATATGGGGCGCGCATCAGTTGCACCAGAGGATGTTCCATTTATTCCGGCGCCTGAAGGCATGCCCCCGATGCTTTCCCGAAGAACCGGCGAGCTTGAAGAACATCTCCTGGAGGTTGAAGGGATTTCGTGCTGGTATGCAGCTGTCGGCATCGGCAATCCGCATGCCGTGGTCTTCTGGAACGAGAGTCCTCTCGAGGATGCACCACTTGAGCCTGCGGCCAAGCGGTTACAGGCCAGTCCACGCTTTCCTGAAGGCGTCAACGTAAGCTTTGTCGAACCACCGCGGCGGCTGGGCGGAGAAGCTCGCATTCGTACATACGAACGCGGCGCTGGAGAAACGCTTGCCTGCGGCACAGGCACGAGCGCGTCGTTTATGGCCGGCGTTCTTCGAGGAACCTTTCGTCGGGATGCTGTGCAGCTGTTTCGGGCACGGGGCGGCCTTCTGGCTTGTCGGATTCTTAAAGATGGAGGCGTGGGGCTTGCCGGTCCTGCTCGGGAGGTCTACAGCGGCATTTTCTTCAATGCATAAGCAGACGGCGGTGTTCTTCAAACCTACCGGATCTGCTGCTGAAATGTTTTTTCATCACAGACAATTAAGTTCATGATTGATCTCATTCTCAAAAAAGGAAAGGAAAAGTCTCTTCTTCGACGCCATCCGTGGGTTTATGACACGGCGGTGCAGAAACTTTCTGGCAAGCCGAGTTCTGGGGAAACCGTGGCAGTGCGAAGTGCTGACGGCAAGTTCCTCGCCTGGGCAGCATATTCTCCTGCTTCCACGCTTCGCGCCCGCTGCTGGGCCTTTCATGAAGAAGAGGCGATTACTGAGGCATGGCTTGAAAAGAAGCTTCGGCGTGCTGTTGAAGCTCGGCAACCTCTTGAAGAGCGAACGAGCGCCATTCGCCTTGTTTTCGGAGAAGCTGACGGACTCCCGGGACTCATCGTCGATCGCTACGGCGACTATCTGGTAACGCAGTTTCAGAGCGCTGGCGTTGAGGCGCATCGCGATCTCATTGCCGATCTGCTCATGAAGATCACGGGGGCAGCTGGCCTCTATGACCGCTCGGATGCGGCGACGCGGCGCCGCGAAGGGCTGGAGATCCGCCAGGGACTGCTCCGCGGCGAGGAGCCGCCAGAAGCGATTGAAGTGGTTGAGGACGGCGTCAAATACGGCGTTGATGTTCGCAAAGGCCATAAGACGGGCTTTTATATCGATCAGCGGGAAAGCCGTCTCGCTGCGCAGCGCGCAGCCGCCGAATTCCGCCGCCGTACAGGGCGCGGCTTGCGGGCGTTGAACTGCTTCTGCTACACCGGCGGCTTTTCTCTGGCGCTGATGAAGGGCGGCGCGGAAGAGGTGATTTCTGTCGACAGCTCCCAGGAAGCACTCGACATGGCAAAGGCTAATGCGGAGCGCAATGGTTTCAGCCTAGATAGGATGTCATTCCTCTGCGAGGACGTCTTCGAATGCCTGCGTCGCTACCGAGATGCGGGTGAAACGTTTGACCTGGTGATTCTCGACCCGCCCAAGTTCGCATCGAGTCATTATCATGTCGAGCGCGCTGCGCGCGCCTACAAGGACATCAATCTCAACGGTTTGAAGCTTCTTCGGGCGGGCGGCCAGCTTTTTACTTTCTCCTGCTCCGGCGCTATCGATGTCGATCTCTTCCAGAAGATCGTAGCCGGTGCTGTGATTGACGCCCGCTGCGATGCCTGGGCCATCGGCCGCTTTGGCGGCGGCGCCGATCACCCCCTCCTCATGACGTATCCGGAGGGCGAATATCTGAAAGGGCTGCATCTGTTGGTGCGGTCCTGAGAACGGAGGCAAAACAATATGGTCGTAGAAGAACCGCAGGAACCGGATATTCCGGTCACTATTCTTACGGGATTCCTCGGCGCCGGCAAGACGACGCTTCTTAACAGAATTCTCAAAGAGAATCATCACTACAAGATCGCTGTCATTGAAAACGAGTTCGGACCGGAGAATATCGACAGCGAGCTCATCGTGACCTCCAACAAGGAGCAGATCGTCAATATGAACAATGGCTGCGTCTGTTGCACCATTCGCGGGGATCTTTCCCGCGTATTGACTAATCTGCGCCATCAGCGCGATCGGGGCGAGTGCGATTTCGACTACGTTGTCCTTGAAACGTCAGGCGTTGCGAATCCAGGGCCTGTAGCGCAGACTTTCTTCATGGACGATGCCGTGGCGCCTTACTTCCGTCTGGACGGCGTTGTAACGGTCGTTGACTGCAAGTACGGCAATGAAACGCTCGACAAGGAGGCAGAAGCGCGCGATCAGGTAGGCTTTGCCGATCGCATCCTTCTCTCAAAGTGCGACTTATGCACTGAAGAGGAAGTGAAGGCAATGGAGGCTCGGTTGCGCCAGATGAATGGCCGTGCGCCGATCCGCCGGGTGAACATGGGCGATTGCCCTGTCACGGAAGTCTTGGACATTACGGGTTTCAATATGAATGATGTCCTTGATGTCGATCCGGCGTTCTTCAACGACGACCATCATCTCCATCATCACAACGACGACATTCACACCTTTGTCTTTGAAAGCGATCGGCCATTTGATCCAGTCAAGCTTGAGCGCTACATCATGTCGCTCACGAGCGTTTACGGCCCTGACCTTTTGCGCTACAAGGGGGTGCTTTACTTTGAAGGCACGGATCGCCGCGTAGTCTTCCAGGGTGTGCATATGCTGGCCGTTTCAGATGTTCTCGGTCCTTGGGGAGATCGCAAGCCCTTCTCCAAGCTCGTTTTCATCGGACGCAGTCTTCCTGAGGAATCGATCCGGCGCGGTTTGGAGACCTGTCTCGCCTGAAGCTAGCAGACGTTCAGTGCGTTCGGGTTTACGCGCGTTCTTGAGCCTTCCTCGCGCTTCGCGCTCTGTGTCAAAATTTGAAACTCTGCAGGAGTGGCGGACATGCTGATTCTTCGGTATAACGCCACCTTGCATTTTTTCTCGACTCGGCTTCTGACGAAAGGCGACGGCGGCCTGACGGACTTGATTCGGTCTGGCAGATTCGCTGTGCAGAAGCCGGGTAACCGTTTTTTAGGATGACGACCATGGGCACGAAAAAACCTCTGACTCCAGAAGAAATTCTGAAGATGCCCGAAGACGAGTACATGAACGACCGGCAGCTCGATTTCTTCCGTCGCCGTCTCCAGGATATGGAGGCCGAACTCCGCGCAAACGCGGATCAGACGACCGTGAACCTTCGCGAAACGTCGGTGGCGCCGGATCCAGCCGATCGTGCAACGATTGAAGAGGAGCATGCGCTTGAACTTCGCACTCGCGATCGTGAGCGCAAGTTGCTCAAGAAAGTGCAGGCTGCGCTCAAGCGCATCGAATCTGGCGATTACGGGTACTGCGAAGAAACCGGCGATCCGATTGGCGTTGCCCGCCTGATGGCTCGTCCGACGGCGACGCTTTCGCTCGAAGCGCAGCAGCGCCGTGAGCTCAAGCAAAAGATGTACGGCGACTGAGCGTTAACACTTTCGTTCTTCGGCAGCTTTGCAAAAGAGGCTGCCGATTTTTTCGTGCGCCTGTGCGGGTCTGTGCAGCGCTGCGATGCAGCGCCGCACAAAGGGCCAGTCAGGCGCTTTTTCGTCCAAAGGAGCCCCTTGCGATGGAGCTACTCAATCCCCGTCCGATTCATGACGGTCGTCGGTCTGCAGAACGCGGTTCGTCAGGCGCGATCAAGTGTTCGGCGCCCAAACTTTGGTTCATCGATTTGGACGATACGCTTTTTGAAGCGTCCGGCGGCATGTTGCATGCCATTCATTTGAAAATGAATGATTACATCAGCCGCGTACTCGGGCTCAGCTGGGAGGCGGCAGGTGAGCTGAGAACACGATACTGGCGGGAATTCGGCTCAACTTTCCTTGGCCTCTGGCGGTTGAACGGTATTGATCCGCGGCAGTTTCTCCTGGCTACTCACAATTTCAACTTTGCACCCTACGTGACGGCAGAAGGCTCGCCTCGTGAAGATCTTGCCGCCCTGCATGGGCGGAAAATCGTCTTTACGAATGGCCCGAGGAATTATGCGGAGTCAGTGGTGGCAGCACTTGGCATCGGCAGCGAGATTGAAGACATCCTTGCGAGCACCGATATGCGGCTCTTCGGCCAATGGCGTCCCAAGCCTGATGCCGGCATGCTTGTTGCAGCTTGCGCTAGTCGAGGCGTGCGGCCACGCGATGCGGCGCTCGTTGACGACAGTCCGATGAATCTTCGAGCAGCCAAGCGTGCGGGACTTCGCACCGTATGGTGCACGGGCTATCGTGCCAAGCATGGCAAGCTCAGCCATCGATGGCGGGATCCGGCCGCTGATTGCATCATTTCGCATATCCGGGAGCTTCCTCAGGCATTTGCGTGCTGAGCATGTGTAGGAGAGTCGGAAAATCATGAAAGTGCTTCGCGTGCTTTGGAAAGCGGTCGACTTCTGCCGACGTCTGGTGCTTAATGCTTGTTTTTTCGCTGTTCTGCTTTTGGCGGCGGTGATGTATTTTTGGATGCCCGCAGAGACGCCGACCGTTGAGCCGAGAAGCATCCTCTCCATTGATCTAACAGGGCGCATCGTCGAGTCGGGATCTGACAGAGGCTTCCTGGCGGACTGGCAGCCTGCAGCGCTGCGCGTGCCGACGCGCAACACCACTCGACTGAGTGATGTTCTGAGCGCTCTGGCTCGTGCACAAAGCGATCCGGACATTGCGGCTGTTGTATTTAATCTCGACGGCATGTCAGGGATCGGACTCGCCTCAGCGCGTACGATCGGGGCGGCGATTGACAACTTCAAGAAGGCTACGGGTCGGCGAGTTTATGCCTTTGGGAGCAGCTTCACGCAGGGGCAGTATGCGTTGGCAGCTCATGCAGATGAAGTATCGATGAACCCGATGGGGCAGGTGCTCCTCAAGGGACTTTCAGGAAATTCGCTCTATTGGGGAGCGCTGCTTCGCTGGGCGGGCATTGAAGTCAATGTCTATAAGGCAGGCGCTTTTAAAAGTGCACCGGAGCTTTATGTGCTTGAAGCGCCGTCGGCAGAAAATTTAGAAGCGCAGAAAAGTTATCTGGATGCCGCTTGGTCTGCGTTTGCCGCCGATATTGAGAAAGCTCGGGGCATGATGCCGGGCGCTGTGGCTCGATATATTGAGTCGCTTCCTCAACAGGCGGAGGACGGAGGAGACTTGGCGGAAATTGCCCGCAAGGCGGGTTTTGTGAATCGACTGGAATCGGAGCAGACGTTTCGTGAACGGCTCGCTTCGGCTTATGCGGACGGCGGTCGTCTGGATCGTTTGAAAAATATCTCGATGCAGGATTACCTCGCTGCTCGAGCTGCGCCTGTGCCGTCTCGTCCGAGAGTGGCAGTGGTAACAGCCGAAGGCGTCATCTCGTCATCCGCTTCTCAGGCCGGCATCAGCGCCGACGAGCTCTGCGAGCGCATTGAAACAGCGGCCGAGGATCCATTGACTAAGGCGATCGTGTTGCGAGTGAACAGCCCGGGTGGCGATGCTTTGTCGGCCGAGCTTATCCGCGAGCGGCTGGAATGGGTGAGGCGGGAGAAGAAAATCCCTGTTGTCGCAAGCATGGGCGATGCGGCGGCTTCTGGTGGCTATTGGATTTCAACGGCGGCTGACAAAATTGTTGCAGATCCCTTTACGCTCACCGGATCGATCGGAGTTTTTGCCATAGTGCCAACCTTTGAGGGCACGCTTTCGCTTGCTCACGTCGGCCAGGGCGGCTGGCGTACGACGCCGCTGGCCGATTGGGGGAATCCATTCCACAAGCCAGCGTCTGCCGAAGCTGCCCTCTATAACGCGGGCGTGCGCTCTACCTATGCGCGGTTCAAGCAGTATGTGGCGCAGAGCCGCAAGATGACGCTCGATGCCGTTGAAGAGGTTGGGCAAGGGCGCGTCTGGCTAGGCAAACAGGCGCTTGAAAAGCATCTTGTTGACCGGCTCGGCGGGCTTGACGATGCGGTGAAGCTTGCGGCCGACTTAGCTGGATTGCCTGCAGAGCCGCCAGTTAAAACATTCGATCCACAGGAGAATCCGCTGCAGATGTTGCTGGCCGAACTTTCAGATGGTGCTGCGAGTCGGGTGTTTTCGGCGCATGCACCGCTGGCGGCAGCTTCAATGCTGAAGCTGCCGAGAGAAGCTGATGATGCGCTAGCGTTGCTTTGCAGCACTACAGGTGCGCCGCTGGTTTGGTCGCCGATTCTGCCGGAGTTATGACGGCTGATTGCTCGGAAAGGGTGAACGGCGAAGACGCTTGTTTAAGCAAGCGTCTTCGATATCGGCAGCGGTAGCTCATCAAACGCTGTGGGCGCAGCAGAGCGGACAGTCTGTTCGCTTCTCAAAGGAAAAAATATTGAACTCCATTGCCAGCAAATCGACAAGCAGCAAGCGCTGGACGAGGCCAGGGCGAATGCCGGCGGCAATTTTGACAGCCTCAGCGGCTTGAATGGTGCCTATCAGGCCCGTCAGCGGCGAAAAGACGCCGAAGTCGGCGGCTTTTTCATCGTTGGCTTCATCATCTTCTTCAAAGAGGCAGCGATAGCACGGCGATTTCGGATCTCTGAAATCAAAAGTCGCTGCTTGTCCGGAAAAACGTACAGCAGAGCCGAAGACTAGAGGCTTTCGCGCTTCGAGACAGGCACGATTGATGAGATGGCGTGCTGCTAAATTGTCTGTGCAGTCGAGAATGACATCAGCGGCAGAGACAAGCGGACGGAGTGCTTCGAGCGACTTCATGCGAGTGTGTACCGCTTCGACTTCTGCATAAGGATTGAAGCGAGGAAGTGCCTGACGAGCACTTTCTGCCTTATTGATGCCAACGGAGGCTTCATCGTGAAGGAGCTGCCGCGAGAGGTTGCTTGTCGAGACGCGGTCATCGTCAACGACGGTCAAATGACAGGCGCCTGATGCGGCGAGGTACATGAGTGCAGGCGAGCCGAGGCCGCCGGCGCCAATCACAAGGAAATGCGCGGCGGCGACGGCTGCCTGGCCTGCTTCGCCCATTTGGGGAAGCGCAATCTGGCGAAGCAGGCGCGCATGCAGCTCGGGCGGCAGTCCAGAGGGCTGCAAAGCGGGCTGCGGCATAGGTTATTTCTCCGCAGCAGGCTGTGACGTCTCTGTCTTTTGAGCTTCAGCCTTTGCTTTTTCTGCGACCTTGGCTTTGCGTTCTTCGGCGCGAAGCTTTTTCACCTCCGAGAGAGGCTTGCCGCGATATTTGGACTCTACGACTTTCTTGCCCTGCAAGTAATTCAACGCCTGTTGCAGCTGCCAGTCCTTGTCGTCGCCGAACATGTAGGTGTAGTCCGGCGCTTCGGCAGCGTCACTGTCATCGTAAGGCAGCGCGTCTGCAGCCTTGCTTCCCGCCTCTTCATTCTCGAGATGATGGGCGAGGTCGGCTTCACGAACTTGGAAGGTGGGATAGTTGCCCTTTGGCGTGTCGTCGACGTAGATGTCAGGCTCGATGCCTCGCGCTTGAATGGAGCGGCCCGACGGCGTGAAGTAGCGGGCGGTTGTGAGCTTTACGCCGACCGGCTTGCTGCCGAAGCTCATCGGCAGAATGGTCTGCACAGACCCTTTGCCAAAGGAGCGGTCGCCCATGATGACGGCGCGCTTGTGATCCTGCAGCGCGCCAGAGACGATTTCAGAGGCCGATGCAGATGAGGAATTGATGAGCACGACGAGTGGAACAGTCTTTGCTTCCGGTGCAATGCCGTCAAGCGCTTTCACGGCGTTGCCCGCACGATAGTCTGATTCGATTGCCTTGAAAACATAGTCTGAACGAGGGGCTCGGCCTTTGGTGGAGACGATGTCGGCATTTTTTGGCAGGAAGGCGGCGGAGACGCCGATGGCTGCTTGCAACAGTCCGCCCGGGTCGTTGCGCAAGTCGAGGACGAGGCCTTTGAGGCTCTTCTGGGTTTTGAGCTCGTTGATGTAGCGGGCGAGATCTTCTGCCGTACGTTCCTGGAACTGCGTAATTCGAATGTAGCCGTAGCCGTCGTCAAGCTTCTTCATCTTGACGGACTGCGTTTTAATGATGGCGCGCTCGAGCATGAACTGCAGGGGCTTCATGACTCCTTTGCGAGCGACTTCAAGCTTCACTTTCGTTTTGGGTTCGCCGCGCATGAGCTTGACGGCTTCCTCAAGCGTCAGATCCGCTGCAGCTTCACCATCAATCTTCGTAATGATGTCGCCAGCGCGAACGCCAGCGCGCGCTGCCGGCGTATCGTCGATCGGAGAAATGACGCGAACGCCGGCTGGATCCTTCGTAACTTCAAGGCCTAGGCCGCCGAAGGCGCCGTGAGTCGATTCGTTCATATCCTCGAACCCTTCCTGGTCGAGGAAGCTCGAGTGCGGGTCAAGACCGCTCACCATGCCCTCTACGGCGGACTGCAGCAGCTCTTTGTCCGTTACAGGGTCGACGTAATAGTCCTTCACGGCGTTGAAGACGCTCGTGAACTGGCGGATCTCCTGAATCGGAAGCGGTTCGGCAGGCTGCTTCTCCGCCCAAGCCTGCAGGCCGATGCTCGCGATTGCACCGGCGATTGCTCCGAAGCCAACGAGCGTTAATGCGCGCAATTTAGCCATTTTGTGTTCTGCTCAGTAATGATCTTCAGCGTCCGTCGGCCAGGGGCCGAAAGGACGTGACAAGTGCCTATTCTCGCATGTTCGGACACAGCAAATTCATTGATGAATCGGCAATGCTGCTACCAGATTGGTCAAGTGTTTTTTCCCTTTCGAATGAGCTGTCTGCTAAGGCTTTCTCAGCCACGGTGCAGGATTGATAGGCTTGCCTTTGTAGCGAATCTCGAAATAGAGGCCTGGCTTCTCATCGCTTCCTGACGAGCCGACGGTGCTGATCGTTTCTCCTTGCTTCACGCGATCGCCTACGTTCTTGAAGACGGCTTCATTGTTTGCGTAAACCGACATGTACGTGCTGCCATGGTCGATGATGATGAGGTTCCCATAACCGCGAAGCCAATCCGAAAAAACGACGGTACCGGCTGCGCAGGCGGAGACTTCGGCTCCTTCAGGTGCGCGGAACAGGAGTCCCTGCCATGTCGCGGAGCCTGTTCGCTTTGCACCGAAGCTCGCGGCGATTCTGCCTGAGACCGGGCGCGAGAGCTTCCCTTTGAGCTTTGCGAAGTTGCCGCCTTTCATGAGCGGTATGGGCTTGGCATTTTTTTGCGCAGCTCGGCGTTCGGCGGCAGCCTGCTGCCTCTTTGCTTCCGCTTCTTCGGCCTTTCGTTCGGCGGCAAGCCGCTTGTCGATCATGGCGACGAGATTGCCGAGGCGCGTCTGGTCTTTTTTGAGCTTGTCGATTGCAGCCTGCTGAGTGGCAATCTCTTTCTTGAGCTTGGCTACAGCGCTTTGCCGCTCCTGCTTTTCAGAGAGAAGTGTCTGTCGGCTCTGCTCCTCTTCATCGGCAATGCGCTTAAGTTCAGCTTGGCGCGCCTTGGTTTCGCTCGAGACGTTTTGGATGCGGGCCTGTTCGCTTTCGAGATTCGCTACGGCGCGCGACTGAGCTAGCGCCAAGTAGCGAAGCTGCGCGGCCATGCGGCTTTGATCGTTGGGATTGGTACCGTCAAGGAAGAACTGCCAGCTCCGTTGTCGTGCATTCACATATTGTGCTCGGACAATTTGATCGACGAGCGCTTCAGCACCGGTGAGGCTCTTCTGAACGCTGCGCCCTTCGTCGGCAAGCTGAGAGAGGCGCTTTTCGACGCCGCTTCTTTCTGCTTTGAGAGAGCGAAGCCGCTTATTGGCGCTTGAAATGGCCTGATCAGCCTTTTTGAGTGCGGCATTCGCTTCTTCGTTTCGGGCTTCCTGTTCGGAGAGCTTTTTCTGCAGATCGGAAAGGCGCTTGTCGATTTCAGCGCGTCGGCCTTCGACCTTCTGCTTTTCAAGCGCGGTCTGTTCAGATTTCGGACGTGCGGCAGCCAAGGCGCTTTCAAGCGGCGCGCAGGTGGCAGCAAAAGCGGCGCAGGCCGCAAAACAAAGGGCGCAAAGGCGATGATTCATCGAGGCAGAGAATCGGCCCGCACGGACCGTAATATGGGACGCGCAAGAGCGCGCGCACTTATAATCTTACGTTCTATCGCCATCAAGGCAACACGGAACACCCACAAATGATGCAGTTTTTTCTCGACAACATCGTCCTTGTTCTGATTATCGTGGTTTCTGCCGGCGCTCTTGTCTTTCCTTATTTCGCCAAGCGCGGTGCAGGCCCCGAAATTTCAGTGAAGGAGGCGGTCCTGCTCATCAATAAGCAGAATGCGCTGATGATTGACGTGCGCAAGCCGGAAGAATATCGGCGCGGCCACATTGCTCAGGCAGTGAACATTCCGGCTGACGTCATTCAGGGCCGCATCGGCGACTTGCCGAAGGACCGTCCGATCATACTCGTTGATGCCTCGGGTGCGGGTTCCCGTGCAGTGGCCCGTCTGCTTCGAGGCGTTGGTCTGCAGCAGACGAGCATCCTTGACGGCGGGCTTTTTGCTTGGGCCAAGGAAAAGATGCCGCTGGAGTCTTGAAAAGCGCAGGGCAAAACGTCATAGTTAGCGGGCGCCGCGGGCGGCTTCGGTTCGAAGCGATTGTTCGGGCGCCCGAATTTAACAGCTATATGCCCGTCGGCCTCGGCGGGCGGCATAAAGGTAGAAAATCATGTCTGACAACGAGAACGTGCAGAATCAGGAGCCGCAACAGGCGCAACCGAAGCAGGATGATGCTCCTGTCTTCCAGATGCAGCGTTGCTATCTCAAGGATGCGTCGCTTGAGATGCCCAATGCGCCGGAAATCCTGATGCAGCCAGCTCAGGAAGCGCCTCAGGTCGACATTCAGTTTGAGGTGAGCCAGCGCACGGTGCATACCGATTTGATCGACGTGACGGTTCGGGGTACGGTAACCGTCAAGACGGGCGGCAAGACCATCATCCTCGTTGAGGGCAAACAATCTGGTTTGTTCGCGGTGCACGGCATTCCAGCCGAGCCGCTACAGCATGTGACGAATGTGCTCTGCCCGTCCATTGTCTATCCGTATTTGCGTGCCAATATCGCCGACTTGATGACCCGCGCCAATGTTCCGCCGGTTCATCTTCCGGAGGTGAACTTCGAAGTGCTCTACCAGCAGCGTCTGGCTCAGGCACAGCAGGAAGCGGCTCAGAAGGCGGCGAACAACGAACAGAATTGATGCTGAGAATGCCTGACGCAACTGGTGCTGCGGCAGGCATTCGTTCATCTGCAGGAGGAAGCCGGCGCCGCAGGAAGTTCATCTGCGGGCCGGTTTTTTTTAGTTTCTTGCTGCAGAAGTCGGCATTCCTGATTCAGGCAGTAAAATCAACGGCGTGTTGAAAGAACAATAACGCGGGCGATCTATGCGAGCGACAAGAGATGTCGATGCGTGATCCGTCAGCAGGTAGGCTTCTAAATGATTCGAATTCTTTTGATCGACGACCACACCCTTTTTCGCAGCGGCGTCAAGGCGCTCCTACAGCGTCAGGCCGACTTCAAGGTCGTAGGCGAGGCGAGCGACGGGCTAGAGGGCGTCAAGCTCGTCGAACAGGTAGAAGCCGATGTGGTCCTTTTGGATGTCGACATGCCGAGCATGAATGGGCATGAGGCGCTGGCACAAATCCGAGAGACGCATCCGAACCTGGCGGTGCTGATGCTGACCGTGAGCGAAGATTGCGAAACGTTGGGCGAATGCCTCAAGCTTGGTGCTCGAGGCTATTTGCTGAAGAAGATTGACCAGGATTTCCTGCTGCGTTCAATTCGAGCGGCCTACAACGGCGACAGCGTTATTTCGCCGCAAATGATGACGAAGTTCGTCAACCGTCTGGCTGAGCCCGAAGCGGCGCACGCCAAGACCTCTTCAGCAGGGCAGGATCCTGCAGTGCTGACGCGCAGAGAGCGGCAGACGCTGGCTTGGCTGGCCCGAGGTGTTTCCAATAAAGAGATTGCCCGCGCACTCAATCTGGCCGAGTCCACGGTCAAGGTGCATGTACAGAGCATCCTCCGCAAACTCAATCTCTCGTCACGCGTGCAGGCGGCGATTTATGCAATTGAACATAAAATCGACAAGGAGCTTTAAGCGAATCAAGAGGCTCGAAACGTCAGCCGATGTCTGCACCGATTCTTGCGCTTGATACGGAGACAACGGGACTTTCGCCTTATCGAGGCGATCGCATTGTTGAAATTGCCTGCGTGCCGATCGAGCCGGATCTATTTCGGCCCGAACCTTTTTATGCGCTTTTGAACCCTGAGCGCAGTATTCCCAAAGCGGCTTCCCGCATCCATGGCATTCATGATGCGGATGTTGCATCGCAGCCCTGCTTTGCCGAGGTGGCGGCTGCTTTTGTTGCTTATGTCACGGGTTGCCGAGTAGTGATTCACAACGCCCGCTTCGACGTGTCATTTCTTGACATGGAACTCGCGCGCTGTCGCTTGGGACCTTTGGCGTCGTATTGTTCCGTGTCTGATACGCTTCAGCTGTCGCACGCTCTTCATCCTGGCGAGCCTGCCTCATTGGATGCGCTTTGCAGACGCTACAACATTTCTCTTGAGCCGCGTCGAGAGCATCATGGCGCCCTGATCGATGCCGAGTTGCTCGCTGAGGTTTATTTGAGGCTGGCTGCAGAGTCGGCAGAGCACCGCAGAAAACGGTGAGTCTAGGAGCCGCCAGCGTAGCCGTTCTGCCGCCAGGCCTCAAAGACGGTGACGGCAACTGTATTCGACAAATTGAGCGAACGATTGCCCGGTCTCATCGGTAGCCGGATCCGTTGATCAGAAGGAAAGCTTTCACGGATGCTGTCGGGCAGCCCTTTGCTTTCAGAGCCAAACACAAACCAATCGCCAGGACAGAAAGATGCTTCGGCAAATGGACGCGAGCCTTTGGTTGTCATGGCAAACATGCGGAGCATGTCAGGCTTTTCATCCTTCAGGAAGTCCTCCCAGGAGGTATGAACTCGCACGGTGGCATATTCGCGGTAATCAAGGCCGGCGCGCTTCATATGCTTATCGTCCATGGAGAAGCCGAGCGGCTGCACGAGATGCAGCTCGCAGCCCGTATTGGCGCAAAGGCGGATGACATTGCCCGTATTAGGCGGAATTTCTGGATGAACAAGAACGACGCGGAACATTCGCAGGTATGGGGTAAATGAGAGCCGTGAGAGAAAGCCGGAGCGCTGCGGTGGCTTTCAGAAAGGATCTTCGCCAGCAAGCGCTGCGTGCAACTTCTGGATGGCGAGCTTTTCTATCTGTCGGACGCGTTCGGCACTGATGCCGAATTCTTTAGCCAGCGCGGAGAGTGTGACAGGCTTGACGTTGCCGTCTGCATCTTGATTGAGATAGCGTGCTTCAATGACGCGTCGGCTTCTTGGGTCAAGCGTTTTGAGTGCATTCTGCAGTCCTTCGCCTTCTAGTCGCTGTCTGTCTTCCCTTTCAAGCATCGCTTCGGGCTCATCTTCTTCTCGAGAAAGCCAGTCGGCAGGCGAGAAGTCGCTCTCGTCGTCGCTGTTGCTGTCTACAGGTGCATCAAGACTCGTTTCCTGACCATACATTCGCTCTTCCATTTCAAGCACTTCCTTTGGCTTGACGTCGAGCGACTGTGCGATTTTCTCGGCCTGCTGGCTTGTCAGCGCTGATTGGCTGTCGTCCTTCATCTGGCGCAAATTAAAGAAGAGCTTGCGCTGATTTTTGGTGGTGGCCAGCTTGACGATGCGCCAGTTACGGATGATGTATTCCTGAATTTCAGAGCGAATCCAGTGCTGAGCGAATGTCATCAAGCGGGCGCCCCGGTCGGGATCGTAGTGCTTGATGGCTTTCATGAGGCCGATGTTGCCTTCTTGGATGAGGTCGGCGTATGGCAGACCGTAGCCGAGAAAGCCGCGAGCAATGGAGATGACGAGCCGCAGATGGCTCAGTACGAGCGCCTGCGCGGCGGCCACGTCGTTTTTGTCTCGCAGCCGTTCAGCAAGGCTGCGCTCCTCTTCAGCCGAAAGCATGGGGGCGCGCTCAGCGGCCCGCATATAAGCATCCAGGTCGCCGAGACCGCCAGATACAACAGGTAACTTCGGCGCCTGATAAGGCACAAGGGCATTGGTACGGCGAACTTCCGGCAGGGCGTTTCGCCGGGCAGCGACGGCATGCGTGCGTATTGTTGCCGGGAGCGTTTCCACTTTCTTGCGGGCGGCAGGAGCAGCCTGCGGGGCCAAGGTCTCTTCAGCAGAGATGGGCGCAGAGGCGGAAGCGGCTGGAGCGGAGCTCATGGCTGGGCAAATGACAGGGTAAGTTCTATGGAAGAGCGGCGTCGTAAGCGGATGCTGACGGCGTGAAGACGATACCACGAAAGCTATCAGGTGGCCGAAGGCGAGAATTTTTGGTTTGTAAACGCAGAATGGCCTGCAAGGCAGGCCATTCGCTTGTTTCTCATGTTCTTTGAAAAGACCCTCAGCGCACGCGTCTCCAGCAGTCTGCTGCAGCAAGGCTCGCTACGATGCCGCCTGCAAGGACGCAGAAAACGACGAAAGCAGCGCACCATTGGGGAGGCGGCATGGTGAGAGGGACGCTCGCGCTGTAGAGTGCTGCTGCATCCTGAACAGCTTGCCCGAAGACAGTTACGCCAGCCTGCGTGAGGCTGAGAGCAATGAGGCTTGCTACACACATGAGGAGCATGCCGCGCCAAGCGAAGGGACGGATGGCGAAAGCAGGTGAGGCGCCGAAGAGATGCAGCGTACGCATCTCGGTTTGGGCGGAGAAGGTTGTCATTCGAACCGAAGCGGCAATCACAAGAACCACCAGCGCGAGGACAACGGCCCCTAGGCATCCGACACCAACCCATGCCGCCTGTGTGACAGCACGCAGCTTTTCGTGCCAAGAAGCTTCATAAGGCACGAAGTCCACGCCTTTGAGCGCTTGCACGGCTTTGGCTGTTTGGGCAATGTCCTCTGCGGATGCATCTTCATCCAGCGTCACAATGATGATGTCGGGAAGCGGATTGCGGGCATTCTTTTTGGTCTGAAGGCCGAGGCGCTCATTGAGGTCTGCAAAGGCTTGCGCTTTGGGAATGAGCTCCGTACGCACGACATGCCGCAACGGTTGGATGTCGCTTTCAAGTTTTTTGACGTCAGCGCCTGACGTTGTGAATACCGTCATCTCAACAGACGTAGGCAGCGTGCGAAGTGGTTCGGAGAGGCCGTAGAAGACGGTGGCGATGAAAAGCGGAATCGACAGCGATAGGGCGGCAAGTACTGTGCCGAAGGCAAAAAGGCCGGGATTGCGCCGCAACCCTCGGAAGGTTTCCAATAGCGCCCAGCGCCGTGCGCTCACGAAGCTCATGGATGTGCCTCCTCATCTGCAGGCTCCACATTCGATGCGGGCAGACTGATTTCGCGAAACGGCACACCCTGAGGGTGCAGGCGCTCATGGCTTGCGGCAATGACCGTCACACCGGCGCTGACGAATGCTGCCAGGAGATCAAGAAGCGTCTGTGCATTGGCGGCATCCAGATGCGCAACGGGCTCGTCGGCCAGAATGACGACAGGTTTGTTCACGACGGCTCTGGCGAGCATGGCAAGCTGACGTTGCCCTGCAGAAAGCTGAGCTGGACGCAGCGGCGCAAGATCGGCGATGCCGCACTTTTCAAGCGCAAGCATGGCTCGTCTGCGCGCTTCAGCGAACCCTTCCTCAGCGGCAAGCGCCGGGAGCATTACATTGTCATGCACCGAGCGGTCGTTCAGAAGCGCGCCTTCCTGCACCATGAGCCCCATCGAGCGCCGCAGCCAGCGTCGCTGCAACTCAGTAAAGCGGTCGACGCGGTCGCCTGCCACGATCACTTCGCCGGCTGTCGGGGAGACAAGCCCTGCGAGCAGCCGCAACACAGTGCTCTTGCCGCAGCCCGTGGGGCCATGCAGTAGGACGAATTCGCCCTGACTAACGGCCATTGAAACGTCGCGCAGCGCTGAAGCGCCATTACCGTAGCTGACGCTTACATGCCGCAGCTCCAAGAGCGGGGGTTCGTTCATGCCTCGAACCTCTTGAATTCGATATGCCGGCCTATTTTGGACCAGTGGCCGGACTCGACCTGAAGCAGCACATCAGTGAGGGGATGCGCGTTGAGCCAGGTGCCATCGATTTGCATGACAATACCGCCGTTTTTCGGCCGTTCGATCGAAAAAATGGGTAGCTGCACAGGGGTACGGGCATGCGCAAAGATGACGGCGAGGCGAAGCGCCAGCGCAGCTTCAGGCGTGATCGTGGTGCCAAAAAGCTCTTCCATTTTCTTCAAGTTGCCGCGCTGGGCTAAAACAAAGCTAGCCATCACCTCCTGATCTCGGCGGCTGAATCCGGCCATGTCGGAGTTGCTGATGATGTAGCAGCTGTGCCGGTGGTAGCGTGACGAGGAGATGCTCATGCCGATTTCATGAAGAAGCGCTCCCCAGTGCAGATGATGCAGATCGTCTTCAGAGGCTTGCGGCCGCAGCGCTCGATAGAACACAAGAGCAAACTCTGCGACGCGGCGGGCCTGATCGCGATCGACATGCGCGCCCGTCATCATGCTTTCAACGGTGATATCTCGCGTGTCCTTATCGCTCATACGGCCGAGCAAATCGTAGAGCAGTCCTACGCGGAGCGCGCCGGACGCCGGCAGCATAGCTTGCACGCCAAGCGCTCGGAAAACGGCGGAAATCACAGCGAAGCCGCCGGCGATGACTTCGCGGCGGTCTTCTTTTAGCCCCTCGATATGAATGTTCCGAATGTCATGCGCATCCAGAAGAATGCGGCGAATGCGTTCAAGGTGAGCGGGGGTCACTTCGCCTGAACGGCTCCAGCCAAGCGCAACGCAGATGTCGCTCAGTGCGCCGAAGGTGCCAGCGGAGCCGAAAGCTTCTTCGTAATTGCCTGCTCCGAAACGAGTGATGCTCTCTTCGAGTTCAGCCTGACAGGCGAGCGTCGCCTTCTCAAGGCTTTTCGCTGTGAGCCGGCCGTCTTTAAAGAAGCGGATTGATGTGTTAACGCATCCGATCTTGTAGCTTTCGCAGCGCAGCGCTTCAAGACCTTGGCCAATGATGAGTTCCGTTGAGGCACCGCCAACATCAACGACGAGACGCTTCTTGCTTGAGGGTGGTAGCGTTCTTGCGCATCCTTTGAAGACGAGGCGCGCCTCTTCGTGGCCGCTCAGAATATCAATGCGGTGGCCGAGTGTTGCCTCGGCCTTCTTCAGAAATTCGGCGGAATTCTTGGCTACGCGAAGCGCTTGTGTGCCGACAGCGCGGATGCGGTCTGCAGGAATGCCGCTCAGACGCTCGCGGAATCGTGAGAGCGCAGCCAAAGCTTTGGCTTGAATTTCCGGCGTGAGATTGCCTTCGTCGTCAAAGCCGCCGGCAAGGCGGATGGTTTCCTTCCAATAGCTTTGAGAGACAATGCGGTCTCCCTGAACCTGTCCGATTTCAACTCGGAAGCTGTTGCTGCCAAGATCAACGGCGCCTAAAAGCATTGCGGAATCCTTTGCAGAAAGAGAGGGGTGGGTGTCAGCATGCGGTCTCAGTGAGGACCAGGCAGCGACGGATCGAGGCCGACAAGCGCGTTGGCGAAGGGCACGGCACGGAAGCGCTGCAGGTCCTCGAGCTTTTCTCCGACGCCGATAAAGTAGATCGGAAGCGGATGGTCTGTTCGAGCGGCGGTAATGGCGGCGAGGACGCCTCCTTTGGCAGTGCCGTCGAGCTTGGTGATGATGAGACCCGTGAGGCCGCAGGCTTCGTCAAATGCCTTCACCTGAGCGAGCGCATTCTGTCCGTTCGTACCGTCGACGACAAGAATGACCTCGTGAGGCGCACCCTCTAGCGCCTTAGCCTGAGAGCGGCGAATGCGGCGCAGCTCCTCCATCAAATTCGTCTGAGTGGGAAGGCGGCCTGCTGTATCGCAGATCACGACGTCAGTGCCGCGGGCATGTGCGGCGTTGACGGCATCAAAGACTACGGCGGCGGGGTCGCCGCCCGTCTGCGAGATCACTTCAATACGGTTGCGCTCGCCCCAGACTGCGAGTTGTTCGCGGGCGGCGGCGCGAAAAGTGTCGCCGGCAGCCAGCAGAACAGAACGGCCATCATCAGCGAGGAATTTGGCCAGCTTGCCGATGGTCGTCGTTTTCCCTGCGCCATTGACGCCGGTCATCATGATGTCGAATGGCTTGGCGCGGGTAACGTCGAGGTCTTTTTCAGCAGGCAGCAGAATTTTGACGATTTCGTCTCGAAGAGCGAGCCGCACTTCATCTTTGGTCTTCAGGCCGCGTAGCTTAATGTCGTCGCGAAGACGCTGTAGGATACGAGACGAGGTTTCTACTCCGACGTCGGCCGTGATGAGCGCATATTCAAGCTCCTCAAGGAAGTCTTCGTCCACGACGCCGCCCGTGAAGAGCCCGACGATGTTAACGCGTGTTCTAGCGAGGCCGTTTTTGAGCCGGGACAGCCACCCTTCAGAAGATCCGAAACCCATACCGTTCGATTGCTTGTTTTTTGCTAGTTCTGACGATGTCCCTGCACAGCAGACCGGGACGCGAGCGGCAGATGCGCTCGAATCCTGCAAGTTTAGCAACCTCGCCTCGGCGCCGCGGTGCTCCGGGGGCGGTTTGCATTGTTGGCGGCCAGTGGCGCCGCAGTGTGCTCAGCGTGGCAGACCGCGCTGGGCTCCGACCGACGCCTGAGCGTGTACGGGAAACCGTTTTCGATTGGCTTGCGCATCTGTTCCCTTCAATGAAGGCTCTTGATGTGCTCGATCTCTTTGCGGGAACTGGTGCGCTAGGCATTGAGGCGGCCAGCCGAGGAGCCGCATCGCTCGATGCGGTCGATGCTGATCCGGGCGCCGCTCGAGAAATCGAAGCAAACTTGCGCCGGTTGGGGGCGAATGACCGCTGCCATGCTTGCCGAAGCGATGCTTTCGTTTTTGTCGCAGGCCGCCTCGCAGTGTATGACGTCATTTTTATTGATCCGCCCTATGCGCTGGAACTGCAAGAGCGCGCTATTCGTGCGGCGCTGCCTGCGCTGAAGCCCAACGGCGTTCTCTATGTCGAGTGGCCAAAGAGTGCCGCTTCCAAGGAGCTTCTTGCCGAGCTTGGACTCACAGTGGTGAGGAAGGGAACGGCAGGGGTTGTTGTCTACGAACTGCTTGCTCGTCAGAGTTCAGTGCCTGCGGCGCTTGCAAAGCTGCCTAAGGAGAAAGGTAAAAAAGCCAAGATCGCTCGCAAAGCCGCAGAGAGAGCTCTGGCGGCTGCTCAAAAGGAGCCTGAATCATGAATGTGCGCGCCGTGTATCCCGGCACTTTCGATCCAATGACGACGGGGCATGCAGACATTGTTCGGCGCGCGGCCCGCATTTTCCCCGAAGTGCTGGTCGCTGTGGCGGAAAGTGCGGGCAAGCATCCGCTTTTGACTCTTGAAGAGCGTCTGGAGTGTGCACGCATAGTCTGCTCAGATCTTCCAAATGTGCAGGTCTTTTCTTTTCGGGGACTTCTGAAAGATTTCGTGCAGGCTCACAGCGTTGGGGTCATTCTTCGAGGGGCGCGCGCCGTAAGCGATTTTGAATATGAATTCCGAATGGCGGGCATGAATCGGCAGCTTATGCCTGATGTAGAAACGGTGTTCCTTGCTCCGTCGGATCAATACCAATTTGTCACTGGAACGTTCGTGCGCGAAATTGCTTGTCTTGGAAACGGCGATGACGCGGCGCGCTTTGTCGACCCGAGGGTCTGGCCCATTCTTCAGCGTGCAGCAAAGCGCGTCCGAGACTGAGGCGCTTCAGATAGGAGAAGAGGCGGGTTCAGGCATCTTCGGTTGACTGTCTTTTTCGGACGACCAGGGTGCCTTCCAGTTTTTGAGGAAATCCGGTGCAGAGAAGTTCGGCAGCGTCAGGTCAAGCCCTTCCCAGAAGTCTCTGAGAGAGCGGCGCATCCGCTTCCATATGTCTGATGGGGAAAATCCTTCGGCAGCGGAAGTGGCTTCAACGGCTTTGGCGGCGGCATCCCAATCGAGCGTCCAGGCAGGCAGCAGCTCTTCGCTGACTTCAAGCGCTGCAGAAACTGGCATTTCAGGCACTCGTTCAAGAGGCGCAAGCCTGAAAAGCCAGGCTGAGCGAAGAATCGCCTGCGGATTGCCGACGCGCTTTTCCTGCCAGTCTCCGCTGAAGTCCGCAGTCCAGTTCTGTCCTTCTGCATGCCCGCCAGTGATCTGAGGCGCGCCTTGCTGAGAAAGACCTAATGAGAATTCCAGCATGCTGAAGTTGGTTGACGCCTGCGCTTTCAGCACTTCAGGCGGCAGATTCGGCGAACGTTCCTCCATGAGGATTTGACGCGCTGCGGCGACATCGATTCCAGCCAAAGCGCCGTTCGAAATGTTGACGTGTCCTCTCAGCGAGTCAAGCGCCTCAATGTTGCCGCCGGCTTGTACGCGCGCTGAGAGGCTGCCTGTGATTGCAGTCGGCTTGCCCATTTCACGGAAGAGCGCTTCAGCGCGGGCGTCTTGTAGCGAGCCTTCTGCGCGCCATGCGCCCGCTGCTTGGAGTTCTGCCTTTCCCTCCAAACGCCCAGTCAAGCATTCGGCGTTGATGTTTTCCAAGCGGAGAGCTCCGTCTTCGATCAAGAGCAGGGCGCGTGCGTTGGAAAAGCCGGGCTTCAACTCAGCCGCTTTGAGTTCAATGCGCCCGTCAGCAGCTTGCTGCCAGCCGGAGTGCCAAATCGCAGTGGCAAAAGGCACGAGCTCATGCAGGCTGGCTGAGCCGAGCTGGAGCAGACCGTCAAGCTGAGGCTGGCCAATACGGCCCTTCTTCAGCGAGGCGGAAAAATCGACAGGAGCGCCCACAATGTCTCCTGCAAGGCGAATCCGGCCGGAAGCGGCTTGATCTGGTAAGGCAGCATCCTTTTGCAGCCAGGAAATTTCGCCGGAAAGCTTGGCTGTCTGTTTGGGCGCTTGTCCGTCCGTGCCTGGCCCCATAAGAGATGCGTCCAGTTCTGCAAGCGAAAATGCGCCGCTGCTAGGAACATAGGCAGCTTGACCTTCTAGCCGCAGTGAGGGAGCGTCCTTGGCAACAGAAGCATCGATGCGGGCGGCAAATCGCGGCGCAAGGACTGTCCTGCCGTCCCAGCTGATTTTGCCGGCGGAAGCGTTTAGATGCCCGCCGTTCAGCTTGGCATTGATCTGCAGATCGGCGATGTTCCAGCCTGCCGGTGTGCTTTCGGCATTTGGCGTTGAGGCGGACGCTTCGAGAGCGCTGCCTTGACTAAGCCCTTTAAGTGAGGCTGAAGCCTGAGTCAGGCGGAATATGCCTTCAGACCAATCAACGCGGCTAGCAAAGCTCGCCTCTCCGGAGATGTCGGGAAAAGGTCTGAAGCTAGAAAGCTTCATTGTGCCGGCCATGCGAATGAGAGCGCCAGCTTCAGTAAGTCCCTCAAATCGGGCTGAGGCGGCAGAAAGTGAGGCTGTGCCGTCAGCATTGGAGAAGGACAAGGCGCCGCCAACGACGTCAATCAAGTCAACTTGCCAGCCGGCTGCGGCTGCGCGCTCTGCGAGATGCAGCGATGCAGCAGATTCTGGCGTAAGCGAAACGGCCGGTCCCTCGAGAGAAATTGCTTCCAAGCGCGGTGTCTCGGCAAAGAGAGCAAAGGGATTCATCGTCAAGACGATGCGCCGAACGGAGCCGAGTCGCTCGCCGGAAGGCGAGGAAAGCGAGACGTTCTCCATAGCCAGAACCAACTTGGGCAACCGCTTGAGCGTCGCTGGTTCAGCTGTGTCGAGCCGAAAGCCGAAGGCTTCTTCAATTGCCGCCTGTGCATGCTTTTGTGCGCGTTCAGGCGTGACGTAGCCGTAAAGCGCAGCAATCGCAAGAAGAACAAGAATAGCAATGAAGAGAAGGACGGCAAGGCCGTACCGCAGATAGCGCATGCAGAGAAATCCGAAGACGAAGTTTTCGACGTTCGTCATTTTCCCACAGCTGCAGCATGCCTTTCGATTGTGATATCGCAACGAATTTGAATGCGGCAGCGGGCAGCGGTCTGAGATAGGCCGCTGCCCGCTGCACAAAGCTTGCAGCCTTTCCGTCAAGATGGCTGTCGGATGAGCCAGTCAAAGGCGGCTAGCGAGGCTTTGGCGCCTTCGCCAAGGCCGATTACGATTTGCTTGTACGGCACATCTGTGCAGTCGCCAGCGGCGAAGATGCCTTCTGAAGACGTGGCCCCGCGGCTGTCCGTGATGATTTCGCCGCCTGGGTTGAGCTCAACAGTTCCTGCCAGCCATTCCGTATTTGGAATAAGGCCGATCTGCACAAAGCAGCCAGAAGCGTTCAGGAGCTCTTCACGGCCGGCAGCTTTGTCGAAGACGCGGACGGTTTGGAGGCGTCCGTCGCTGCCTTCAAGCGCAACAACTTGCGCCAAGAGCTTTACGCTGACATTCTTCAGCCCAGCTAGTCGCTTCTGTAACACTTCATCGGCCGACAGCGCGCTGCTTCGCTGCAGGAGCGTTACGCTGCGGCAGATGCCGGCTAGGTCGATGGCGGCTTCTACGCCCGAATTGCCGCCGCCGACGACCACAACGTCCTTGCCCTTGAACAGAGGTCCGTCGCAATGCGGACAGTAGGCGACGCCTCTGCCGCGGTATTCCAGCTCTCCGGGAACGCCGAGTTCGCGCCAGCGTGCGCCTGTGCAGACAATGACGGCCTTGGCCGTAGCTTCAGCGCCGGAGTGCATCTTGGCGCGCCACAGCGAGCCGCTGCGCTCAAGCTTTTCAACGCGCTCGGGCGACATGACGTCAACGCCGTAGCTTGCAGCATGACGCATGAAATCGCGGCCGAGCGTCGTGCCATCTATCTTAAGAATGGAAGTGAAGTTTTCGATGTCGGCTGTTTCATTGACCTGACCACCCGGCCGTTCGCAGACGACGCCAGTCCGCAGGCCTTTTCGTGCGGCGTAGATGGCTGCAGTCGAGCCGGCAGGCCCAGCGCCAATGACAAGAATGTCGAAAGGCGGCTTGCTGCTGATTGTGGCGGCCTGAGCTTTGACAAAACCTTCGTCGAGCTTGGAAATGATTTCGCTGAGTTCCCGGCGTCCTGAGAAGAACCGCTCTCCGTTCAAGAAGACCGTCGGTACGGCCATGACGCGCTTTTCTTTTGCCTCGTTCTGAAAGAGTGCGCCGTCAATGACATTCACGCGCACTTGAGAATTCATTACTGCCAATAAGTCGAGCGCCTGCACAACATCAGGGCAGTTGTGGCAGGAGAGCGATATGAAGACATCAAATTCAAGCGGGCCTTTGAGCGCCTGCATGCGTTCGAGAAGCGCCTGATCTGCCTTGCTCGGGTAGCCGCTGGTCTGAAGCATCGCCAGGATGAAGCTCGCGAATTCATGGCCCATCGGAATACAGGCGTAACGGATTCGTGCAGATTTGCCGTCTGCAGCGCTGATTGTGAAGCTTGGCGTGCGCACGCCAGCTTTGTCTTCTGCTTCCGACAGCCGCACTTTAGGAGAAAGCGAGGCCACGTCCTCGAGCAGACTCTTCATTTGCATTGAGGCTGGCGAGTCGTCCAGGCTGGCTTCCAGGCAGATCGGGTTGACGAGGCGGTCGAGGTAGGTCTTGAGCTGAGCTTTGGTGTTCTGGTCAAGCATGAAGGCTCTCCGGACAGCCGCAGGCGTGCCGGCGGCGAACAAAAAGATAGGGCTGCCCGGAAGTCGTGCAGCCCCTCTTCTGCTCCGCTGCGCAAGCAGCGGAGGCTTGCTGTAGCACTGGAAAGGACTACAGGGTTAGATCTTGCCTACGAGATCGAAGGACGGCGTGAGCGTTTCAGCGCCCGGACGCCAGCGGGCAGGGCAGACTTGTCCCGGATTTGCCGCGACGTACTGGGCGGCTTCTACCTTGCGCAGAAGCTCTTCCGCATCGCGGCCGATGCCGCCGTCATGATGCTCCATCACAACGATGCGACCTTCGGGATCGATGACGAACGTGCCGCGCTCTGCCATGCCGTCGGCTTCGATCAGCACGTCGAAGTTGCGGGAGATGACGAAGGCGTGGTCGCCGAGCATGGGGAACTGCACTTTGCCCACGGCCGGAGAGCTTTCATGCCAAGCCTTATGCGTGAAGTGCGTGTCCGTAGAAACGGCGTAAATCTCGCAACCAAGCGCCTTGAACTGTTCGTAGTGCTCGGCAAGGTCTTCAAGCTCCGTCGGGCAAACGAACGTGAAGTCGGCCGGGTAGAAGAAGACGACGGACCAGTGGCCTTTGAGGTCGGCATCGGTGACCTTTTTGAAGGAGCCGTTCTGATAGGCCTCAGTTTCGAAGGGCAGAATCGTGGTTCTGAGCAGAGACATGGAAATTCTCCGTAAGGGGCCAAAGCCCTAGTTAAGATGCATCAATATTAGCGTCTATTTATCAATAGATCAATTGAGAAAGATAAATTCTATTGTAACGGAAAATGAAAACCGCTCTCATCTGCGATCAAGAGCGGAGGGCCGAACAGCTTCAGTGAAAGCGTTTGCGCAACTGGCGACGTATGTTCGGTGCGAGCCGTTCGAGGGCATCAAGTGTTGTAAAGATCGATGCTCTGCCGCGTTGAGAGAGTTCGCGGAAGCGCTGAAGCAGCTCGTTTTCCTCTTCAATGACAAGGTGGCGCTCTGCGGTGATGATATAGAGGATGTCAAAACCGCAAGCTGCAAGGCGCGGCATGCGATAGATGCCCGGATCGGCTTCGCCTTTCTCGAAGCGCTCATAGACATCGAGCGGCACGCCGAGGAGCTGTGCGATCTGCTGGGGCGAATAGCCGAGACGCTCTCGTTCGGAACGCAGTCGAGCCCCGGTTTCTTGTCGCTTCTTGGTGGAGGTCGTGGCCATAAGCTCATCAAGGGAGAGTTCGCAGGGAAGGTATCCGAGCGAGTCTGATAGTGCTTGATTGTAGCCTGAAGGCGGCAGGTGCCGATTGGCGCACAAAAGCCGGAGCGGCGTTGCCGGCTCCGGCTTTAATTTGCGCTGTGGAAGCAGCAGCGGCGGTCAGACGTTGAACAGGAAGTTCATCAAGTCTCCGTCCTGCACGACATAGTCTTTGCCTTCAGCGCGCATCTTGCCGGCTTCCTGGGCGCCTTTTTCGCCGTTATATGCGACGAAGTCATCATAGGAAATCGTCTGTGCGCGGATGAAGCCGCGCTCGAAGTCGCTGTGGATGACGCCAGCAGCCTTCGGCGCTGTATCGCCCTTGTGAATCGTCCATGCGCGAACTTCCTTCGGGCCGGCGGTAAAGTACGTCTGCAGGCCAAGCAGGTCATAGGCGGCACGAATGACGCGGTTGAGGCCCGGTTCGTGCATGCCCATATCCTCAAGGAACATTTCCTTGTCGGCATCATCAAGATCGGCGATGTCTGCTTCGGTCTTGGCGCAGATGGCAACAACCGGTGCATGCTCGGAAGCCGCATAAGCCTTCACTTTGTCGAGCAGCGGATTGTTTTCAAAGCCGTGGTCGTCAACATTGGCGACATACATCGTGGGCTTGGCTGTCAGCAGGAAGAGCTGTCGGATCGTTTCCTGCTCTTCTGCCGTGAGGTGTGCAGAACGAACGGATTTGCCTTCATTCAAGAGCGGCTGGAGCTTCTCGAGCACCAGCACAAGCTTGAGCGCCTCCTTGTCGCCGCCAGAACGGGCTTGCTTCGAATAGCGGTTGAGCGCCTTTTCAACGGTTTGCAGGTCAGCGAGCGCGAGTTCGGTGTTGATGACGCTGATGTCGTCAAGAGGATCGATTTTGCCCGAGACGTGGACGATGTTGTCGTCTTTGAAGCAGCGCACGATGTGTGCAATGGCGTCGCATTCGCGAATGTTGGCCAGGAATTGGTTCCCGAGGCCTTCGCCCTTGCTTGCGCCTGCGACGAGGCCGGCAATGTCGACGAATTCAACCGCTGCCGGAACGATGCGCGCCGGCTTGACGATGTCGGCGAGCTTCTGCAGGCGCGCGTCGGGCACTTCGACAATGCCGACGTTGGGCTCAATCGTGCAGAAAGGATAGTTTTCTGCTGCAATGCCGGCCTTAGTCAGCGCATTGAAGATAGTCGACTTGCCGACGTTGGGAAGGCCGACGATGCCGCATTTCAAACCCATGGTGATGAGATCCTTGGAAATGAAGAAATAGAGGACGTGCGGGCGCGGCTGCCGGCCGGGTCCGCAAGAGTAGAAATGAATATTTTAGCAATCGCAACTTCAGCGCTTCAGCTGACGCGCGGATTCTTGCCGACAAGAAATGCAGCGAGTTCCGGAAGCTCATCTTCGGCGAAGATGGCCAGACCTTGTTGAGCCAGCGCTTCGGCAAGGACGCCGCGTCCGGCGCGGAGCCGGCCGTTAAAGCAGCCGTCGTGCACAAAGTGACAGCCGCAGGCCGGACTTTTTTCCTTCAGAAGCGCAGCATCAGCGCCAAAAGCGATTGCCCGCTCCAGGCCTGCGCATGCTCCGGCGACGTAGGCATTCGTAACATCGGCGCCTGTTTTTGCGAGAACGCGGGCATTTCCTGCAAGTACGTTAGCGGCTGTCATCCCAGGCTCGATTTCGGCCGGCGGCCTAGGCGTAGGCAGTCCGCCTTCCGTTTCTGGGCAGACCGCAGCGTAGTCCGCCGGACAAAGGCCAAGGCGTTGCAGCATTGGAGCGAGCGACAATTTGGTGTGTCCGTCATATCGACAGGCTTGTCCGAGAAGACAGCGGCTGATGAGAAGGCGTGCCATTTGGTTGAATTCAGTCTGAGGCCTTACTCTTCAACGCTTCGGCCTGAGCGCCGAGTTCTGGATGTTCGCCTTTCTTATGCGGAGATTTTTTGGGCTTTGGCGGCGTGCCGAAGTGACCAAGGCGGCGTTGTGCAGCTTCTAAGTTGCCAGCGGCAAAGTCTGCCGCTTCTCCCAGACCTGCGGCGATGGCTTTGCGAATCTGCACTTCATGCTCTGCTGATGGGGCGGACAGCACGAAGTCGAAAACTTGCTGAGCAAGGCCGAGCGTACGGGGATGGCCTGTGCCGAGACGAAGGCGCCAGAAGTTTGGCGTGCCTAGCTTTGAAGTGATGTCCTTCAGGCCATTGTGCCCGGCATTTCCGCCGCCAAGCTTGAGGCGCATAGCGCCCGGCGGTAAATCCATCTCGTCATGCACGACGAGGATTTCTTCAGGCGCGATTTTGTAATAGCTCGCCATTGCCTGAACGGCTAAGCCGGAAAGGTTCATGTAGGTCGTCGGCTTGAGAAGCCAGACATCATTTCCGGCAAAGCGCACGCGGCAGGCGTCGCCATGAAACTTAGCTTCCGGTCGGAAGGCTGCGCCGGCTTTGCGTGCGAGCTCGTCAACGAACCAAAAGCCGGCATTGTGCCGAGTGCGCTCATATTCGCTGCCGGGATTGCCAAGGCCGGCGATAAGGCGGATGGATTTTGCTTCTGCCATGGTAGAGGGTGTAAGTGTGCAGGGGGCCGAGCAGAGTCCGGCCCGATGTTTGCTGCAATCAGCGGCGTGGGCCGCGATTGTTGCGGTGTTCGCGGCTGTCGCCGGCCTGTTCGTTGCGATGCGAAAAAGCAGGGCGGCCGTCATCAGCCTTGACGGCGACAGGGCGCCCCTTGAAGCGAATGCCTTGCAAAGCGTTGATGACCTGATCGGCAACGCTTTCATCCACTTCAGCGAGCGTAAAGCGGTCCGAGATGTCAATCGCCCCAATGCTGCGGGAGCTGATGCCGGCTTCGTTTGCAATGGCGCCGACGATGTCTCCCGGGCGAATGCCGGACATGCGGCCGACGCCAATAAAAAGCCGCTTCATGCCTGGTTCGGGTTCGGCGTTGCGCTCGCGGCGGGGACGCTCTCGGCGCTCGCGAGGCTGCCGTTCTGAATAAGTAGGAATTTCGGCATCGTCATCGGCCACGCCTTCATTGTCTTCTGCTAGCCGGATGGCGGCTGCGGCGACATCAAACGGATCATGCTCTTCGCAGAGCTGTTCGACGATGACTCGGTAGCGTTCCAATCCGCCTGCGGCAAGAATTTCCTCGATCGCGCCGCGGGCCAGATCAAGGCGCTTGGCGCGCACGTCGGTTACCGAAGGTACAGAGCGAACTTCAATCTTGGCATGGGTCATCTTTTCAAGCGTGCGCAGATGACGGTGCTCGCGCGGCTCTAGGATCGTAATGGCCTTGCCTGTGCGGCCGGCGCGGCCCGTGCGGCCGATTCGGTGCACGTAGGTTTCATACGATGCTGGAATGCCGAAATTGATGACATGCGTCAGATTTTCAAGGTCTATGCCTCGGGCGGCGACGTCCGTGGCAACAATGACTTCCACTTGGCCGGAACGGGCGCGGCGCATCACGCGGTCTCGAGTAGGCTGGTCGAGTCCGCCATGCAAAGCTTCAACGCTGTAACCTCGCGCTCGGAGCGCTTCGGTCAGATCGTCAACTTCATTGCGTGTGCGCGCAAAGATGATGGCAAGCTCGGGGTCTTCCAGGTCGAGAATGCGGCCAAGCGCAGCAATGCGAAAATTTTTGCCGACGACGTAAGCGATTTGAGGAACTCGAGGTGCTTCTCCTTCGGGGGTTTCCTCTTTGGCAATGGAAATGCGAACCGGATCTTTCATGCGGCTTTCGGCAATGTGCGCAATTCGACTAGGCAGCGTTGCAGAAAAGAGTGCAGTCTGGATGCCGTCGGGCAATGCCTCAAAGATGGCATCGAGTTCGTCGGCGAATCCGAGATCGAGCATTTCATCGGCTTCGTCAAGCACGACGGCATGTACATCCGACAAATCGAGAGTTCCGCGTTCAATGTGATCGAGGGCTCGGCCTGGCGTCGCAACAACAACATGGGTGCCGCGCTTGAGAGCGCGAATCTGCCGGCCATACTCTTGACCGCCATAGATTGGCGTGACGATGATGCCAGCATCACGGCCGAAGCTGTGGAAAGCTTCGCTCACTTGCAGACAGAGCTCTCGGGTAGGTGTGACAACCAGAAGGCGCGGCCGGCTCGGCTCCTCCCCAAGGCACCACCGTTCGATGAGCGGAAGTCCGAAAGCGGCAGTTTTGCCGGTGCCAGTCGCTGCCTGGCCTAGAACATCTGCGCCGGAAAGCAGTGCTGGGATGGCAGCGATTTGAATGGGGGTGGGCTCTTCAAAGCCAAGCTGTGAGATGGAAGTTACGAGAGCAGGCGATAGTCCAAGTTCGGCAAAAGTGGCCATAAAAATCTTCTCGGCAAAGGAAGGAATGGTGAGCCGATCGCCCGCACCATCATCGCGTCGGGACCAGCGCGCCGCGGCAGTTTGAAGTCTGTCTGCGACGCCGATAGGCGAAAGGCTGCAAGAAATGAAAGAACGCGCGAGGCGAAAAATCCGCAGGCGTATGCATGACGAAGGCCCGCGGCACAGGGCTGCGGGCCTTCATTCATAAGCGCTGGGCAGCAAGAATTACTTCTTGGCCTTGTCGGCAGCAGGCGCAGCAGCGGCAGGCGCAGCAGCGGCAGGCGTGGCAGCGGCAGCAGCCGGAGCAGCAGCGGTGGTGTCAGCAGCCGGAGCGGCGATTTCTTCTTCAACCGGCGTAATGACAGAGGCGACGACCACGTCGGACACCATCTCAACGTTTTCAGGAATCACGAGATCCTTCGAGCGCAGCGTCATGCCGCTCTCCATTTTGGAGAGGTCGACATCAATGAATTCCGGCAGATTGGCCGGCAGGCACTTGACTTCAACATAGGCCACAGCATGCGAAATGATCGCCTTGTCGACCTTGACGGCGGGGCTGTCGTCGCCGCCGTGGAAGTGCAGAGGCACGCGCATCGTGACGAGTTCGTCAGCTGCAATGCGCTGGAAGTCAATGTGCATCACCTGCTGCTTGTACGGATGCATCTGGAAGTCGCGCAGAATGACGAGCTGTTCCTTGCCATCAAGCTCCATCGTCAGAATAGAGGCGTGGAACTTTTCCTTGCGCAGGGCATAGAAAATCGGATTGTGATCGAGCTCGATCGGGGTGGCGGGTTCCTTGCCGCCGTAAAGAATGCCCGGCAGCTTGTCCGCATGGCGCAGACGGCGGCTCGCACCAGTACCTTGCGCCTTGCGCGTGGTGGCGATGACTTTCATGGGATGACTCCTGAAAAGAGTATAAAAACTAAAAAAAGAGCAGAAAGGCGCGCCGTATCATGCTTCGGCCGCGACCAGCACGAAGCAGCGGCGCGCCTCTCGGCGCATTATTCCGCGAACAGACTGCTCACGGAAGCTTCGCGTGCGATGCGCGAAAGGGTTTCGCCGATGATGGCCGCGCAGGATACCTGGCGGATCTTCGGGCAGGCTTCGGCAGCGGCCGAGAGCGGAATCGTATCCGTCACGACGAGCTCGTCGAGAGCCGAATTTGTAATGCGTTCAATTGCAGCACCCGACAGCACCGGATGCGTAATGTAGGCGACAACGCCAAGGGCTCCGCGCTCCTTGAGTGCCCCGGCAGCGTTGCAGAGCGTGCCTGCCGTATCGACGATGTCGTCGGTAATGATGCAGGTACGGCCGCTGACATCACCGATGATGTTCATGATCTCTGCGACATTCGCGCGAGGACGGCGCTTGTCGATGATCGCAAGATCCGTACCGAGGGCTTTGGCCATAGCACGGGCACGCACGACGCCGCCGATGTCTGGCGAGACCACAATGGGGTTTTCCGGACGGCGAGCATTCAGATCAGAGAGCAGTACAGGCGTGCCGTAGATGTTGTCTACAGGGATGTCAAAGAACCCCTGAATCTGATCGGCATGCAGATCCATCGTGAGGATGTGATCTGCACCGACTGACTGGAGCATGTTCGCCACGACCTTGGCGGAGATGGCAACGCGAGCGGAGCGAGGACGACGGTCCTGGCGGGCATAGCCAAAATACGGGATGGCGGCGGTAATGCGACGGGCCGACGCACGCTTGAGGGCGTCGATCATGATCATCAGCTCCATCAAATTGTCATTGGTAGGCGCACAGGTGCTCTGGAGCACAAAGACGTCCTTGCCGCGGACATTGTCAAGAAGCTGAACATTGACTTCACCATCGCTGAAGCGCGTGACAGAAGCCTTGCCGAGCGGGATGTTGAGATACTGCGTGACGGCCTGGGCAAGCTTGGGATTGGCATTGCCCGCAAAGACCATCATGCTTTCCGGCACCGTGGGAACCATGATTACTCTTTCTGTTTCTCAGTCGGGAGCGAGAACTCTCGAGGGTTAACTGAGGCCCTCCGGGACGGATCCCTCGGGGAATTGCCGGCGGCCCGTTAGAACGCGCACCCCGCAGCCGCCGAGGCTGGGCGCGTTGTTGTCTGGCAGGGGCAGAAGGATTCGAACCTTCGGTACACGGAATCAAAATCCGTTGCCTTACCTCTTGGCTATGCCCCTGGAAGGAATCTGGTTGTCTTCGCCTATTCGCAGCTTGTCCAATCGGCAAGCGGGTGGCGGGCGAGGCCTCTCGCCAGAAACTGCTGCCAGTCATTAGACAGACCGACAAGCGGTTGAAGCGGCTCGTCAATCCGATGCACTGTAAAAACAGCACTCCCGGAACCTGTCATTCGAGGCCGCTCTCCAGCGAGCGAGAGCTGTTCAAGTGCCGCACCGACTGCTGGCTCTAGGCTTTCGGCCACGGGCTGCAGATCGTTTCGGCCCGGCAATTCGGGCCAATGACGGCAGATGAAGTCTGAAAAGACAGCCATTCTCCGGGATTCATTATCCCTTGTCAAGCAAGGAGAATTGAATATTTCCCGAGTTGACACAAGTTTGCCAGGCCAAATGATGCGATAGCAGGCCGCAGGCACCTCAAATGGGGATATTTTTTCACCAATTCCTTCAACGAAGCCAGTTTGGCCCCAGATGAAGAAAGGCACATCGGCGCCGATGCACTCTGCAATGGTCATGAGCTTCTGCCGGGAGAAGTTGATTTTCCAGAGGCGGTTGAGCGCAATGAGTGTTGTAGCGGCGTCAGAACTGCCGCCTCCCAGGCCTGCGCCTGCCGGGATGTGCTTCTCAACGCAAATCCGAGCGCCGAATTGCACGTCGGCAGCTTTTTGCAGTGCGCGCGCGGCTTTGACGCAGAGATCGTCTTCGGGTGAGCAGAGCAGATCGCCGTCGCGCGTCAGAATGCCATCCGGAGCTGTCTCAAACGAAAGAAAGTCGCAGAGATCGACGAGCGTAAAAACCGATTGCAGCAGATGTTTGCCGTCAGTGCGGCGACCGACGACATGCAGAAAAAGGTTAAGTTTTGCGGGGGCAGGCAGGTTCTCGAAGCGGGCAGGAAAGGCGCGGGGCGATGCGTCTGCCGAAAAACATTCAGACATGGCTTTCAGCTTCCTGGTGTTCAATGAATAGCGTGAGCGAAACGGCAGGTGAGCCGTCTGCACCAGCCGCGCGCTCGAAGCGCAGGCGCTGAGGATTGCCTGCAGCTGTCCGGCTAAGAATGCGAGCGTTCCAGCCGCCAGATTGAAGAACGTCTGGTGCATCGGGGCCGCCCCAAGCCAAATGGGAAAGCTCTGCGACAGGTACGGTAAATCCAAGCGTCGTTAGGAGCAGCTTGTCTAAATTGCTGCTTTTAGCTGGAGCTTCAGAGAGGCTTCGCCACAGGAAAGCGCCCTGCGGCGTTTCTTCAATGCGCACCAGAATGCCCCCGAGCGGAGTCAGGAGGTCGAGACGTCTCCAGCTTGGCCGCTCTGCCAGTGCAAAGCGACCCGTTTGGTTTTCGCGGCGGCCGCGGTTTTGAATGGAGACGGAAAAGCGACCGGCTAGCCGCCGCTCGTTCGGTGCCAGCGGGGAGGCGCATGAGGCGAGGAAAAGCGGCGCAGTGCAGAGTGCAGCGAACTGAAGTGCGCGGCGTCGCGTCAGAGAGACGACTGTCGTCACAATTTGTCCTTAAGCTCAACTGGTCCGTCGGAGGCGGCGCTGCTAGACGTAGAGCCATTCGGTGTAGCTGCAGGCTTGATGGCCTGTGCAGGCAGACGGAGCCCTAAACGCTTGGCAAATGCGTCAAGTTCGGCAGAAGCTCCTTCGCGGCTGATGAGGTCGGCAAGCGCCCCTTCTGCTTCAGGACGGCGGCCATCAGCGCAAAGAATTTCGATGAGATGCTTGGCGACTTCTGGGTCATAGAGCCGTTTCAGCGAAGCTTGCGTGAATTCGTAGGCAGCCCTGTAGCGGCCTTCGCGATAAGCAAGCCAGCCCATGGAGTCCAAAATGTAAGGATCAAGCGGTTCAGCGTTGTAAGCACGCTGCAGCAGCTTCCCAGCTTCATCGAGATGTTCATTTTCTTCTGCGTAGAGATAGCCGAGAGCGTTGTTGGCTTGCACATGATCGGGGTTGATGGCAAGCAGTGCTTTCAGGAGGCTCACCGCTTCATCGCGGTGCCCTGTTTCCTGCGCAATCATTGCGCTGTCATAGAGCACTTGAGGGTCTGAAGGGAATTTTTCAGTGGCTTCCTTCATGACGCGGAATGCTTCGTTTCCGCGGTGAGCTTCCATCAGAAGATTGGCTTCGGCGCTGTAGAGCGCAGGCGCATCAAGCGGAAGAGCTTCGCGTCCTTTCTGAAGCGATTTAAGTGCATCATCAAGACGGCCCGTATCGGCCAAGCAGAGCGCTTCGCGCAGTCTTGCCTGCACAGCAAAGGGACCGTCCTGCAGCTCGCTGTAATACTTGGCGGCGCGCGCAGGCGCTTTTTGAGCCATAGCGGCATTGCCGAGCTGTAGCCAAACTTCCAGACGTGAAAGATCAATGTCGGGATTGCTGGCGCGCAGCTTCTCTACGTAAGCCTTGAAATGCTTTTCCGCACGGATGGCATCGCCGCAATCGGCAGCAAGCTGGCCTGCATTGAAGTAGATCTGCAGGTCGTCTCCCGGGTGTTTCATGGCGCGATCAAGCGCCTGAAGAGCGGCGCTTCGCCGGCCGAGGCGTTGTTCGACGCGCCCTAAGACAAGTCGGATGTAAGGATTGTCGGGATTGCGGTCAAGAAAGCGAGAAAGCAGCGCGCGGGTGCGGTTGACGTCTGCCGCCCAGCAGACGTCTGCCGCTTCTCCGGTCAGCGCCTGATCGTTCGGACGTTTAGAGAGAGCCCGCTCGGCTAGACTGCAGGCGTTGAGTTTGCTGCCCGTTCGCTGCTCGAGCTGAGCGGCAGCCATTAAGACGTCAGGGTTGCTGCTGTATTTTTCTGTGAAAGGCTTTGCAGCTTTCGCATAGAGCGCTAGGCCTGAGTCGTTTTGCTCGGTGCGTACAAAGATCTTCGTCACATTGGCCAGCCAAGAGCCTGCTTCGCTTTTAGCGGATTCGTCTTGGTGGGCGGCGGCGCTGAGATTCTTGTCCATGGACTCAAGCGATGCGGCAATGAGCTTTGAGTCGCCGGCGTCGACAGCAGCGGCAAGCAATGTCTGATGGGCCTGCTCTGCTTTGGGGTCGAGCAGAAGCCAGTAGCGGGCTGCATTGCTGATCCGGGCGTTGTCTCGCATCTGAATGGCTGCTTCCCAGGCCATGCGCGCGATTTCAGGAGAGCGTTCCCGACGCGCGGCATCTGAGAGCGCATCGTAGGCAAATTTTGCATCTCCGCGATGTAGGGCGATGCCGCTAGCGAGCATCTCAAAAAGAGAGATGTTGGAATGAGCAATTGGGGGGTGCCCACTCGGAAGGCGGGAAGCGCTGAAGCGCCCGATGGTCGGCTCGCTGTCCGGTGCTTTCATATAGGCCGGACGTTCTGGATTTGCAATGGCCGGATGCCCAGCGGGCAACGCAGCGCCTCCAGAGATCGGCGGATGCCCCGGCGGCAGCGCCGGAGCATTGCCTTCGGCGCACGCGGCGCCGATGGATGCCGCGAGCAGCGAGAAGGCAAAGAGTTGAAGAACCCGTCCAGACATGGCTCATTCCTGAGATGCAGTGTGAGAAAAAGTTGCATTTGGTCGAAGAGAGTTCGAAAGCCAAATGCCAAGAAGGCATTCTATCGAGCCTCGACGGAGCGGTGCCCTGCCGCATCTTGGTCGAAGAAGCTCTTTTGGCCTAGATTCGAAGCTTCGCGAATAGGACATTCATGACACAATCAGCGCAGCCGATAGATGCCTAGAAGGATTGATGATGGCTTTTTCTTCTTCGACGGATTCGTTTGCTCGTCGTCTCTGCGCCTGGCAGCGCCAGGCAGGTCGTCATGCCCTGCCGTGGCAGGCGTACTGCACGCCCTATGAGCGCCTTGTGTCGGAGGTTATGCTTCAACAGACTCAGGTGGAGACGGTCATTCCCTATTACAAGCGCTTTCTCGAGCGCTTCCCGACGGCAGAATCTCTTGCTCGCGCATCCGAGGATGAAGTGCTGGCGCTGTGGGAAGGCCTCGGCTACTACTCGCGAGCCCGGCATTTGCAGCAGGCTATTCGGGAAGTGGTGGACAATCGAGGCGGTGTTTTTCCTACAACAGCCGATGGGCTTATGACGCTTTCCGGGGTCGGTCCAAGCACGGCTGCAGCCGTGGCGGCGTTTGTAAGCGGAGAAGCCCTCCGGCCGATGGTTGACGGTAATGTCAAGCGCGTGCTTTCCAGAGTTTTTCTTATCGATGGAGCAGTGGGTGAACGGAGCTTCGAGCGCGCTGTGGCGGAGCGCGCCGCAGCTGAACTGCCTGGTTCAGAAGACATTGCAGACTATACGCAGGGCCTGATGGATTTGGGAAGCGGCATCTGCCGACGCCGTTCGCCGCACTGCGCTGAATGTCCTATGTCAGGCTTGTGTCGTGCACAGGCTATGGGGCGGCAGGAAGATTTGCCGAAGAAAAAAGCGCCGCCGATTCGCCGTTCGGTGGAACTTCGGCTTCTGTTTGTCGCGACGAGAGAAGGCCTTTGGTTGAAGAGGCGTGGACCGGGCATTTGGCGAGGTCTTTGGGTGCCGCTTCTGCGCGAGCGAACGCTTGACGAGCGCGAGGCCGCAACGGCAGGGTCGTCGCCGGCATGGAAGCCTGAGGCGGCGGCAGAATTATTTGATCTTAATGGCATACGAGAGCTGCAGACGCTGCCTCGTTTTTCTCACGATCTGACACACCGCCGTCTTTGGATCGACGCGGCCGGGGTTCGGCTGGATGATGCAGCGGAATGTTGCGATGCGCTAGAGTCGTTTGAACCCTTTCCTTTTGCGGAGGGCGAATCGCTGCCGGCGCTGCCCGTTCCTGTCAAGCAGGCTTTCCGTACATTGCTGCCAGTACTTCTCGGCGCCTGAGATCAGACAGTTTGCTCACGGTGCTCCTGCGATTGCAGCTCGATCTGGTCGAGAATACGGTGCCGCACGATGGTGCCGGCATAGTGGATAAAGCGCTTACCAAGCGCTTCAGCAACATAGACGGAGCGATGCTGGCCGCCTGTACAGCCGATGCAGACGGTCAGGTAATGGCGGTTTTGCGCCATGTACTGCGGCAGCCACTTTTCGATGAAGGCGGCGATGTCGTTGACCATTTCCTGAACAAGTGGCTGCTTTTCCAGATAAGCACGGACAGGAGCATCTCGACCCGATAGCGGCCGAAGCGTCGGGTCATAGTAAGGATTAGGTAGGCAGCGCACGTCGAAGACCAAATCGGCCACGACGGGAATGCCGTGCTTAAAGCCGAAGGATTCGAACGTGAGCGTCATTTTGGCAGACGGCTCGCCGATGAACTGTTGAACCCAACGGCGCAGCTGCGATGGCAGAAGCCCCGTTGTATCCATGACATGTGCGATCTCCGCTACGGGTGCGAGGAGCTCTCGCTCAAGCTTGATGGCTTCCTGCAGCGTCACCTCTTGGTCGAGATGCTCGGCGTGCGTGGAGAGCGGATGTCGGCGGCGCGTTTCTGAGAAGCGTCGAACAAGCTCTTCGGACGAAGCCGTGAGATAGAGAATGCGGATGTCGAAGCCCTTTTGACGTAACTCTTTAAGCGCTTCGAGGGTCTTTTCAAACGTTGCGTGCGAACGCGAGTCAATGGCGACAGCTGCGGCCTTCGTCTGTGAATTCGCAAGGCTTTCGGCAACGGGCAGGAGGAATTCTGCGGGCAGATTGTCGATGCAGTAGCAGCCGCTGTCTTCAAGCTGCCGGATGGCAATAGATTTTCCGCTTCCAGAGAGACCTGTGACGAGAATGAGCTGCATGGCTCGGGCGCCTCGCAAAGTGTTGAAAGAAGGGCGGTCGGATTGGGGGCTTCACCAGACTGCACGCGACAGGTTTTGTTTTAGCAGGCTAAAAAGCTGCCGAGTGCATGCAATGCCGCCAATCGTCTTCAGGCGAAGAAAAGAGGCGCTCCATCATCGCTCAAGACGCGAGGGGCTTGTCAGAAGCATCGTCGCCATTTCTTGAATCTTCCGGGACTTCGGATGAGGTGCCGTCGTCATCCGAGGGAGGAATCCAGTTGGCGATGAGGGTGCAGACGGCGGCTTCGTCTGGTGCGCTGAGAAGCGCACTTCTCATTGATTCGTTTTGGAAAAGGAGCGCGGTTTCCCGCAGAAGCGCCAGGTGGTTCTCTGGATGCTCTTCTGGAACAAGAATTGTCATGAAGAGTTGCACGGGCAGTCCGTCGGGCGCATCGTAGGGAAGAGGAGCTTGGGAGCGGACGAATACGACGGCGGGAGCCGCAAGCTCTGCAACCCGTCCATGGGGGATGGCACAGCCGAAGCCGACGCCAGTTGAGCCGAGACGTTCCCGCGCCATGAGCGCGCTGAAAATTTCGTCATGCGGTTCGCCGTAGGCGCTCTCTACCGCCAGAGATGCTTCTTCAAAAAGACGCTTGCGGCTCGCCGCTTCGACATCAAGGCGAACGGCTTCAAGCGTAAGGTAAGGCGCAAGGAGATTCATCTAGTAAATGCTGGCGTTCAGCGGTGCATGCCGCGGAAGCGCGCAGAAGGGATGCCTTCAAGGTCGCGGTATTTTGCCACTGTTCGCCGCGTGATGTCGTAGCCTTCCTCACGCAATACATCCGTAATAGCTTGATCGCTCAGCGGCTTCTCGTTCGGTTCTTCGGCAATGATCTGCACGATGCGCGCACGAATTCGCGCTGGCGAAACCTGATCGGAAACGCCAAGGCTTGATGTTGCTTGGACGCCGCCAGAAGGGAAGAGCTGGCGCAGTTCAATGGTGCCATGCGGTCCCTGAATGAATTTTCCGGCAACGGCGCGGGATACTGTGGATTCTGCAAGATCAAGCGCGGCAGCGGCATCAGAGAGGCGGAGCGGTCGAAGGGCTGACTCGCCGTTTTGGAAGAAGTCCTGCTGTTTGGAAACGGCGAATTCAGCCGTTCGCAGAAGCGTCGTTTGTCTCGCCTCAATGCCGGCGAGAAGACGCTTGGCTTCATCAAGATAGCGGGCGAAGGGCGTGCCTTGGCCGGCTTGAGCGCGAAGTGCGGCGTCGTTAAGCCTCAAACTGGGTTGAGCCGCTGGATTGAGGACGGCGTGCCAGAAGCCGTTTTTCAGGACGGCGAGCAAGTCGGCAATGATATAGGGCGCTGCAGGTGCGCCGTATTCCGAAGCTGGATACGGATGAAGCGTCTTCAAAAGCGCCAGCGCTTGATCGAGCAGCTTCTCGTTGCCGCCAAGCGGCGCAATGGCGGCCAGAAGCGCTTTGCGGCTGCCAGCGGCCAGGAATTTGAGCGAATGCTCGACTAGGCGGGCAGCTGCTTCAGCGGCAAGCGGATCTGCCATGCCCTCTTGGGCTGCTCGGCGTGCTTGAAGCGCAAGCGATGCAGCAGGGCCCGAAGTGCCGATGCCAGCTGGCTCGAGCGACTGTACGATCGCCAGCGCGCGTTGCCAGTCTGCTATAGGCGCTTGTACGATGCGGTTGTATTCCTCTGCGAGCTGTTCGAGGGGCTCCGTGATAAAGCCTCGCTCATCGACTTCTTCAATGAGACAGGTGGCAAGTTCGCGATCGATCGCAGAAATGTCAAGCATGCCGAGCTCTTCCAGAAGATCATCCCGAAGCGAATGCTGAGATGGAATGCGATCGATCCAGGATTCTTCGTCCTCGCTACTGCCCGAGCCAGACCAGCCGGTATATGCGTTTTCAAGAGGACCGCGGTCGTCCGGAAGGCGGCTTTCTCCGGCTTCCTCCACCGAGTTGCTCTCTTCTTCTAGCTGAGGATTGAGGCGTGCTTCGTCGGAGGCTGACGGAAGTTCGGGCAGCGGGTCCGACTCAAGAAGCGGGTTTTCTTCTGCAGCAAGCATCGCCTCATCAAGAAGTTCTTGCGCATTCATGCGCAGCAGCTTCAGAGCAAACTGTTGCTGCGGTGCGAGGATCTGCTGCTGTGCCTGCGAAAGCTGCAGGCCCGCTGAGAGAGAAGGCATGAGCTACATGCTGAAGTTTTCGCCGATGTAGAGCTTGCGGACATCGGGATCGGCCACAAGGTCTTTCGGCAGGCCTGCTTTGAGGACGGAGCCTTCGTTTACGATGTAAGCATGGTCGCAGATGGCAAGCGTTTCACGGACGTTGTGATCCGTGATGAGGATGCCGATGTTACGGCCGCGCAGGTATTTGACAATGCGCTGAATCTCAATCACGGCTATGGGGTCGACGCCGGCGAAGGGTTCATCAAGCAGAATGAAGCGAGGATTCGCGGCGAGTGCGCGAGCGATTTCTGTGCGGCGCCGTTCTCCGCCGGAGAGAGACAGCGCCGTATTGGTGCGGATATGCTGAATCTGCAGTTCATCGAGCAGTCGCTCGAGGCGGCTGTTGATTTCCTGACGGGAGAGCGGCCGTCCGCTTTCATCAGTCTGCAGCTCGAGAATGGCACGAATGTTTTCTTCAACGGTGAGTTTACGGAAGACACTCGCTTCCTGTGGCAGATACGATAAGCCGAGCCGAGCGCGCTTGTAGATGGGCATATGGGCGATCGACTGGCCGTCGAGTTCAAGCGTACCTCCGTCAGCAACGACAAGCCCCACTACCATGTAGAACGTTGTCGTTTTACCGGCGCCATTTGGGCCGAGCAGGCCCACCACTTCGCCCGAGCGCACGGCCAGGTCGACACCTTTGACGACTTGTCGGGAGCCGTAGTGCTTCTTTAAGCCTTTGGCAACGAGCGTATGAACGTGCTCGTGAAGATGGCCTTCTCGGCTGGTCTCATTCACTGGGGGAATTCCTTTGAGTTTTCTACTTCGATTTCGCGGGAACGGAGAGGGTGTTCGAACTTGAGAGCGCAGCGCCGTCTCGAGGTTTGGCGCTTGCATTCGATTTGGTTCTCGGCGCAATGATTGTGGTTACCCGCTGCCGCTTGCCGTCAACGACGCCGCCGTCTACTTCTGAGCGAGCGTTCCGCATGTCGTAGACGATTTTCTCGCCTTGCGTTATGTCTTTTTGCACGCCGTTTTCCGTACGGGTCAGCTTTGCACGACCGGTCAGCGTGATTTTGTCAGTTTCTTCGTCATAGACAATGCTGTTCGCTTCTGCATGCACCCATTCCTCAACTTGAGGTTGCTTCGGATCTGGATCGCGCTGCTGGCGGAAGCGGGCCGGAGAGCCGTCTATGCTGGCCTGTCGGTAGCCTTTGGGCGTGATGCGCAACTCTAGACGGGCGCCGCGTAAATTGATTGTGCCCTGATCAACCGTGACGTTGCCGGTATAAACGGCGGTCTGTTTCACTTCGTCGCCATTGAAGCGGTCGGCGTGGACTTCGATCGGTTGCTCCGAATCAGTGGAGAGCGCGAAGGCCGAGGAGGCAGCGGTTGCAGCGAGTGCCGCGACAAGGAGTATGTGTTTCATGTCGATCAACCTTCCGGTGTCCCGGCAGGGGAAGCCGGCGCTTCGAAGTTCTGCGGGTGGAGAATGGTTTGGATGCGGTCGAACATCTCCACCGTATGGGCGACGTTATCGTACACCATGCCTCGCTCGCTCTTGGTCGTGTCGCTGCCGCGCCGCAAAAATACGGGTTTGTCAGTGTCGAAGCGGTAGGTATCGAGCCAGCCGCGCAAGTATTCGGTCTTGGCTTCGAGTTCTGGCTGGTCCACTGAGGCGTCCTGCGTCAGCACAACATTGCCAGAGAGCTCGATCGTTTCCATGCCGTCGTTGCTCAGCGCTTCATCCGCACGGAGCCGCATTTGCGGCTTGTCGAGACCAAGCGTGAAGAAGCGGGCATTTCGAGCGTGCATGCGCTCATCGGAATAATGGGCAACGCTTTGTGCGGCGAGCCGATTGGTCGCGGCGCCTTCGGCATCAAAGTCCGTCAATGTGACGTTTTCGGCGGTGAAGTCTGGGCTCGATTCGCTCGGCACATATTTAAGGCCAGCAAGCTCAACCTGAATCGAATAGTAGTAACTCAAGCCGACAAGGGCGAGCAGAAGCACTGCGCCAATAATGGCGGTAATGCGTTCTCTGATGACAAACCTGCGATGCGACATGGGGCGTTACTCGCTGTAGTCCTTGAGGTAGGTGCTCTTCATGATCGGCTCCCATTTGCCCTGTGCGCGAATGATGAGCTCAGCAAGCTCCCGCACGGCGCCGCGGCCGCCAGCATGGGAGCTACGCCAGTGAATGTACGGCTCCAAATCGGGGTTGCCGTCTGCGGGTGTTGCGGCAAGACCAACGCGCATGAGACAGGGCAGATCCGGCAGATCGTCGCCCATGTATGCAGTTTCTTCAAGTGCAACGCCGGCTTCGGTGAGCATCTTTTTCAACGCAGGAAATTTTTCAAGCCGCCCCTGCTCTACACGCTTGAGGCCAAGCTCGGCGGCCCGGTGCGCCACCATCGCCGAAGTGCGCCCAGTCAGAATGCACACTTCAATGCCGGCGCGCTGCAACAGCTTGATGCCGAGGCCGTCGCGGACATTAAAGCTCTTGAAGAGCTCGCCTTCTGGACCGACATGGATTGCCCCTTCTGTCAGGACGCCATCGACATCAAGGACGAGGACGCGGATTCTGGCTGCGCGTTCATGAAGCGTCAGCATCATTTCAGATCACCTTGGCTTCCATAAGATCATGCATATGGAGCGCTCCGATCAGCCGATTGTCGTCGTCAACAACGAGTAGCTGGTTGCATTGGTACTGCTCGAGCTGCTTGGCCGCAGAGGCGGCAAGTTCGCGCGGTCCAATTGTGTGAGGGCTCTTCGTCATGACATCGCCAACGCGCACGGCGCGGATATCGCCCTGACGCTCGATGAGGCGGCGCAGGTCGCCTTCCGTAAAGATGCCGATGACGCGGCGTTGGTCGTCGACAACTGCGGTCATGCCAATATGCTTGCGGGTAATTTCGCGGACAGCGTCAAGCATGAGCGTGTCAACAGTGACAGCCGGTACATCGTTGCCGCGACGCATGATGTCCTCGACATGGATGAGGAGGCGCCGGCCGAGTGCTCCGCCTGGATGGCTGCGTGCGAAATCTTCTTTAGTGAAGCCTTTTGCAGATAAACAGGCTACGGCAAGCGCGTCGCCAAGCGCAAGGGTTGTCGTGGTCGAACTGGTCGGGGCGAGATTAAGCGGGCACGCTTCGCGCTCAACATGGCAGTTGATGTGAATGTCGGCATGCTTGGCCAGACTTGAAGCCGGGTTGCCTGTCATTGCAATGAGCATGGCGCCTTCCCGCTTCAAAATAGGCACGATGGTGAGCAGTTCGCTCGTTTCACCCGAGTACGAAATGCCGAGGATGATGTCGTCCTTCGTGATCATGCCGAGATCGCCATGAGCAGCTTCAGCCGCATGCACGAAAAAAGCAGGGGTGCCGGTGGAGGCGAAAGTAGCCGCAAGCTTGCGGCCGATGTGGCCGGACTTGCCGACGCCGCTCACGACCAACCGGCCTCTGCAGCTGAGGATGGCCTTGACGGCTTGCGCGAAGTCGTCAGTCTCTCCGATGCGGTCAGCCGCAGCGCGGACGGCGTCTGCTTCATGAATCAGAACATCGCGGCCGAGACGGACGGCTGCTTCGGGGTCGAATCGGATGGGCATCTGCGCTCCCTAGCAAAAATGGCGTAATCCAAACAAGCCAATAATGATAGCGAGCAGCGAGCGGATTCAGCTTAACAACGCCTTCTGCAAACCGTTTCGGGACGTATCTATCGGATCAAAAAAAAAAACGCCCGTCAAGAACCGCACAGGCGGCGCTTGACGAGCGCTTGAACGCGCAAGTGTGCGCTTAGTGATTGAGGATCTTCGATAGGAACTTCTGTGCGCGATCCGTATGCGGCGAATTGAAGAACTCCTGCGACGGAAGATTTTCAATGATTTCGCCGGCATCCATGAAGATGACGTGATCCGCAACTTTGCGGGCAAAGCCCATTTCATGGGTGACCACCATCATGGTCATGCCTTCTTTGGCAAGCGTGACCATAACGTCAAGCACCTCATTGATCATCTCCGGGTCGAGGGCTGACGTCGGTTCGTCAAAGAGCATGCAAACGGGATCCATGGCGAGCGCTCGAGCAATGGCTACGCGCTGCTGCTGACCGCCGGACATCTGTCCAGGATATTTGTCCGCATGCTTGAGAAGACCGACGCGGTCAAGAAGCTTGAGGCCGCGCTCTTCGGCCTCTTCGCGCGAGCGGCCGAGCACTTTCATCTGCGCCAGCACAAGATTCTCGCGAATGGAGAGATGCGGGAAGAGCTCGAAGTGCTGGAATACCATGCCGACGCGGCTTCTGAGCTTGGGCAAGTCCGTTTTGGGGTCGCCGACAGAAATGCCGTCGACGATGATTTCGCCTTTCTGGAAAGGCTCGAGTGCATTGACAGTCTTGATGAGCGTGGACTTGCCAGAGCCCGAAGGGCCGCAGACAACAACCACTTCGCCCTTTTCAACGGAAACGGAGCAATTCTTCAGCACCTGGAAGCTACCGTACCACTTGCTGATGTTTTTAATTTCAATCATTGGCATGGGAATCGAATCCTATGAATTCCGCTTGCGTCCGAACGCGGTCAGCGGGTGGTGACGGTCATCCTCGCCTGAACGCGGCGGATGAGCATCGACAAAGAAAGCGACACGACGAGATAACACACGGCGGCGAAAGAGTACATCAAAACCAATTGCCCGTCGCGCTGGGCGATCTTGGAAATGGCGCCCATAAAGTCATTGCCGCTAATAACATACACCAGACTAGTGTCCTGAAAAAGAATGATGGTCTGGGTGAGAAGCACGGGAAGCATATTGCGCACGGCCTGAGGAAGGATGACGTAGCGCATCGTTTGTGCATAACTCAATCCTAAGCCTCTTGCGGCTTGGAACTGGCCGCGGCTGATCGACTGAATGCCTGCGCGCATGATTTCTGCAAAGTAGGCGGCTTCAAAAAGTACAAATGTGATGATGGCCGTCATGTCTGCGCCGATCATGACTGGATGATCAAGGCGGAGGATGGCCTGAAGCACTTCCGGCATCAGCAGGAAGAACCAGAAAAGCACCAGCACAAGCGGCACGGCGCGCATGAAGTCGATATAGAGCTTCGCTGCTGCAGCAGCAGGCCGGCATGTGGAGAGCCGGCAGAGCGCGAGCAGCGTCCCCAGAATCAGTCCGCCGATAGCCGTGATGGCAGTGAGCTCCAACGTATATTCAATTCCGGAAAGAATGTAGCTCCAAGAGCCGGTAATGGATGAAACGTCAAGCACCATGATCTCCTCCCTTTTTTTATTTGGCAGCGATGAAGCCGGGAATGCGCGAGCGTTTTTCAATAGCGCCCATAATGCGATTCACCAGGAGAGCAATGACGATGTAGATCACGGTGGCCCAGCAGTAGGCAGCGAAGAACTGAAATGTGTTTTCCCCCATTTCGTTGGCGCGCATCGTGAGCTCAGGTAGGCCGATCGTAAGGGCGACGGCCGTGTTCTTCACGAGATTCATCGCTTCGCTGGTCAGCGGAGGCACGATGAGGCGAAGCGCCATCGGCAAAATGACGAAAGCATAGGTTTGCAGTCTGGTCAGGCCAAGCGCCTTGGCTGCATTCATGAGTCCCTTCGGAATGGAAGAAATGCCGGATCGAACCTGTTCGGCAACGCGGCTTGATGTAAAGAGCCCCATGCAGATGAAGGCAGACAGAAACTGCGAGCAGATTGGATCAGATGCAATCATCCATTCCTTGTACCAAGGAATGAATTCGGGAACGACAAAGAACCAGATGAAAATCTGGACGATAAGGGGAATATTGCGGAAGAGTTCAATCCACGCTTCTGCAAAACCGCGTATCCATCGGTTTTCAACAGTGCGAAGCGTGCCGATCACAATGCCGAGGACAAGTGCGAGCGCAAACGCACTTAACATCAGCGAAATGGTCCAGCCGGCCCCATTAAGGATGTAGAGCCACCAAGGACCGTCGCTGAGAAGCGCTGGCTCGAAAAGCGCTTCCAGATTGAAGTTGAGAGCCATGCTGCGTTCCTCTTTTGGGGCAAAGCACTGAAGAAGGAGAAGTAGCGCGCCTGGCGCTGTTTCTGCAAAGCTTTGCCTGTGGGAATTTAAATTTGGAAAAAATCCCGGACCCGGCCAATCTCGCTAGCAAAGCCGGACCCGGGGGCAAAGAAGTTCTGGAAGGATCAATGTGACAGCGGCAGCTTAAATG
>CAJKSP010000010.1 GCA_905202595.1 uncultured Sutterella sp.
AGAGCGCCTGAGCCGAACTCTCCCCGCAGAGGCCGCGTGCGGCCTCTGCATCACTTCATTCAAACATTCGCCTTTTTCTCTCTCCTAAGCTTGGAGCCGCCTTTCCGGCATCGCCGGAGGCGGCTTTTTTTGCCTGCTCGAGCCGCAAGTGCCGGCGCTTAATCGATGCGCACGGCGCTGCGCTGCTGGCGCTTCGGAAACATCGGCTCAGCAGAGATCACGAGCTTCAGTCCAATGACGCGGAAGGCGTCGGCGATCGTGTCGAATTTCGAAGCATGGCGCAGCTTCAGAATGCGCTGCGCTTCCTGCGAGCTGATGCAAAGTCGACGAGCGAGCTCTGCGGGGTAGACGCCTGCGCGCTGCGCCTCTTCAATCAGGAGCGCTTTGGCGGCAAAGGTAGGAGAAAGCGTCCACAGGCCTTCGCCGGCGCGGGGGACAGATTCTTCCGGCAGCTCGCCAGTCTTGAGCCGCGCCTCCAGCGCCTCCAGGATTTTGTCCTGCAGGGCGTTTTGAGCTGCTTCCGGCGTTGCGGCGTCAAAGTCGGCTTCTGGGAGCTGCGGCAGATGAAGCCGAACGCCGCGAGGAAGCCTTTCAAACCAATAGCGGTAGGTGAAGGGAATGTGAATGAGCGAAGCGGTCATTGAGGATGGAGATGCGTAGAAACGCAATGTGGCCGAAGGTTCGGAACGGGCTGGCTGCTTAGTGTGAGGAGCGGATGCGCCCGCATCAGGCGCATAGAAAAGCGCCGAAAAGCATTGAAAAAGCACGAAGGCGGGCAGGTTAGACGACATCGCCGCGGCCATTCTGCCACGTTGGACGGCTACAATGCGCACGGCCTCGGCGCGTGCAGACATTTTTGCCGCAGTTTGGAGGCACATTTTTCATCTTTATCGACTTCAGCATGGACTCCGTGGATTCTCTTCTGATCGACCGAATTGCCGGCGCGCTTGCCGGCATGGTGCTCGGCGACGCGCTCGGCGTACCGGGCGAACTTTGGCCTCGCGCGAAGCTGCGCGAGCGCTTCGGACGCATCGACGGCTTTCTTGACGGCCCGGCCGACAACATCGTCGCCTGCTATTTCAAGGCGGCGCACTACACCGATGATTCAGCGCAGGCCTTTGTCATTCTGAAGGCGCTTCTGAAGGCGGGCACTGTCCCGCCGCAGAAAGTTCTTGCGGACGATCTGCTCGAGTGGGTCCGCTCGATGAACGGCTTCGAGATCAATCTGCTCGGGCCGTCCTCAAAGGCTTCATTGCTGGCTTGGAGCAAGGGCGAAGATGCCGAGCCCGTGACGAAGCAGTCGCTCACGAACGGCGCGGCCATGCGCATCGCCCCGGTGGGCTGCCTCGTGCCTGCTGCCGAGATGGAGAAGCTTGCAGAGACTGTGGCTCGAGTGAGCCGCGTGACTCATGCGACGGACGTTGCCATTTCGGGCGCCGCCATGGTGGCGCAGGCGGTGGCTTCCGCTATTGCCGGACGCTCTTGGGAAGAGATGCGTCAAGACGTTGCTCGCATGCACGATGTGGCGGCCAAGAAGGGCGAGCCCACCTGGGCTGCCTCCGTCCTCTCGCGCATGGAAGCGTTTGAGGCGCTTCTTCCGAAGCTTGGCCCTTCGCCTTCCGATGACGATGTGAGCCTGCTTATTTATGAGGCGATCGGCACGGGCACGATGACGAGCGAATCCGTCTCTGCGGCGCTCTGCGTTGCCTTCTACTGCCGCGAGCCCTGGCGCGCTGCGCACATGTGCGCCAACATGGGCGGCGACACGGACACGATGGGCGCGATGGCTGCGGCCATCTGCGGCGCCAAGGTCGGCTTCTCCGCCTTCCCGCAGGACTTCGTGAAGACGCTTGAGCGCACGAACAGCCTTGACTTCCTCGCGCTCGCGCGCGAAACCGCGGCGGGCCGTGCGGCCTTCCGCCTTGACTGAGAGCGGGTGCGCTATGCGAAGCATGAGTGAAATCGTGCGCAGCCTTGCGCCGCAGAAGAAGGTCTTCATTGTGGGCTCGGCCTTCGTCGACGTGGTGATCCGCGTGCCGGGCATGCCGACATCTGGTCAGGACTTGGAAGGCGACTGCCGCATGACTTCCGTCGGCGGCTGCTCCTTCAACGTGGCGGATGTTCTCCACAAGCTCGGCCTGCCGTTCGAGAGCCTCATGCCGGTGGGCGAGGGCGTCATGTCGCTGCGCGTGGCGGAGACGTTCCGCGACCGCGGCTATCCCATCCGCCGCTATCCGGGCTTCGGTGACAACGGCTGGTGTCTTTCGCTCGTAGAGCCCGAGGGCGAGCGCACCTTCATTTCGATGTCCGGCATCGAAACGCGGATGCAGCCCGCCTGGTTCGACGCTTTCGATATGGCGTCCTTCGACATCGTGTATGTCTCGGGCTATCAGCTCGAAGGCGCCAACGCCCGCGTGGTGCTGGATGCCGTCAAGCGCTGCCGTCCGGATGCGGAGCTTGTGATCGATCTCGGTCCTCGCGCTCAGTCGATGCCCAAGGCGCTTCTTGATGAAATCTGCGCCATGCATCCGATCATGAAGCTCAATGATCAGGAAGCGCAGGCCGTAACGGGGAACGCTTCGGCGGAGGCCGCTTCGCGCGTGCTCTGCGAAATGACCGGGGCGCCTGCCGTCATTACGGACGGCGCCCGCGGCGCCGTGCTGGCTGAAAAGGGCAGCGTCCGCCTGATTGAAGGCTATCCCTGCAAGGTTGTCGATACGATTGGTTCAGGCGATGCGCATGCGGGCGGCTTCATCGCCGGCCGGATGTGCGGCTTGACGCTCGACGAAAGCGTGCTGCTTGCCAACGCTGTGGCAAGCGTCGTCACGAGCCGTGAAGGCGCCGCCTGCGCGCCGACGCTTGCAGAGCTGCAGGCGCTGCATTACGGCGTGGCCTGATTTTTCCCTTCTGGGCCGCATCGTGCGAGCCTGATGCCTCGATTTTCCCCCTCAGGCGCCTTTCGGGGCGCTTGGGACGAGGCATCCAGGGCGTGTGACGGCCTATTTCCTTTTCCTTCATCCTTACCCATCAACCTTCGCTTTCTTCTACAAGTCCGCTCATGAAGCGGCAGAAAGCCTCAAGAAACCATGTCCGATACACCCAAAATTGAAACCAACGGCGTCAACCCGGTTCCCGACAGCGAACGCTACGGCAAGCCTGCGGACCTCTTCCCCGTCTGGTTCTCCTGGAACATTTCGATCTTCGGCATCACGCTCGGCCTTTATGTCTTCGCGCTCGGCCTTTCGGTCTGGCAGGCCATGGCGGCAGGCGTCATCGGCTACTTCCTCTCCTGCGCGCTCGTCGGCATCCTTGCCGTCGGCTCTGTGCGCACGGGTCTGCCGACGCTGGTGCAGTCTCGCCTTGCTTTCGGCTATCAGGGCAACAAGTTCCCGACTTTCTTCGGCTATGTGGCCAACCTCGGCTGGAAGGTGACGCTGCTCTCGATGGCAACGACGACGCTGGCCGACCTCATTGCGAAGTTCGTTCCGGCGCTCGCGACTGACGCCGGCGCCTCGACGGCGACGGGCACGCTCATTTCCTTCGTCATCGTGATCCTGCTCACGATGAGCGGCGCCGTCTACGGCCATCAGCTCATTCTGAAGCTCGAAAAGGGCATCGCCTGGGTGACGGGCATCTTCACGCTCATCTACCTCTTCTTCTTCGTGCAGCACATCGACTTCTCGATGCTCAACAGCGCCCCCTCGGGCAGCATGGGCGTCTTCATCGGCGCGATTGTGCTGTCGATGACGATGGTGGGTCTCGGCTTCCTCAACTACGGCGGCGACTACTCCCGCTACCTGCCGCGCAACACCAAGGCCGGCGGCGTCGTCTTCTGGACGATGTCGGGCATTGCCGTGCCGGTTTCCGTTCTTCTCATTCTCGGCGTGATGCTCGCGGTCGGCAATCCGGAGCTCATGGAGAAGGCGAACCACGAGCCGCTTGCGGCCATTACGGGCATTCTTCCCTTCTGGTTCTATGTTCCCTTCTCGCTCGTCATCATCGTGTCGCTCATTTCTGCTGGCATGACGGGCCTCTACAGCTCGGGCCTCGCGTTGCTCGCCATGGGCGTGCCGATGACCCGTCTCGGAACGACGATTCTGAACGGCTGCCTCATTGCCTTCGGCGCCTTCTATCTCCTCTTCGTTTCCGATTCCTTCGTGGCGCCGTTCCAGTCGTTCCTCGCCGCGATTTCCGTCATCATGGGCTCCTGGGGCGCCATTGAAATGGTCGACCTCATCCGTCAGAAGCGCCACGGATGGCGCGCCGAGCTTGCAATGCCCGAAGGGCAGGGCGGCATGAACTGGCGCTGGACGGCCGTGCTTTCGCTGCTCGTTGCGACGATCATCGGCCTTGGCACGATTACGTCTTCCGACCCCTACATCGCGCACGTCGTGAGCTTCCTGCTCTCTGACGAGATGAAGAAGAGCGTCTTTGCGACGGCGAACATCGGCCTCGTCGTGGCGATGTTCGTGGGCGCAATCCTCTATTCCTTCCTGACGTTCGTCCTCAAGATCGACCCGCTGCCTGCGGGTTTCAAGAGCAACGCCTCGAAGTAAGCGGAAAAGCCAGCCGACCGCAGAGGAATGGCTTTACGGCCTAGCCTTGGCGTCGGCCCTGGCGCGCAAAGCGCAGCCGCCGGCCGGCTGACCGAAGCAGCCCTCTCGAGCTTCATGCTTGGGAGGGCTTTTTGCTGAAGAGCAGCCGGTTCGCTGGACGCATTGTCCAATGCTAGTTTCGGCGCATGGACAAATAAAAATCCCGCACCCTCCAAAGAGAATGCGGGATTTCGGAATTTGTGGTGCCCGGGAAAGGACTCGAACCTTCACGGCCGTGAAGCCGCCAGCACCTGAAGCTGGTGCGTCTACCAGTTTCGCCACCCGGGCGCCGAGAACAAAATTCTGCCATAGGGAAGTCAGAATGTCAAGGGGTGCAAAAAAAAGAAGTAAAGAACGCCGCAGCGGGCAGAAAGTGAGTCCATTGCTGAGCTTCTTTTTTTCCTGCCGGTGCAGCGTCAGCCTCAACGCTCTGCCTTGAATCAGCTATTCTGCGAGTGCTCATTGACGAGCCCTTTTCTCACGAACACAGAAAGATGGCAAAGAAAAAGAAGAGTGCGGCGGTGCTGGCGCCAGAAGCGGTGGAAGTCAAGCCTGAGGAGATTGCGCAGGCAAAGGCGCTTCTGGAAGATTTAGGCCGCGACATCGCCTACAAAAATGCAAAGGCGCTGTTCAAGCGCAAGCTCGGCATGGCGAGTTCGGTAGCCAATGCGGTGGTCGTCGCGCTCTACAACGAGAATTTTGAAAAGGGCGACCACAACTGGTTCTGCCATCCGGATGCCAAGACGGGCACGGCGGTCGTGAACGGCGCCCGCACGGCGTCCCGCATGACCATGACTGGCGTGATGCCGCTGGAGTTCGAGGCGCCTGTTGGCGGCGGCCGGCTGCCGGGAGATCTGCTTGCCGTGCGCGATTCGACCGAAGGCTGGCGCGTTGCCGGTCTAATCAAGCGCCGCTCGAAGTGGATCTGCCGCTTTCAGGCTTTTACGGGCACGCGTGCGGAATTTCGTCCCATTTCCGTCTTCTCTCCAGTGGTGATTTATGTGGATCGCTCGGCGCTGCCGGAGAACTTTGACAGAACGAGCGCCGCAGAGCTTGAGCTCGACCAAGCCTCCATGGAAAAGCCTGACCTTTGGGACTGGCAGGTGGAGGGGCCGGCAGCCACGGCGCGCTACGTGAAGCCTGTGGGCAAGCTCTCCGATCCGCTCGGCGAGCAGGCGATCGCTTCAGCCGAGCACGGCGTGCCGGTGGACTTCAGTCCTGAGGCGCTCGAGGAGGCGGCGGCGCTTCCTGACAAGGTCGACGGCCGAAGCATGCTGCACCGCGTCGATCTGACGGATCTCGCCTTCGTCACGATTGACGGCGAAGACTCCCGCGACTTTGACGACGCGGTTTACTGCGAGGAAACGCCTTCAGGCTGGCGTCTTCTCGTGGCGATTGCGGATGTGAGCAACTACGTGAAGCCGGGCTCGGCGCTCGATGAGGATGCGCAGCGGCGCGGCACTTCCGTGTACTTCCCGGCAAGCGTCATTCCGATGCTTCCGGAAAAGCTTTCGAACGGACTCTGCTCGCTCAACCCCAATGTCGACCGCCTCGTGCTCGTCTGCGATGCTCTCGTGAACAAGGCCGGCGCAACGACGGCCTACCAGTTCTATCCGGCGGTCATTCATTCGCATGCGCGCCTGACGTACACGCAGGTGTGGTCGGCGCTGCAGGGCGAGGCCGACGGCCTGGATGCACTGGGGCCTCGAATTGCCGACATCCGTCATCTTTACGATCTCTACAAGGCGCTGCGGGCGGCGCGCGTGAAGCGCGGCGCGCTCGACTTCGAGACGACCGAATCCATGGCGAAGTTTGACGATGCAGGCCATATTGCGGGCTTCGTCGTGCGCGACCACAACGATGCGCACCGCCTGATCGAGGAGTGCATGCTCGTAGCCAATGTCTGCGCGGCTCAGTTTGTCATCGCCAAGAAGCAGCAGACGCTTTTCCGCTGCCACGCGGCGCCGCAGGCCGACCGCATTCAGGCGCTGCGGGCAACGCTGCGTCCCTTCGGGATCAAGCTCGAAAGCGAAGACGCGGCGGGCTACGAAAAGATCATTGAAGAGACGAAGGACAAGCCCTTCCTGCAGACGGCGGTGCTGCGCTCGATGTCCCGCGCCTGCTACCAGCCGCAGAACATCGGCCACTTCGGCCTGCAGTTTGAGGCTTATGCGCATTTCACATCGCCTATTCGCCGCTATCCGGACCTGCTGCTGCACCGCACGATCAAGGGCATTCTCGCCAAGAAGCCCTATTCGCCCAAGATTGCCTTCGATCCGGCGGACATCATGGCGGGCTATCACGCAAGAAAGCTCATGAGCGAAGCGGCGAAGGCTGAAGCAGGCCGTCTGGCCAAGGCCGAGGCGGGGACCGGACGTGCGAAGCAGCCTTCTGCGCGGCAGCTCGAAAAGCTAGAGGCCTGGAAGCGCCTCGGCTACATCTGCTCGGCGGCCGAGCGCCGTGCCGACGATGCGACGCGCGACGTCATGCAGTATCTCAAGTGCGACTTCCTTGCCCGCACCAAGAAGCGCAATTGGCGCGCTACGGTGACGGGCATGTGCGCGGCTGGCGTCTACATTACGCTGGATGAGATGCCGATCGAAGGCTTCATCCATATTTCCAAGCTTGGCTGGGGGTACTACGACTACGATGCCGAACAGATGACGATGACCTCTTACGATGAGATGGTTCAGGTGCGTCTGGGCGATCCGATCGAAGCGCGCCTTGAAAGCGTTAACGCAGAGGAGCGCCGAATCGACTTCGCGCTTGTGCACGACCTCACGCAGCACAAGGTCAAGGGACGCGGCCGTGGCCATCCGCGCCGCACGCGGAGCTGGGAGAGCGGCGGCGACGATTTTGACGATGACCGCTGGTAGCCGCAGAGAGGCGTTCTGACGGCGAAGGCCCGCCCTGGGCGCCGTGAAGGCGGCCGGGCGGGCTTTTCGCTATCCATTCGTCGCAGCGCGGCTGAAGCGCCGCTAGAATGCCGAGATTGCATCTGCGCCGGCGGCAGCCGGCTTCATTTTTCTGAGAAACCTAGAAAAAACTGTGAAGAACGCAAAGAACGAGGGCGCTTCGCTCAAGACCTCCACGGTGATCCTCGCGGGCTTTCATGCCGTTGCGGCGCGCCTGCGCCTCGATCCGAAATCGATTCAGACGGTGTATGCCGATCCGTCCCGCCGCGACAAGCGCATGCGCGAAATGCGCGACCGCCTGACGGCCGCCGGCATCCGCGTGATGAATGCGGACGGCCGCCGGCTGGACGGCATGTCGCCAGAAGCGCCGCATCAGGGCATTGTCGCCGTGGCTGCCGAGAAGCGCGTGGAGCTCGACTTTGCGGATCTTCTGGATCAGATCACCGATAGCACGCTGCTCCTCATCCTTGACGGCGTGACCGACCCGCGCAACTTCGGCGCTTGTCTGCGCACGGCGGATGCGGCCGGCGTGCAGGCCGTGATTGTGCCGCGCGACCGCTCTGCGCACATGACGCCGGCTGCGGCCAAAGCCGCCGCGGGCGCGGCAGAGACTGTTCCCGTCGTCACGGTCACGAACCTGGCGAGCGCCATCGTCGAGCTTCGAGAAGCCGGCGTCTGCGTAGTCGGCACGGCTGGAGAAACCGAAAAGAGCATCTACGACTTCGATCAGGCGCGAGCCTTTGCCTGGGTGCTTGGCGCTGAAGGCGAAGGCCTGCGGCAGCTCACGCGCAAGCGCTGCGACGCGCTGGCCGCCATTCCTATGGCGGGCGCAGTCGAGAGCCTCAACGTGTCGGTCGCCGCTGGCGTCTGCCTCTTCGAGTCGCTGCGCCAGCGCATCGCCAAGGGCTGCAAGCTCGGCGGCTTGGCGGTTGCTGATCGAATCTAGGTGATCTAAAATTCAAAATTTCGGGCCAACGGCGAGCAAGCGGAAAAACTTTCCGCTACAATCGCGGCCTTTACTGTCCTTGCTGCACCAAAAACGACGCTTTGGGCAGCTTTTTCCGCAAGGAGGCTAAATGCGTCACTACGAAATCTGCATCATCGTGCACCCCGACCAGAGCGAACAGGTCCCCGCGATGATCGAACGCTACAAGACTCTGATCGCCGAACAGGGCGGCAAGATCCACCGTATTGAAGACTGGGGCCGCCGTCAGCTCGCCTACCCGATCCAGAAGCTTGTGAAGGCTCACTACCTGCTCCTCAACATCGAGTGCGGCCATGACACGCTCGCCGAGATCGAGAACGGCTTCCGCTTCAACGACGCCGTCCTCCGTCATCTCACGGTCAAGACGAAGCATGCCGAGACGGGCCCCTCGCCGATGATGAAGGTCGTCGAGAAGGAAGAGGCGAAGAAGGTTGCGGCTGAAGCCGCTGCCGCGGCGCAGGACGCCGACGCTCAGGCCTAATTTCGACAACAGCCGGCCGCTGCTGAGCCAGAGGTGAATTCGATATCGATTGACGGCGCGCTGACGGGACGGGAAGCTGTTCGCTTCACGCCCGCAGGCCTTGAGGTGTTTGAAGGCACTTTCCACCATCGAGGCACGCTCGTCGAAGCGGGAAAGACCCGCACGCTCGAATACGACTTCCCCGCCATCTCGTTTGCCGAGACGGCGAAGCAGCTCAACAAGCTCCCGCTCGGTGCCGAGCTCCGCATCAAGGGGTTCATTGCGCCGCGGTCGATGAAGAGCAGCCGGCTCGTCATTCACATCACGGAATTCAATTAAGGAGTCATCAACATGGCTTTTGGTGCTAAGGGCAAGGGCAAGCCTCGCCGTTCGAACCAGCAAAATTCGCTTTTCAAGCGCAAGAAGTTCTGCCGCTTCACGGCTGAACACGTTGAGCAGATCGACTACAAGGACGTCGAGACGCTCCGCGACTTCATCCAGGACAACGGCAAGATCATGCCGGCTCGTCTGACGGGCACGAAGGCGCACTATCAGCGTCAGCTCGACACCGCGATCAAGCGCGCTCGCTTCCTCGCCCTTCTCCCCTACACGGACAACCAGTAATTCGCTGAGAGGAGTCTGAACAAATGCAAGTCATTCTGCTTGAAAAGATCACGCATCTCGGCGAACTCGGCGACATCGTCAAGGTGAAGGACGGCTACGGCCGCAACTACCTCATTCCTCAGGGCCACGCCAAGCGCGCCACGAAGCAGGCCATCGCTGAATTCGAAGCTCGCCGCGCCGAGCTCGAAAAGGCTCAGGCCGAGCGCATCGCTGCTGCTCAGGAACTCGCCGCCCAGCTCAATGGCAAGGAAGTCACGATCGAATCGAAGTGCGGCGTTGACGGCCGTCTCTTCGGCTCCGTCACGAACGCCGACATCGCGGAAGCGGTGGACAAGCTCGGCTTCCAGATCAAGAAGTCGCAGGTCCGCACGCCGCTCGGCGCGATCAAGGCCATCGGCGACTATCCGATCGTCATCGGCCTTATGACCGACATCACGGCCGAAGTCCTGGTGAAGGTCGTCGCGGAAGCCGCCAACTAATACGGCGCTTTTCCAAAGCGATCAGCCTTCCTCGCCGGGAGACTCTCCCGGCAGGAAGCGCAAAAGAAAAGCCTTCGCTGCGCGAGAGCGCTGAGCGGAGGCTTTTCTTTTGGAGTTCGCTTTGTGCGGAAACGCTTTTTCACGAGCGCTTCAGCGGATTGGCGCCCTATGCGCGCCGCCGATTCGCTACAGTGAAGGTCTCACTATCGAGGTAACGACGAATGCCTGACGACATCCTCATGCAGCAGAATTCGACGGACGATGCAGCCGCGGCCGTTCGGCGGCCGCCGCAGAGCATTCAGAGCGAGCAGTCGATTCTGGGCGGCCTCATGGTGGACAACGCTGCGCTGGACAGCGTGGTCGACATCATCCGTCCGGAAGACTTCTGCCGGCGGGATCACCGCACGATCTACGAGACGATCTCCCGGATGATTCAGCGCGGCGAGCCAGCAGACAGCCTGACGGTCTTTGAAGCGCTTAAGAACGACGGCCGCGATGTCGAAGTGGGCGGGCTTCCCTATCTGATGGAGCTCGTGAACAACACGCCGTCGGCGGCGAACATCCGCCGCTACGCCGAAATCGTTCGCGACAAGTCGGTGCTGCGCCAGCTCATTTCCGTGGGCGATCAGATGGTCAGCGATGCGCTGATGCCGGAAGGTCGCGAAGTGCGCGAGATTCTCGACAGCGCCGAACGTTCGGTGCTGGCGATCAACGAGCGCAATCAGCGCGGGCAGCGCGGCTTTCAGCCGATGGCGACGCTCATCCGCGACGTCTCGCAGCGCATCATCGAGCTCTACAACAACCGCGACTCGAGCGAGGTCACCGGCGTTTCGACGGGCTACCGCAATCTCGACAACGTGACGGCGGGCCTGCAGCGCGGCGATCTCATCATTATTGCCGGCCGCCCCTCAATGGGGAAAACCTCGCTCGCGCTCAACATCGCTGAAAACGTCGGCATCGATCAAAGCATTCCTGTGGCGATCTTTTCGATGGAAATGGGCGCCGATCAGCTCGCGCAGCGCCTCGTCTCCTCGGTCGGCCGCATTGATGCGCAAAAGCTCCGCAAAGGCCAGCTTGACGATGAAGACTGGGACAACTTCACGGCCGCCATGCACCGTCTGGAGGACAAGCCCATCTACATCGACGATACCGGCAGCCTCACGATTACGGAGCTCTCGAGCCGCGCGCGCCGCTTGGTGAACCAAACCGGTCCTCTGGGGCTCATCGTCGTCGACTACCTGCAGCTCATGCCGGGCTCGGGCAGCGCAAGCGACAACCGCTCGCAGGAGCTTTCGGAAATCTCGCGCGGCCTCAAGGCGCTCGCCAAGGAGCTTTCCGTTCCCGTCATTGCGCTTTCGCAGCTCAACCGAAGCGTCGACAGCCGAGCGGACCGCCGTCCGGTGATGTCGGACCTGCGCGAATCGGGCGCAATCGAGCAGGACGCCGACGTCATCATGTTCATCTACCGCGACGTCGTCTACAACAAGGACACGCCCAACAAGGACTTGGCGGAAATCATTGTCGCCAAGCAGCGCAACGGTCCTATCGGCACGCTGCGCATGACCTTTCTCGGCGGCAACACCCGCTTTGAGCAGATGGCCGACGAGGGCTACTACACGGGCATTGAAGAATAGGGGAGCGAAGGCTTTTCGCTTCCGGCGCCGGCAGGCCGCCGCACTTTCATCGGGAGGACGATCGAATGGACTTTGCAAGCTTCGACTGGTTTGCCATCGCGTGTTGGCTCGGCGCCTTCGTGTTCATCGCTGCGGGCTTTGCCGGCACGGTGGTGCCTGCAATACCGGGGCTGCCTCTCATCGCTGCCGGCGGCTGGCTCATCGGCTGGGCGGATCATTACGAAAAGATCGGGTGGAAGACGATCGTCGTACTCGTCGTGCTCGCCGTCATCGGCGTCGTTGTCGACACGGCGGCGCAGACCATGGGCGCGCAGCGCGCAGGCGCATCCAAGGCGGGAATCATCGGCAGCCTCGTCGGCACGGTGATTGGCATGTTCATGGGACTGTTCGGCCTGCTCTTCATGCCGCTCATCGGTGCTGCCGTGGGCGAATTCTATGCAAAGCGCAACCTGATTCATGCGGGCAAAGTCGGCGTCGCCACGTGGCTCGGCATGATTGTGGGCACGGCCGTCAAGGTGGCGCTCGCCTTCGCCATGACGGGCATTCTCATCTTCGTCTACCTCACGGCATAGGCAGGCTCCGGATCTCGGCGGCTCTGAAGGCGGCCGTTCGGCCGCGACATCTCTCGACGCTGCGGTGTGCGAAGATTGTTTCGCGCCCTGACGGCGCGCTACGTGCAGCGGCTCTCGGCCGCTGCCGCCGCTTTCGCTTCGAGAAACGGTCCCGTCATGATCCATACCATCTACAGCAACAGCTACGAAGTGCTGCGCACGGTGCTTTTGCACAACATGGCGCATCTGCGCTTCGTCGACGCCTCGGGCGAGGCGCTGGACGCTCCGGCGCTCATCGCCTCCGCCTTCGAGAGCGTTCCCGTCATCATCCCGTCGCAGGCCGTTGAAGTCGACCTGAAGCGCAGCATCGCCGAGCGCGACCGCGTCTGCGCGGCGATGAAGTTCATGTATCTCTCGCAGTGGATGGGACTCTATTCGAAGGAGCCGCTGGCCAACGTCGTCGGCAATGAGGCCGAGTGGATGATCTGGCGGATTTTCTGCGAAACGGGGCCGGGGAGCTTTCGGGAGCGCGTGAAGGCGGCAGATCCGGCAGGACGTCTCGCCAACTATCTGAACGGAAAGACCGAGCGCGAGATCTATGCTTTTTCGCGCCATGTGGCGGCCGTCTTCGTCGCCTACGCCTCCTACCGAGCCGACTGGGTGTTTTCCTGGCTCGGCATTCGGCCGCAGCAGGCGGAGTCCGCGCGAGCCAAGGCGGAGCGCGCGAAGCTGGAAGCGTCGCCCGACTTCGGCTGGCAGAAGGCCTTGTGGCAGGAGCTCGCCAAATGCCCGGGCTGGCGCGGGCGGGAGTTTCTTGCCGATTTCCCTGAAGCGCTTGAAAAGCTCGCCGCAGCGCCGGCCGGCGCCGACCGCGTCAACCTCGGCACGGAAGAGCGCCGCCGCTGGGTGCAGCTGCCGAAGGCGCTCCACATCTTTGCACCCTTCGTCGTGCCGCCGCTGATGCTGCCGATCCTGCGCGCCTTTGCGCAGTCTGGCCGCGAAGTCTGGCTCTATCTCCTCAATCCCTGCGCTGAGTATTGGTTCGATCTGATGCCGAGGCGGCTGCTGGCGTGGAAGGAAGTGAAGTCGGGCGGCAGCGAGCACTACGAAATCGGCCATCCGCTGCTTGCGGACAACGGCCGCAGCGTGCGCGCCAACATTCAGCGCCTCTGGCGCTTCACGCAGGGGCCCGATACGGCAGCCGGCCTGGCGCTTTCTGAACTTGATCTGGGGGACGAGCAGCGCGCGGCCGATGAATTCGACAGCACCCGCGAACCGGGCCCGCTGGCGCTCGAGCCGGCCAGCGCCTTTGCCCGATTCATGGCGAATCCGTCCGACGTCAAGGTCGACATGGCGGTTGAGACGCAGGGCTACTACCTCGAAGCGCGGGAGGATTCTCTCCTGCGCTGCATCCAGGATTCGATTTTGAAGCTCGAGCCTGATCTGCGGCGCGTGATGCCTGAAGGCAAGGCGCTGGTTCGCGCGGACGACGAGTCGCTTCGCTTTGTTTGTGCGCCGACGGCGACGCGCGAGCTAGAGGGCCTGGCAGACTGGCTGCAGGCTCAGTTCGCAGCGGACCCGAAGCTGCGTCTTGACGATGTGCTGGTGGTGACGCCGGACATCTCCGGCATGGCGCCGCTCATTGAAAAAGTCTTCGGCAGCCTTGTCGATCGTTCGGGCGCGCAGGGCGAGCGGCAGCTGCGCATTGATTTTCGCATCACGGGCACGACGAAGCTCGAAAGCGATGCGCCTGCGCAGGCCCTTCTCGAGCTTGCCAAGCTCATTACCGGACGCGCCAGGCGCGATGAGTTCATCGCCTGGCTCACGCAGCCGCCCGTGTCTGCGCGCTTCGGCTTCAGCACCGAAGATGTATCGATTCTTCGCGTTTGGCTCGCATCAGCCGGCTACAGCTGCGGCATCCTGGAAGAGCAGCTCCGCGAGCAGGATTCGGTGACTTTTGCCAAGGTGACGGACATGACGCTCGAGCGGGCGCTCGAGCGCCTGGCGCTTGGCTTCATGCTGCCCGAAGACGAGAAGCTGCCCTGGGGCGATGCGGCGCCGGCGCAAGGCACGGCGCTCGGCGGCTGGACGGCTGTGGGCGATCGGCCTGATCTGCTCGAAGCGCTCTCCCAAATCGCGTCAGGCCTTTCCTTGCTCTGGCGGGAGGCGCATCCGAGCGCCGGCGGCGGCCGCGAGGCGCCGGAGCGCTGGCTGGCCTGGATCGGCCGCGCGATCGAGCTCTTCTTTCCAAGGGAAGGCGCTTCGTGGGACTACAGCGTCATCCGCGGCGAAGCAGCGGCGCTCGCCGCAGAAATCGAGGCGGCTGGCGGCGGCGCTGAGGCGCCTGACGCATTGAAGCCCGCTGGAGAAGGATTTGTTTCAGACAGCGCAGAAGCAGCAGCGGCGATGATGCCCGCGGCGCTCCCGGCGCCTGAAGTGAGCTTTGCGCTCTTCTTCGACGGCCTGGAGGGCCGCTTTGAAGCGGATCCCGGAAGCGCCCGTCCGTCGAATGCCGTGACTTTTGCCGGCATGCAACAGCTGCGCGGGCTGCCCTACAAGATCATTGCCGTCATCGGCCTCTCGCAGGACTGCAGCTTCCCCGGCACGACTCGCGCCGAGGAGTTCGATCTGATGGCGAAGGCGCCGCGACAAGGCGACCGCGACAGCCGCCGCGACAACCGCAATGTCTTTTTGGATCTGCTTCTCGCTGCTCGAAAGCGCTTTCTCATTTCGTACGTCGGCGGCACGAACGAGGCGCAGCCCGAGGAGCCGTCGATCATTGCGCAGGAGCTTCGCGAATGGATTCTCTCGTTCCTGCAGGGCGAAGAGCGCCGCAAGGCGGAGTCGCTTCTCACCATGAGGCTGCCGCTCAACGCCTTCTCCGCGAAGAACTTCAGCGCGGCGCAAGGCGCCTGGCAGAGTCGAAGCGCCGAGCTCCTCGAGGCGGTCAGAGCGGCTGCGCAGGCGAGCTACGAAGCGCCGGAAGCGCCGTTTGCCGATGCCGGCTTTGAGCCGGCGGCTGCAGCAGAGCAAAGCGTCGTGCCTTTTCAGGCCGTCTGGTCCTTCTGGGACAATCCGTCCCGCTGGACGCTCAGCAGTGCCGGCGTGCGGCTGCCGACCGACGATGACAGTCCAGACTGCCCGATGATTCCGGAAAAGGGCGGCCTCTCGCGCTGGAGCCGGCGCCAGACGGCCATCACAGCGCTCTTGGCCGGCACGCCGCTCGAGGAGATCCGCGACGTTTGGGCGGCCGATCCGCTTCAGGGCGGCGCAGGCATTCGCGAATGGGCGTCGGAAGACGATCTCGCCTTCGCCCAGGAGGCGGCGGCGAAGCATCGCAGCTGGTCGACGGGATTGGCGCCGGCGCCGGAAAAGTCCGTGCGCTTGGCGCTGGATGCCAGCGAGACGCCTGACGGCAGGCCGGCGGTTATTGCCGCTTCCTTCACGCATCTTCTGTGGGATCCGCTGGCCAAGGGCCGCGCCCGCACGCTGCACCTGCCGCTTTGCACGCCTTCGAAGGCCGACGGCTCGCCGGTGCTGCGCCTCTATGCCTTTTATGCGCTCGCCCGCGCAGCGGGCTGGAATGTGCGCGCGGAGATCGTCTGCAGCGACGACAAGAGCGTTGCGCCGCAGCAGCTGAGCTTCCAGGAGATTCCTGCCGACTTTGCACGCCGATTCGTCAAGGCGCTCTACTGGGGCTACGCGCGGGCGAAGAGCGCTCCTGCGCCCATCGCAGCAAAGGGCGCGCCGGCCTGGAATCAAACGGTGCCGGCGGAAGACGAGCTCGTCTTCCGCGGCCGTTCTTTGAGCGAAGGCGAGCGTGCCAAGGATGCCTTCATCGACGTGATGAAGGCGCTTGCTGCAGCGCCTGACGACAATCCCAAGTCAAAGAAGAAAAAGACGGACATTGAGGAGGCGCTTGCCAAGCTCAACGCCGTTGCGGGCTGCGCAGCCCAAGGCGCCGCGCCGCAGAACTTGCCGTAGCTGTCGAGACTATGAAGAAACTTTCGAAGACATTGCACGAAGAGGGGGCGCCTGAGTGGGCGCTCTCTGACGACGCGGCGGAACTGCCGTTTGACAGCGAAGCAGCGTCTTTCGACGAGCCGCATGACGAAGCGTCTCTCGACGACCTCGCTTCGTGGGACGCTGCGGCGCCGGGAGTCGGCCGTCCGATTCAAGACGTTGCCGCCGCGCCGTCCGCGCCGGCGGCGCCTCAAGCCGATCCGCCGTCCTTTGACGTCAAGACGGCGGCGCTGCGGGGGCCGACGCTCTTGGAAGCGTCGGCGGGTACAGGCAAGACGTTCTCGATCAAGCACATCGTGCTTCGAATCGTGGTCGAGCTCGGCCTGCCCGTCACGTCGCTGCTGATCGTCACCTTTACAAGAGCAGCGACGGCCGAGCTCAAAAGCCGCATTCAAAAGCATCTCTCCGACATGCTCGCTCTGCTTGAGGGGCAGCTTCCGCCTGAGGACGCCGATCCGCTTCTCGTCGAGCAGCTCGCGTTCTGGCGAAGCGCTCGCGGCGAGAGCGGCGCGGTGCGATTCTCGGACGAAGAGATGACAAAGCGGCTGCGGCAGTCGCTCATGAACTTTGACGATGCGGGCATCTTCACCATTCACAGCTTCTGTCAGAAGGCGCTCTCCGGGCACGCGTTTTCATCCTCGAGCGCGCTGGAGGCGTCCTTTGGAGAGGACGATTCCCAGATGCTCAAGGAAGCTGTCGAGGACTTCATCCGGCGCGAAATCGATGCGAATCCCGATGAGGGCTATCGGCGCCTGCTCGTGCAGGGCGAGAACTGGGAAGGCAAGCTCGCTGAGCTCTGCAAGTTCCCGGAAAGCCTCGTCAAGCGCCGCATCGACGACAAGAGCGTCGCCGAAGTTGCCTCCTCTCCCGAATTGGTACCGGCCATCCGAGCCATGCTCGAGCGCTTCTGCCGGGAGGCGCCAGAGGACGTGCGCCGCCGCAAGGCGCAAGCGGGCGAATTCACGTTCGACGACATCCTGACGGACTTCTGGCGCAGGCTGGAGGCCGATGCAACGGGCGCCTTCGCGCAGAGCCTTCGCAGCGAGTACCAGGGCGTGCTGATCGACGAATTCCAGGATACGGATCCGGTGCAGTTCGCCATCTTCGACCGGCTCTTTCTCTCGGGACTTACGGCAGGCGTCTGCGCCGAGCGGCCGCTCTTCTTTGTGGGCGATCCCAAGCAGGCGATCTACAGCTTCCGATCAGCCGACCTCGGCACTTACATCATGGCGCGGGATCTGGTGGCAAAGGGCCGTGCAGACGCGACGGGCGCCTGGAAGGGAAAGCTTCTCGCGCTCAAGAAGAACTTCCGCTCGAGTCCCGGACTCGTCGACGGCTTCAATGCATTCTTCACGGCGTCGCCGCGTCCGTTCGTGCGCAAGGGCCTTGGCTATACGCAGGTTGAGAGCGACGAAGGAAAAACCGGCGTCTTTTCGCTCGAGGACGGCGTCTGGCAGGAGCTGCCGGCGCTTGAAGTCTGGACGTCGCCGGCGAAGGCTGGCTTCAAGAAGGTCGACGACATGCGAGAGGCGGCGGCAGAGGCGACGGCCAACGACATCGCGGCGATGCTCGCCGCCGGAGCGGCCGGCCGCATGGCCGTAGAAGCTGAGGGCGATGAAAGGGAGGCTGCGCCCTTCGAGGCGCAGGCAAGAGGCCGCACGTTCAAGCTGCGCCCGATTGAAGCGCGCGACATTGCCATTCTGGTCCGCAAGCGCAAAGAGGCTGATCCCCTCCGGGAGGCGCTGGCCCGCCGCCGCATCCGCGTGAGGATAAAGAGCGACGAGAGCGTGCTGGCGACGCCGGAAGCGCGGGAGATGCGCCTCATTCTGGAGGCCGTGGCGGCGCCGGAGAACGAGCGCGCGATCAAGGCCGCGCGCACGACGAGAATTCTGGGCGAGACGCTCTCCGGCCTCGCAAGCGAAACCGAAGCGCGGCGCATCGAGGTGCGCGAGCTCTTTGCCGAGGCGGCGTCGAGCTGGAGCCGGATCGGCGTAGCGGCGGCGCTGCAGAAAATTTTTGATGAAGCGGGGGCCGCCTCGCGGCTGCTCAAGATCCGAGGCGGTGAGCGCATACTCACAAACTATGCGCATTTGATTGAAATTCTTCATCGCGCAGGCCGGACCAAGCGCCAGCCCGAGGGGCTCCTCGCCTGGTATGCGGCGGAAATGGCGGCCAATCCCTCGACAAGCGATGAAAACGGCTATGCCGTGCGCCTCGAAAGCGACGCGAATCTCGTGCGCATCGAAACGATCCACTCCTCCAAAGGCCTGCAGTACCCGGTGGTCTACATCCCGTACGGCTCTGATACGTTTGCGGGCAAGTACTCGAAAAACGCCGTTCAGCGCCTGCATCCCTCGCCCGATGAGCCGCTCGAGATCGTGCTGCGCCACCTCAGCGGCAACGTGGAGGAGGCGTACAGAAATGAGGACCACGAAGAGGCGCTCCGTCTGGCTTATGTCGCCATGACACGAGCGGCCAAGCGTCTTGTCGTGGCGCTGCCGCAGACGGCGACAAAAAGCGGCTGGGGCCAGAACACGCGCAAAAACGCCTACTTTGCCATTTTGACCGGCTCTCTTGAGCCCAGCGCGGCCGAAGCTGAGGAAGCGCTGCGGCATCTCTCTCAGGCGGGCATTCCGGTGCTGGACATGGCGCTCAAGGCGCAGGCTCATGCAGCGCTGCCGGCGGCGGGCGCTGATGCGGCGGCGGGACTTTGCGCAGCGCCGGCGGTGCGCCGGCGCGCGCTCTGGCGGCAGAGCTCCTTCACGGCCATTGCGGCCATGCAGGAGGACGACGCCGGTCCGCAGGCGCCGTACTTCGGCACGCCCAAGGCCGATGCGGCGCCCCGCAATCCGCAGAGCATTCTGGCCTTCCCTGCGGGCACGCGGGCGGGTACGTGCCTGCACAGCATTCTGGAAAACGCCGATTTTGCGCGCATGGCCGAGGACAGCAACGCTGCGCAGGATGCACGCATGGCGCTCTGCCGGCGGATCATCTCGAAGCACCTTTCCTTCCCGGACGAGACCGGACTGAGGAATGCCTCGCTGGCGGCGAGCCGGATGCTCTCTGACGTGCTCAATGCCGAGCTCGCCCCCGGCGTCTTTCTGAAGGCGGTGCCGCCGAGCGCCCGCATGGCGGAAATGGAGTTTCTGCTGACGCTTCGCGCCGGCGTCACGGCACAGTCGCTCGGACTCTTTCTCGGCGCGCTCGATCCCAAGTACGGATTCAGCGGGCTCAAGAACGAGCGTCTGACCGGCTATCTCACGGGCTTCATCGACCTGGCCATGTATGCGGGCGGAAAGTTCTGGGTGCTGGACTGGAAGAGCAATGCGATTTCAAGGACGGACGCTTCGGCATACAGCGCCGAGGCCATGGCGGCGGAGATGGAGCGGCATCACTACCGCCTGCAGTATCTGCTCTACCTGGTGGCGCTTCGCCGCTTCCTGATGGAGCGGCTCGGCGCGGCGTTTCGCGAGGACATGATCGGCGGAGCCATCTACGTGTTCCTGCGCGGCGTGCGGCAGGATGCGCCGGGCCAGGGCGTCGTCGTCGACTGCGTGCATCCGGCGCTGATTCGGGCGCTCGACGATCTCTTTGAAAAGAATGCGTCGAATCAGCGCTGCATTGACGCCGTGAAGGCGGAAATGGCGGCAGCCGGCGCCGCGCAATGAATGAGTCTGAGGCAGGGAGAGGAGTCGACATGAACGCGAAGAACGAAGAAGCCGAGGCCGAGAAGGCCCTTATGGACGAGCAGCGCGCGCTCGACGCAGCTGCCGCGGCGGCCGAGCGCGGACCGCGCGGCCTGGGCGAAGCGCTGCTGCGGCTGGCGGCCCGGCGGCATCAGCGGGAGCCCGAGCGCTTTCCGGCGCCGACGGACGAAGACCGAGTTTTTATGCGTGCGCTGATGGACAGCTTCGGCGAGGCCGAATCGGCCGGCAGCGTCTGCGTGACGGCCAACGACGCCGCAGGAGCGCTGCTCGCCATTCACGAAGGTCATGAGGCGGCTGCGGAAGAGGCCGTCGGTTCGGAAAGCCTGCCATTTTTTGACGGCCGCTCGATTCAGGGCGACGATGCGGGTCAGCTCGCGGGCGACGGCCTCGGGCCTTTGGGCGAAAGCCCGCTCGCACTCGTCGGGCCGCAGGTTGAATCGGGACTGAAGTCGCTGGAGGCCATGGGGCTTGCCTGCTCGATGCCGGCGCTCGTCGCTGCGGCCGATGCCAGAGAAGCGCGCCGCGAGGCGTCTTGCGCCGCGGCAGAAGGCGAAGCCGGCGGGCGGCTTCCTCCCATCGCGCCGCTGGTGATCGACGAGCCGGCCAAGAAGCGTTCGTCGAAGGGCTTTGACTACGCGTCGGCCAATGCGCGCATCTATACCGCGCGCAATGCCATGGAGGAGCTGGAGCTTGCGCGGCGCCTTTATGCGCTCGCAAAGTCGAGGCCCCTCAAGCTGTCGGCCGCAGCGGAGGCGGCCGTTGCTGGCTTTGAGCACGGCGGCGTCGGACCTCAGGGAGAGAAGCGCTGGGGGCTCGATGCCGATCAGCTCGCGGCGCTCCGGCTGGCGGCCGAGCGGCGCTTCGCCGTCATCACAGGCGGTCCCGGCACCGGCAAGACCTCGATCGTCGCCAAGGTGCTGGAGGTGCTTCTGGCCGACGCGGCGGAGAAGCAGAAGAAGGATGCCCCTGACGCTGCGGCGGCCAGCCGGCTTCGCATCGCGCTGGCTGCGCCGACGGGCAAGGCGACGAGCCGCATGCGGCAGTCGATTGAGAACAGCCTTCGCGAAGCGGATCTGACGCGCCTTTCGGCGCTTGTCGAGCAGGATGCCCGGCTGCCGCCCGAAGAGCGCGCGCTGCGCGAGCATACGATTCACAAGTGGCTCGTGATGCCTACGGCCTCGGGCGAGCGGCCCGGTGCGGCCAATCCGATTCCGGCCGATGTGCTCGTGCTCGATGAGGCGTCGATGATCGACGTTCATCTCGCGGCCCGCCTCTTCCGCGCCGTTTCTCCCGAGACGCGCGTCATCGTGCTCGGCGACAAGCATCAGCTTGCGGCCGTGGGGCCGGGAGCGGTCTTTGCGGATCTTTCGGCTTCGGACGGCGCGCTGAAGGCGAGCGTCGCCACGCTCCAGACGAGCTGGCGCTTTCCGAAGGGCTGCATCGTCGAGCGCCTGGCCGCCGCAGTGAACGATCAGGGCGACAAGGCGGCCGACAAGTCGAAAGCCGTGACGGCCGTTCGCCAGATTCTCTCGGAGCCGCAGACGGGCGAGCGCTACCGCGTCAGCTGGTCGAGCGAACCCTGCAGCGAGGACGGCAGCGGCCTCTCTGAAGCGGCCAAGTCCTGGATCGACTTGATGTCGCAGCGCTATGCGAAGGCGCTCATGCCCTATCTCGAAGCGGTGGATCGGAATCTTCCCGCCGAGGAGACGCGCCGGCGTCTGGACGCGCTCTGGGGCGCGCTTTCCAGCTTCCGCGCGCTGGCGGCCAACCGCCGCGGTCCGCAGAGCGTGGCGGCGGTCAATTCGCGCTTCATGGCGAATCTGGCAGAGGCGCTCGAAGCCGCAGGACGTCGTGACGCCGAAGATCCTGATCTGCTCGCCGGACGCGCGGTCATTGTCCGGACAAACGACGACATGCTCGGCGTCTTCAACGGCGACGTCGGCATCGTGATCCCCGAGCGGGCAGAGGGCGGCATGCGCCGCACGGTTTGGTTCGGTGACCGCAGGAGCGCCATTCCGCTGGCGCTCCTGCCTGCCCACGAAACGGCCTTCGCCATGACGATCCACCAGTCGCAGGGCTCGGAATTCGACGACGTGGCCGTCTTTCTGCCCGCGAGCGAGCATTCAGGGCTCGCGACGCGCGAGCTCCTCTATACCGCCATCACGCGCACGAAGGCCACCGCATCGATTTTCGGGAGCGAAGCGGCGCTCGTGCGCGCCGTCATTACGGCGACGGAGCGCGCAAGCGGCCTCAAGGACCGCCTCGCTGAAACGGCCAAGGCTGCCGCGTCAGCGAGAAGAGCGGAGAAAGCGCTCGCTTAGCGCACAATGAAAAAAGGGCCCGGCGGGCGCGGTTGTAAAGCCGTTCCCGCCGGGCCCTTCGGCCATGGAGAGGCGCCGCTAGAGCACCTGAGTCGCGTAGTCGGCCAGCCGCGAGCGCTCGCCGCGCGTGAGCGTGATGGTCGCCGCATGCGCCCAGCCCTGGAAGCGCTCGACGACGTAGGTGAGGCCGGAGCTGCCTTCCGTCAGGTAGGGCGTGTCGATCTGAGCGATGTTGCCGAGGCAGACGATCTTCGTGCCGGGGCCGGCGCGCGTAATGAGCGTCTTCATCTGCTTGGGCGAGAGGTTCTGCGCTTCGTCGATGATGACGAATTTCTCGAGGAACGTGCGGCCACGCATGAAGCTCATCGACTTCACGCGGATGCGGTTCCTGATGATGTCAAGCGTCGCCTGACGGCCCCAGTCGCCGCCGGCGTCCGAGCGGTGGAGCACTTCGAGGTTGTCTTCGAGCGCGCCCATCCAGGGGGCCATCTTCTCTTCTTCTGTGCCGGGGAGAAAGCCGATGTCTTCGCCGACGCTCACGGTGGCGCGCGTCATGATGATTTCGCTGAAGCGCCGTTCGTCTATCGCCTGCGTCAGCGCTGCGGCGAGCGTCATGAGCGTCTTGCCGGTGCCGGCCTGGCCGAGGAGCGTCACAAAGTCGATCTCCGGATCCATCAGAAGATTGAGCGCCATGTTCTGCTCGCGGTTGCGCGCGCTGATGCCCCAGACTTTGTGCCGGCCGCCCGTGCGGTAGTCGCGCAGGAGCCGCACGGTGATGCGCCGGCCGGAGACATCCTTCACGATGCCCATGAAGCCTTCGTCGCCCGCAACGGTGATGCACTCGTTCAGAATGAAGCGGGAGGGATCGTCGACTTCGAACTGATAGTGCGTGGCGCCTTTGTCCTGGTAGGTGGAGAGCGTGCCGCCGACTTGGTCCCAGAAGCCCTCGGGGAGCTCGAGGCGGCCCGTGTAGAGCATGTCCGTGTCGTCAAGGACCTTGTCGCTGAAGTAGTCTTCGGCCGGGATGCCGAGCGTCGTCGCCTTGATGCGCATGTTGATGTCTTTCGACACGAGCACGACGGCGCGGTCCTTGAATTCATGCTGCACGCCCCGCACGGTGGCGAGGATGCTGTTGTCGCCCTTGAAGGACGGCAGCGCTTCAGGAAGCGGCTCGGAGAGGGGCTTCGTTTCAAACCAGAGCCGGCCCGAGGCTTCGCTGTTGCCGAGCAGGCTGAGCGGCACACCGTCCTTGAGCTGTCCGCCGTTCGCTTCGATCAGCGCATCGAGCGTGCGTGAGGCCGAGCGCGCGTTGCGCGCTACGTCTGTGAGGCCCTTCTTGTGGTTGTCGAGCTCTTCGAGCGTCGTCATCGGCAGGAAGACGTCGTGTTCGGCAAAGCGGAAGAGCGACAGCGGATCGTGCATGAGGACGTTCGTGTCGAGAACGAACATCTTCGGAAGATTCTCCGGCGTCTGTGCGCGGCCGCGGCGCAGGCTGGCCGGCGGCATGGGCTTCGCGGCTGGCGCATTCTTCTGAGGCTTGGCCGCCGGAGCAGAGCCGGCGGCAGGCAGAGCGGCCGCGTTCGGCGCAGCCTTCGATGCCTGCGCCGTCCTGGAGGTCTTCTCTGCTTTGACGGCGGGCGCCTTCTGAGGCTTCTTGGCCGCGGCCGGCTTTTTGGACTTGGCGGGCTTGACGGCCGGATGCGCCGCTTCAGCCTGGGAGGCTGGCGCGGGCGCTGCGGCCGGCTGCGCCTCGTTCGGCGCCGGACTTTCCTTTTCGTCGCGAAGAATCGGCGTGCTGAAGAGCGCCGCGCGCTGCGCGGGACGCTTCTTCTTCGGGAAGCGCTCAAAGGGCGCATCGGCTGCCTGGGGCGCTTGAGGGACTTCAGCCTGCGGGGCGGCCGGAGCGGGCTCGGCCGCGCTGCGACGCGCAGGCGCCTTGGCCGGCCGGGTCTTCGGAGCGGCCTTTGGCGCTTCAGCGCGCCTCGCCGCCGTTTCCGGCGTCTTCTCGAGAGCTGCTTCGGCTGGCGCAGCCGTTCGGCGCACGCGCTTCGGCTTCAGCGGCGAAGCCGGCGCTGCAGGCGCAGCGGCAGCGGGCGCTGCCGGCGCTTCAGCGGAAGGCTTCGCGGCGGGACCGTAGTCCTCAAGAATGTCGGCGAGCTTCGTCGGTGCTTTGGGAAGCGGCATGGTGAGAAATCTCCGAAAGAAGACCGGAAGAAACGCGCGGCAGAGCGCTCTGCGCCGCAGAAGCGGGAGGCGCTGCCGGCGCTCACATTCTACGGACGCGGAGGGCGCTTCGCGGCTCGGATCCCTCAAGAAGGCCAGCGGGACGCGGCGAAAGCCGCGCCGTCCTGGATGTGATCGAAAGACACGCTGCGCGCTCATTCTCATCCGCATGCCGGGCATTTCCGATAGGATGGAACAAAGCACGAGCGTCGGCGGCGGCTCCAAGCGGGGTTCTTCCGGCGCTTCGGCGGACCGCAGCGGTTCGCCGCCATTTCATTACGAGGACAGGGAGCGACATTCAATGCAGTACGTTTCGACGCGCGGCGCTCAGCCCGGCAAGACCTTCAGCGACATTCTCTTCGAGGGCTACGCCCCCGACAACGGCCTTTATGTTCCCGAAAGCTATCCGCAGGTAAGCCGGCAGGATTTGTCGCTCATGCGCTCGCTCAGCTTTGACGGCGTGCTCTTTCATATCCTCTCGCTCTTTTGGCCGGAGGCGCCTCGGGAGGCGCTCTGGGCGGTCTGCCGCGAAGCGGCGGATCCGAGCAAGTTCTCCCACGGCCGCGGGCCTGAAGACGTCGGGCCGACGGAGGATCCTGCGCCCATTCAGTGGCTGAACGACGGCGTGGCGCTCTTCAAGCTCGCCAACGGCCCGACGCTCGCTTTCGACGATTTCGGCATGTCGCTGCTAGCGCTCCTCTTCAAGAAGCGCATCCCCGGCTGCCCGAAGGAGATCACGCTCGTCGGCGCGACGTCGGGCGACATGGGCGCCTCGTGCGAGGCGGCCTTCGCCGGCGTTGCGGGCGCGAAGATCGCGATGCTCGCGCCGAAGGGCCGCCTTACGTCCTTCCAGGATGCGCAGCTCTATTCCTGCGCTGCGCCGAATGTGCTCAACATCGAGGTGGACGGCTCGTTTGACAACTGCCAGGACCTCGTCGAGCTGATGCTGAAGGACGCGGACTTCAAGCGCGCCAACCAGCTCGGCGCGATCAACACCGTCCTCTGGGCCCGAGTCGCCGTGCAGATCGCCTGCTACTTTTATGCGTACTCGCGCGTGGCCGAGCATGCGGGCGATGAAGTCGTCTTCACTGTGCCTTGCGGCAATTTCGGCAACGCATTCGCCGGCTGGGTCGCCAAGCAGATGGGGCTGCCGATTCTGCGCCTCATCGTCGCGACGAATGAAAATGATGCGATGGACCGCTTCATGCGCACGGGCGTCTACGAGCCTGCGCCTGATGGCCGAACCGTTGCGACGTCATCGCCCTCGAGCGACATCTCGCGCGCGGCGAACTTCGAGCGCTTTCTCTTCGAAGGGCTCGGACGCGACGGCGCGCGCACGGCCGCTCTCATTGCCGAACTGCACCAAAAGGGGCGCATCGAGCTCACGAAGGACGAATTTGCACGGCTTCGCCGCTCGCGCATCACGTCAGGCGCCTCCGCGCATGTGAACCGACTCGAGATCATCGAGCGGGCGCACGTAGCGGACGGCGTTCTCATCGATCCGCATACGGCCGACTGCCTCTACGCGGGGATCTATCTGCATCCGGTGGGCGTGCCGACGATCTGCTTCGAGACTTCGGCGCCGGCGAAGGCGCCCGACCTCATCTACGAGGCGACGCGCCAGCGCGTGCCGACGCCTGCGGGCTACGAAGATCTCTTCGAGCGGCCGAAGAAGAAGACGCCGGCGCCGGCGGATCTTGCCGCCGTGAAGGCGATCGTGGCCGGCTTTGCAAAGAGCGGAGCGGCGGCATGACGGACGGATGCGCAGCGCTGGGGGCGGCTCTGCCCTTTGCCGTCGGCTTCATCGGGCGCTCGGGCTCCGGCAAGACCACCTACTGCGAAAAGGTGACGGCAATTCTCAAGGCGCGCGGCCTGCGCGTAGGCGTGCTGAAGGATGCCCATCACGGCTTCGACATGGATACGCCGGGCAAGGACAGCTGGCGCTACCGAGAGGCGGGGGCGGCGGCTGTGGCCGTGCGCTCCGATGCGCGCTGGGCCATGCTCGTCGAAACGCCCGAGCGGGAGCCGGTTGACGCGATGCTGCGGCGCTTTTCTAGCATTGCCGGCGGCGTCGACCTCGTACTTGTGGAGGGGTTCAAGCATGAGGGCGCCTTCCCTAAAATAGAGGTCCGCCGCCGCGGCTGTGCGGCTGAGGCGCCGCTCTCGGCAGGAGAGGTGGCGGATGCCGTTGCCGTGGCAACGGACTTTGAAGAGCCCGGCATTCCGAAGAGCCTGCCGCGGCTTGATCTCAACCGGCCCGAAGAGGCTGCGGACTTCATTCTTGCGCTCATGCGCCGGAAAGGATTGGCTTGATGATTACCTATACCGAAGCCCTTGAGCGGCTTCTTGCGAGCGCTCGACCGATCGAAGAGGTCGAGACGATTCCGCTTCTCTATTCCACCGGGCGCATTCTCGCCGAGAACGTGGCGAGTCCGATCGACGTGCCGGGCTGGGACAACTCCCAGATGGACGGCTATGCGGTCCGCGCGGCCGACTTGGCTGCCGCGTCTGAGGCGGCGCCGGTTGCGCTTCCTGTTTCCGAGCGCATCGCTGCAGGCTCCGTGGGCGCGGCCCTGGAGCCCGGCGCCTGCGCGCGAATCTTCACCGGCGCGCCGATTCCCGAGGGAGCCGACGCCGTCGTCCCGCAGGAAAACGTCGAGCGCACGGCAGAGGGCGCCGTCTTCCGGCAGCCGGCGGCGGCCGGCGCCTGGGTGCGGCGCCGCGGCTCCGACATTGCAGCCGGCACGACGGTCCTTCATGCGGGCGAGAAGCTCACGCCGGCAGCGATCGGCATGATCGCCTCCATCGGGCGCGCCTATGTGAAGGTTTACCGCAAAGTGCGGGTCGGCATCTTCTGCTCGGGCGACGAGCTCGTGCAGCCCGGCGAGCCCCTTCGTCCGGGCGGCATCTACAACTCGAACCGCTTCATGCTGCGAAGCCTCCTCGTGACGCTCGGCCTCGAGGCCGTGGATCTCGGCAGCATTCCTGACAGCGATGACGCGACGGTGAAGGCGTTCGAAAAGGCGGCTGACGCCGCAGACGTCATTCTCACGTCTGGCGGCATGAGCGTCGGCGAAGAGGACCACATCAAGCCTGCCGTCGAGCAGCTCGGCTCGATCGACGTCTGGCGCGTGAGCCTCAAGCCGGGCAAGCCGCTTGCCTTCGGCAACGTCAAGGGCGTGCCCTTCATCGGGCTCCCGGGCAACCCCGTTTCGGGCTTCGTCGTCTTTCTCATGCTGGCGCGGCCCTATCTGCTGCGCCGCTCGGGACTTCTTGACGTCGACATGCGCCCGCAGCACATCCGCGCAGACTTCGAGTGGCCCAAGGCAGGCGTTCGGGAAGAATTCGTCCGCGTCCGCCGCAACGATCTGGGCGGGCTCGACCTCTACCGTTCGCAGAATTCGCAGGTGCTGTCGAGCTGCGCCTGGGCCGACGGCCTCGTCGACATTCCGGCGGGCACGGTCGTGCATCGGGGCGATCTGGTGAATTACTACCCCTTCTGCCAGTTCTTTGCGTAGCGTCCTCTCAAGGCGCTTCGCCAATCCGTCAGCCCGCATGCCTGGCCGCATGCGGGCGGCGCTTTTTGACAAGCGGGCGGCGTCAAGTAGCGCCGCCAAAGGAAGCTTTTATGAAGATCAAGGTCCTCTACTTCGCAAGCCTGCGGGATGCGATCGGTCGCGCGAGCGAAGAGATCGAGCTTGCGGGCGAGACGGCGACGCTCGCTGAAGTCCGCGAGCATCTGGTCGCGCAGGGCGAGCCTTGGGCGAGCGGGTTCAAGAATCTGAAGCGCATCCGCGGCGCCGTGAACCAGAAGATGGCGGCTGACGATGCGGCGGTCAAAGCGGGCGACGAGGTTGCGTTCTTCCCGCCCGTCACCGGAGGCTAGCGGCTATGGCGCAGACGAAGATTGAAGTGCGCCATGAGGACTTCGACGCCGGCGCGGAGATCCGCGAAGCGGAGCGCCGCTCGCCGCTTGACGGCGCTGTCGTCTCCTTTGTGGGCATTGTCCGAAGCCGCAATGACGGCAGCAGCATCCGTTCGATGACGCTCGAGCACTATCCCGGCATGACCGAGAAGGCGCTCGCTGAAATTGTGGAAAAGGCGCGCAGGCGCTGGTCGCTCGGCGACGTCACGGTGATTCACCGCGTGGGCGAGCTTCAGGTGGGCGAGCAGATTGTGCTCTGCCTCGTCGCGTCGCCCCACCGGGCGGAGGCGTTTGAAGCGTGCGAATTCATCATGGACTGGCTCAAGACCGAGGCGCCGTTCTGGAAGAAGGAAAAGACGCCGGAGGGCGAGCGCTGGGTGGATGCGCGCGAAAGCGACGAGGCGAGAAAAGCGCGCTGGGGCGACGCTGACTGACGCCGGCGGATGTCTGAAGAAGCCGGGCGCGCAGAGAAAAGCGGATCAGCATTGATCCGCTTTTTTTTTCGGATGATGCTTCACACGCCCAGCGCCTTCTTAATGCGCCCGGCCGGCAGAAACTGCGCCGCAAAGGACCAGACCGGCAGAAGAATCAGATAGAAGGCAAAGAGGAGGCACGAGGCCGGCGCGTCGAGAATCCCGACCGGCACGGAGCTCGCAATCGACCAGGGAATGAGCGCCGCCGTTACGATGCTGGTGTTTTCGAGTCCGATCGCTCGGCGCTCGTTCTGGAAAAGCGGCCGGCAGAGCTCGTTCGTGAGGAGAACGGAAAGAATCTGATTGCAGGAGATCATGCCCGTGAGGGCGGCGGTGGCCGTCATGGCGCCGAAGGGCGTGGCGGTGCGGGCGAGCTTTTGCACCAGTTGGGAAAAGGGCTTGAGAATGCCCGTGGCTTCAAAGAGTCCCGAGAATGTGGCCGAGATGGCGGCAATGCAGCTCACGAGAATCATCGAGAGCATGCCGCCTCCATTGATCATGGGGGCGAGCGCTGCCTGACTGCTCTCGAAGCCGAAGACGAGCATTCCGGCCAGGTCGGCGGGCGTGCGGCCCTGAACGGCGAGTGCGACGGCGAGCGCAGCAATGACGGAGGCGCCGAGAACAAGCCGCATGGAGGCGCGAAGCGCCGTGAGGACAAGAAGAACGGCGACAGGCGCAAGCGTCCAGAGCGACAGATTGAATTCGCTCGCAAAGAGCGAGCGCACGTCAACGGCGGCGGCGCCGATGCTGCCCGCAAAGCCGAGCGCCAGGTAGATGAGGCTTGCGGCGGCAAAGGGGACGGCGCCCGTCCAAGCCATTCGCCGCAGGTTGTCGTAGAGATTCGTCTGGGTGACGGTGGCAACGAAATACGCGCTCGAGGAGACGGGCGAGCAGCGGTCCCCGAAGAAGATGCCTGACATGACGGCGCCGGCCATTGCGACGGGATCGGCGCCGAGCGCATGGCCGATCGTCATGAAGACGACGCCCATGATGCTGACCGTTCCGAACGAGGTGCCGGTGAGAAACGACATGAGGCCGTTGAACCAGAAGGCGAGGAGGTAGGCCATCCGCGGCTCGACGGCGTCGGCGGCCCAGCTCACGATGGCCGGAATCGTGCCTGAAGCGCGCCAGGCGGCCGAAATCATCCCGATCAGAAGGAAGATGAAGATCACGGGCCCCACGAGGCGCACGCCCTTCCAGGCGGCTCGGGCGAGCGGCTGTGCGCCGCAGCCCCGCGCCAGGCCGTAGCCAAAGAAGAGCGCAAAGCCTGCGCACATGGCGTAGAGGACGGAGTGGTCCGTTGCGACGCATAGCGCAAGAAACGAACAGAAGAGCGCGATGAGAGCAAATTCCATGGCAAGCCCGGGCGGGGAGAGGTGGCTGGGAGGCGCGCGGACGCTTCGCCGCGCCCGCCGATGCGAAGCCTAGCCCCTTCTGTTGCGCTTCGTTGCAAATGAGGCTTCGGGCGCAGCAGGCGCCCCTTGAAAGCGGCGCCGCCATCCCCATATAGAGGTTATGGTCCGGCGGGTTCAGCCGCTGATCCCAGTCGTTCGCTTCTCATTGTCTTTCAGGGCATTCAAAGCGTTCGAACTGCGGCGTCAGGCGGAGGCGATCCCGCAAGGGCGCGCTCTGCAGCGCTTCCCCGCCGGCAAAGGAGTCAGATACATGCGCCAAGACAAATTAACGACCAAGTTCCAGGATGTCCTCGGCTCGGCCCAGTCGATTGCGCTCGCGCACGACAATCAGGTGATGGAGCCGCTGCATCTCGTCGCTGCGGCTCTCGCTGATACGGAAGGCTCGAGCAGGAGCCTGCTCGAGCGTGCGGGCGTCAACGTCGGCCGCCTCCAGCGCGAGGTGAACGACGCCGTCGAGCGCCTGCCGAAGGTGAGCGGCGCCGGCGGCGACATTCAGGTGTCGCGCGACCTCGCGAATCTGCTCAACCTGACGGAGAAGGAAGCGATCAAGGCCGGCGACGAGTACATCTCGACCGAGATGCTTCTCCTTGCGCTTTGCGAAGACAAGAGCGAAGCCGGCCGCCTCGCGAAGGCCGCCGGCCTCGAGCGCCGCGCGATGGAAGAGGCGATCCGCGCCGTGCGCGGCTCGGACAAGGCTGACAATCCTGATGCCGAGAGCCAGCGCGAAGCGCTGAAGAAGTACACGATCGACCTCACCGAGCGCGCCCGCCAGGGCAAGCTCGATCCGGTGATCGGCCGCGACGATGAAATCCGCCGCACGATGCAGATTCTGCAGCGCCGCACGAAGAACAACCCCGTGCTGATCGGCGAGCCTGGCGTGGGCAAGACCGCTGTGGTCGAAGGTCTGGCCGAGCGCATCGTCAACAACGAAGTGCCCGACACCCTCAAGGGCAAGCGCATTCTTTCGCTCGACATGGCGGGCCTCATCGCCGGCGCCAAGTACCGCGGCGAATTCGAGGAGCGCTTGAAGAAGCTCCTGCAGGAAGTCGTGGCGGCCAACGGCCAGATCATCCTCTTCATCGATGAGCTCCACACGGTGGTGGGCGCCGGCAAGACGGAAGGCAGCATGGATGCGGGCAATATGCTCAAGCCTGCGCTTGCGCGCGGCGAGCTCCATGTGATCGGCGCGACGACCTTGAACGAGTATCGCAAGTACGTCGAAAAGGACGCCGCTCTGGAGCGCCGCTTCCAGAAGGTCTTTGTGGACGAGCCCTCCGTCGAGGACACGATCGCCATTCTGCGCGGCCTGCAGGAGAAGTACGAAGCGCATCACGGCGTTGAAATCACCGACCCCGCGATCGTCGCGGCGGCCGAGCTCTCGCACCGCTACATCACGGACCGCTTCCTCCCCGACAAGGCGATTGACCTGATCGACGAGGCGGCTGCCCGCGTGAAGATGGAAATCGACTCGAAGCCCGAGGCGCTCGACAAGCTCGACCGCCGGCTCATTCAGCTCAAGATCGAGCGCGAGGCGATGAAGAAGGAGACGGACGACGCCTCGAAGAAGCGCCTCGAAGCGATTGAAAAGGAGATCGAGGAGCTGAGCCGCAAGTACGCCGACCTTGAAGAAGTCTGGAAGAAGGAAAAGAGCGAAGCCCTCGGCGAGAAGACGGCGCGCGACGAAATCGACCGCGTGCACCGCGAGATGGACGAATGCCGCCGCAAGCAGCAGTACGAAAAGCTCGCGGAGCTGCAGTACGCCGTGCTGCCGGAGCTTGAAAAGAAGCTTCGCCGTGCAGAGAAGGCGGAAGCCGGCAAGAAGCCGACGCTGCTCCGCACGTCCGTGGGCGCAGAGGAAATCGCTGAGGTCGTGAGCCGCGCAACGGGCATTCCGGTCGCGAAGATGATGGAAGGCGAGCGCCAGAAGCTGCTTCACATGGGCGAAGCGCTCTCAAAGCGCGTCGTGGGCCAGGAGGAAGCGGTGAAGCGCGTCACGGAGACGATTCTTCGCAGCCGCGCCGGACTCTCCGATCCGGGCCGTCCGTACGGCAGCTTCCTCTTCCTCGGGCCGACCGGCGTGGGCAAGACCGAGCTCACAAAGGCGCTGGCGAACTTCCTCTTCGATTCGGACGACGCCATGATCCGCATCGACATGAGCGAGTTCATGGAAAAGCACAGCGTCGCCCGTCTGATCGGCGCGCCTCCGGGATATGTGGGCTATGAAGAGGGCGGCTACCTCACGGAAGCCGTCCGCCGCAAGCCCTACAGCGTGATCCTGCTCGACGAAGTCGAGAAGGCGCACCCCGACGTCTTCAACGTGCTGCTGCAGGTCCTTGACGACGGCCGCATGACCGACGGACAGGGCCGCACGGTGGACTTCAAGAACACCGTGATCGTCATGACCTCGAACCTCGGCGCCGCTGAGATTCAGGAGATGACGGGGCGGCCGCACGAAGAGGTGAAGGAAGCGGTGATGAAGGAGGTGCGCGAGCATTTCCGCCCCGAGTTCGTCAACCGCATTGACGAGATCGTCGTCTTCAACTCGCTCTCGGCCGAGAACGTGAAGAAGATCGCCGAAATCCAGCTCGCGAAGCTCAAGGCCCGCATGGCTGAGCAGGACATCGGTCTCGAGGTGGATCAGAAGGCGCTCGACGAAATCGCCAAGGTCGGGTTCGATCCGCAGTTCGGCGCCCGTCCGCTCAAGCGCGCGATTCAGGACCGCATCGAAAACGGCATTGCGGGGCTCCTCCTCAAGGGCGCCGCGGGCCCGAAGGATACGGTCACGGTCACGGCTTCGGGAGACAAGTTCTCGTTCGGCGTGAAGAAGGCGCCGGAAGAGGCCGACTGATCAGCTATGACGCAAGCTCCGCCGAGGAGCCGGAGGGCCTGATGCAAAGGCAGGTCCTTCAGCTTGGGCGGGGCGACTCCCTGGGGGCCGGTGCGCCCGCCCAGATAGGGCGGCCGCGCCGGCCCTTTTTTTCATTGGGCTTAAGGCAAGCGAAAGGCCTCGGCGCAACAATCAAACGCGACCATCAAACGCTTCTTCTCGAGGAGAAAGACAGTGAAAAAGACGATTCTGGCCGCGGCAGCCGCGGTGTTCGCCGCCGCCGTTTCGATCCAGGCTCATGCTGCCGATCAGACGCCGGTCAAGGCCCTTCTGACCTGTTCGGCCGATTTCTTCAAGGCCGTGGCAGCCGACAAGAACATCCCGGAGAAGTACAAGATCCACGACGGCGATCTGGCTTATCTCAAGGTGACGAAGCAGCCGCTTGACGCGGTGCTCTTCGAGAAGTCCTTCAAGGAGGACGGCCTTACGGTTGCGGGCTACATCTTCAACGACGAAATCGTGCGCTACTTCGGCATGCCCGACATGCACACCCACTTCTGGGGCCTCATTGTGAAGGAGCCTTGGAAGGAGGTCGTCGACTCGTTCAAGCTCGACTGGGAGGCGGTGGACATCAATCACCGCTCGGCGCATGCCAATCGCATGAGCCGCATGAACGAGGAGCAGGAGCCGGGTTCGCAGTGGAAGCCTTTTTCCCGCGGCTCCGACTATCAGTATCCGGAGTTCGGCCGCATTGAGCGCGCCTTCCATGTGGCGCCTTACAACGGCCAGACGATGATCTTCTGCTCCATGCAGTCGGCAGGCGCGCCGGATGAGGCGATTCTGCGCGAAGTTCGCCCGGATCTGCTCTACGGCGAAAAGAAGGTGCCGGTGCGCGAAGAGGCGACCGAGGGCATCGACAAGAACGGCAATCCGGTGAAGAAGGAAGCGGCGCCGGCTGAGAAGGATGCGAAGACGCTGCCCGCCGGCCATCCTGACATTTCCGGCAAGACGCTCCCTGCCGGCCATCCGGATATCGCCGGCAAGACGCTGCCGGCGGGCCACCCGGACATTTCGGGCGGCGCCAAGTCTGCCGAGCCTGAGAAGAAATAAGGGATCGGCTGCGCGCAAGCGCATCGAGCCCGATTTCATCGACCAAGCGCCCGCCGCTCTGCAGCGTCCGGGCGCTTTGCTTTTTTGTACGCTTAATCTGATCTCTGAGGAGGCGCCAGCCGCCGCGGGATCATGAGTGCAGAGTTCTTCTTTGAAGACGGAGTTCCATGCATGAAGCGAGTTCTTGACTTCAGCGCGGCAGAAAATCGCGTCTGCCGCCTGCTCGGCATCCGCTATCCCCTGGCGGCAGCGCCGATGAGCCGAATTTCAGGCGCAGCGCTTGTCGCTGCAGTCAGCGAAGCCGGCGGCATCGGCGTGCTGGCTGTCAATGCCGGCATGACGCCCGGCGAGTCGCTCTCGGCAGCAGAGCGCCTTGAGCGGGAGATGAAGCGCGTGCGCGCGCTCACCGACAAGCCCTTCGGCGTCAATCTCATTCTTCCCGAAAGTTCGGCAGACCGAGAGGGCGCGGCGCATGCGGAGAGCGTGATCGACGCTGCGGCAGCCTGCGGCGCGTCGGCGTTCTTTGCTATCGGCGGGCTCTCTGAACATTTCTTTTCCCGCGCCAAGGCGTCGGGCGCATCGCTGGTCTACCGGCCGCTCACGCCCACGCTCGAACGGGCGCGGACGGCGCAGGACATGGGGGCCGACGCCATTGTCGCGACGGGCTATGACGAGGGCGGCTTTCTGCCGAGCCGCGTGCAGGGAACCTTCACGATCGTGCCGGAAATGGCGGACGCGGTGAAGATTCCCGTGCTGGCTGCGGGCGGCATCAATGACATCCGAGGCGTGCGTGCGGCCTTTGCGCTCGGCGCCGAAGGCGTCTACGTCGGCACGCGCTTCATTGCGAGCCATGAAGCGGCGGCGAGCGAGGCGGCGAAGCGCGCGCTCGTTGAGGCCGAGAGCGAGTCTCTTCTCTACCTCGGGCCGCGGGAGCGGACGGCAGCCACTCCCTTTGCCAAAGCGATGCGGGAAGCGCAGGCGCTGAGCCCTGCTGCTGCGGCGGCGCTGCGCGAAGGCATCGACGCCTATACCGAAGGCATGGTCAAGGGCGATCTCAAGCGCGGCGTCGTCTGCGTCAATTCGGGAGCGGGACTGGTGACGTCGATCCGTCCGGCGGGCGAGATCGTGCGCGAGCTGATGGCTGATTTCGACTGAGGGCCTTCTCCCTCGGCGGGCGCAGAGGCCCGCATCAGGCAGGCGGCCGCTCAAGGCCGGTTCTTTTCCGCTTCGTTGATGAGATCGGCGCGGCCGGCCGCTTCGCCTGCCGCAAGCGTCACGCGGAAGACGGCGCCTGCCGGCGAATCAAGCAGCTCGAGCTGCCAGCCCATGCGCCGGCAGATGCGAAGCGCAATCGAGAGGCCGAGGCCCGTGCCTTCGCCTTCGGCGTTGCGGCCGCGCTGGAACGCGCTGAAGATCTTCGTGCGCTCGTCGTCGGGGATCCCCGGGCCCGTGTCCTTCACGATGAAGCCCGTGCGGGTTTCGCAGAGCGCCACGCGGCCCGAAGGCGTGTACTGAACAGCGTTCTTGAGGAGGTTGTTCATCACGGCGCCGAGAATCACCGGAGAGTAGCTGCCCGGACAGCGGTCCAGCGAGAGGCAGTCGAGCACGAGTCCCTTCTTTTCCGCAATCGGCCGCCACACTTCCGTCAGGCGGCGGCAGAGCGTCTCCACCGTGTCGTCGGCTATGCGCTTCGAGCCTTCCTGAAGACGCGCCAGCTGCAGAAAAAGCGTCACCAGTTCGCGCATGCGCTGCGCCGAGCGAAGAATGCGGTCCGCCTGTTCGATCTGCTTGGGGGAGAGCGGCGAGAGAAGGAGCAGCTCCACGCTGGTTTCGATGACGGTGAGCGGCGTGCGCAGCTCGTGGCTCACGTCGCCTGTGAAGGCCTTTTCGCGTGCGAGCGCTTCATGGAGGCGGCGAAGCGCATCGTTGCAGATCTGCGCGAGCTCGCCGATTTCATCCTCCGTCATGAGCGAGCGGTCGATGGGCTTCCAGTCTTCGCCCGTGTGTGCGGCGCTTCGCACTGCGCAGGCAAGCTGCCGCACAGGCCGCATGATGATGCGCTTAGTGAGCCAAAAGCCGATGAGGGCAGATAGGAAGAGCACGCTCGCAACGGACAGAATCGTCTGCAGCCACACTCGCCGCTCTTCGATTTCAAAGCCTTCCTGGTCGCGCACGAGGAGAATGTCGCCGCCCTCCCAGCGGCTGCGGTAGAGAAAGACGGCCGGCTTGCGGTCGCCTCGCTCGGAAAAGCCAAGAGGCGCATTGGCGAGATCAGCGGGCACGGGCTTGAGCGGCGCCTTCTCTCCGAAGACTTCGATCGACGGCGTGAGCCGGAGCGGCGCGCCTTGAGTGAGCGTTTTCTTCACGACGGAGAGTTCGTCCTTCATGAAGCTGCTCATGAGGGTCGACTCTGCAAAGTCCACGCTCTCCTTGATGGCCAGCGAATAGACGGCGGCCACGGCCGTGATGAGCACGGCAAAGGAAAGCGCAATGCGCTTGGCAAGGCCTCTCGGTTCAAGGAGGCGGCGTAGGCGCGATCGAGTCGCTTCGTCGTGAAACATAGGTTGAGCTCTGCGCTTCAAAGAAAGCTTTTCCAACAATAGCCGCACGGCTTTCGGAAAGGGGCGATTTTGATAAAAAAGCGCCGGCTTGGAGAAAAGCCGGCGCTTGGGCGAGCGGGCAGAAGGCCGGGCCTTCAGGCGCAGAGCCTGCGGTTTAGTTGAAAAGAAGGTTCGAGGCGCTGGCCGACGACGGCATGGCGTCCGGATCGCGCTTGGCGATCGGCTTCTGCTCACCCTTCACGGTGTTGTAGAGGCGGTCGACCGTGTCGGGTTCGGCCACGAGTCCCGTGCAGAGATACTGCTCCGGATCCGGGCAGGGGATGCCGTGCTGCGAAAGAAGCACTTCGACGTAGCGCATGATTTCGCGGCCGGCGACATCGGGCTCGTAGGGCGGCAGCGGCAGCGGCACGCCTGCGAGGAGCGTGTCAGGGTCGCTGAGCTTCGAAAAGGCGACGCGCAGCTCCGAATAGCCCTTGAGCGGATCGGAGAAGACGCCGAAGCTGGCCTGCAGGGCGGACACGGGAATGCCGAGGTCAATCGAGGCGCGCGTGGCCGTGAGGATCACGCGGTGCAGCCCCACGATGTAGTCGAGCTGGCGGACCGAATCGCTCATGAGGTAGGGCTCCGTCACGTAGTAGCGGAACTGCCCGCCGAAGTCCTTGAGCCAGTCCAGGAGGACCTGACCCCACGGCGTCGAGAGCGTGATGTCCGGGCCGAAGAAGGCGCTGCCGCTTCTCGGCACGCTGAATCCCTGCAGCTCATAGGGGTGCTTGAGCGCCGGCAGCTTCGAATTCTTTTTCGTGCGGACCGCAAAGAGGATGAGGCGGAAGCGCTGCGCGATGTCGCTCGCGTCCTCTTCGTCGTAGTTGGCGTCATAGCCCGGCATGTCGACCGACATGTTTTGCGGCACGAAGGGCGTGCCGGCGGCGGCCATCATGCGCAGCAGGTCGTAGGCGGGCGCAGCGTCGGCCACCACGCGGTGGGTGAGCGGCATCAGGTTTTCGTAGACGAGAATGTCGCAGGCGCGCTCGTCGAAGTACGTGCTGAAGAGGAGCCTGCGCAGCGCCTCGGCCTTTTCCTTCGTGATGCGCTCGCTGCGGAGCGGCGCATTGGCGAGTGCATAAGCCAGAAAGCCTGCCGCATGGAGCGAATACTGCACGCCGCCCTCTTCATAGGCAATCGGCATGCTGTCGAGCACGGCGCCCGCCACATCGTCGATCGCGTTGATCATGTCGGGGGGCAGCGTCTGCTTGAGCTCGTCGAGCGCTTGATCGTAGGCCTCGTCGACGGCATGCGGATCCTGTGCGTAGAGCTTGCGGAACTGCGCGATGTAGATCGAAAGGTCCGAGGGATTGGTGAGCGTGCTCAGGAACGGCAGAAGCCGCCGCATGGGCTCGAGCATCGGATTGCGGGACGAGGAGGACATGTCTGGTAAGTCCGGAGGCAGCGCGGCGCTGCCGCCTTGAAGGGAAAAATCGAGGTGCTTTCGTGCGAAGTGCGCCATTCTAGACGCTCGGACGAGGCGCTGCGTCTCCTGCTCGGCGATTCTCTGAAAGCCGGCAAGACGAAGCCCGCTTTGCCGTGCCGTCTGGCGGGCTGAAAGCGGGCTTCTTGGCCGAGGGCAGCCGCCTTGCGGCGCAGCTCAGCGAGCGAGCTCTTCGCGGATTTCGGCGACGACGGCATCGTGCGTCGCTTCCATCGAAGCGGACGGCTTCTTGCCGAGGAGGCTCACGATGACGATGGCGATCGAGGCAAAGATGAAGCCGGGGAGAATCTCGTAGATGCCGAACCAGGCGTAGTGATTCCAAATAAGCACCGTGGCGGCGCCGACGATCATGCCTGCGAGCGCGCCGTTGCGGGTCGTGCGCTTCCACCAAAGCGAGAAGAGGATCACGGGACCGAATGCGGCGCCGAAGCCTGCCCAGGCGTAGGAGACGAGCGAAAGCACAAGGCTGTGCGGGTCGCGTGCAAGCCAGATCGAAATGGCCGCAATGACAAGCACCATCGTCCGGCCGATCCAGACGAGCTCGCGCTGCTTCGCCTTCGGGCGCAGGAAGGTGCGGTAGAAGTCTTCCGTGAGCGTCGAGGAGCAGACGAGGAGCTGGCAGGAGAGCGTCGACATCACGGCGGCGAGAATGGCCGACATCAGCAGGCCGGCGATCCACGGATTGAAGAGCAGGCTCGAGAGCACGATGAAAACGCGCTCGTGGTTTTCGTTCACAAGCCCTGCCTGATCCGGATGCATCGAGAAGTAGGCGGCGCCGAAGAAGCCGACGCCCACTGCGCCGGCCAGGCAGAAGATCATCCAGAGAATGCCGACGCGGCGCGCGTTCGGAATCACCTGAATCGAGCGCGCAGCCATGAAGCGCACGAGGATGTGCGGCTGCCCGAAGTAGCCGAGGCCCCAGGCGAAGAGCGAGATGATGCCGATGGCCGTCTGGCCTTCCATCATGTTCACCATCGTCGGACTGATGTCGGTCACGCGCGAAGTGGCGGCCGAGAAGCCGCCGGCATCGATCATGACGGCGATCGGCGTCACGATGAGCGCGATGCACATGATGGCGGCCTGAATCGTGTCGGTCCAGGAGACGGCCAGGAAGCCGCCGATGAAGACGTAGGCGATCGTGGCGGCAGCGCCAACCCAGAGCGCTGTGTCGTAGGACATGCCGAAGGTGTTTTCAAAGAGGCGGGCGCCGGCGACGATGCCCGAAGCGCAGTAGATCGTGAAGAAGATGAGAATCACGACCGCTGCGATGATGCGAAGCAGATTCTGCTTGTCCTCAAAGCGCTGCGAGAAGAAGTCCGGCAGCGTGAGCGCGTTGTGCGCTTTCTCTGTGTAGACGCGCAGCCGTCCCGCGACGATCGTCCAGTTGAGATACGACCCGAGCGTGAGGCCGATGGCGATCCAGGACTGCGAAATGCCCGAGAGGAAGACGGCGCCCGGCAGGCCCATCAGGAGCCAGCCGCTCATGTCCGACGCGCCGACGGAAAGCGCCGTCACGAGGCCGCCGAGGCTTCGGCCGCCGAGGATGTAGTCGCTGTAGTTGCGGGTGCTGTAGTAGGCGAAGAAGCCGACGCCCACCATGACGATGAGATAGCCGATGAAGGTGACGGCAGTGGGATTAGAGAACATAGAGGCAGAGAAGCTTGCGGGAGCGTGCTTTTTGTTGGAATTGTCAGCGCACAGCTGCGAGCGCGCTGCCGCCCGAAGGCGAGGCAGCCGCAGACGGGTGCGCCGCTCTGCTCTGCGGACGAGGGGGCCGGGCAGACGCGGCGAAGCCGGCGCTTTGGGGAGAGGCGCCGGGCGGTGCGCAAGCTCTAAGTATAGAGGCCGCGCGGCGGGCTACCCGCCGATGTAGTTCATCTCGATCTTGGGTCGGTCGGGCGCAATGCCGAGCGAGCGCAGCTCCGAGTAGCGGTTTTCGCGCGCGGTCCAGATGCGCCCGAGCGCCTCTTCAAGCTCGGCGTCGGTGCAGCCGCCCCGCAGCATCGTCCGCAGATCGAAGCCCACGGACGCAAAGAGGCAGAGATAGAGCCGGCCTTCCATGGAGAGCCGCACGCGCGAGCAGCTCCGGCAGAAGGCCTGCGTGACGGAGCTGATGAGGCCGAATTCGCCCTGGCCGTCAAGGTAGCGCCAGCGCGTGGCTGTTTCGCCTGGATAGTGCGCGCCGACGGGCTCGACGGGCCAGTGTTCGGCGATGCGCTGGAGCAGCTCGTGGGACGGAACGACGTCCGTCATGCGCCAGCCGTTTGCCGTGCCGACGTCCATATATTCAATGAAGCGGGGCACGACCGGCGTTGAGCGGAACCGCTCGCAGATCCGCACAGCCTCCTCTTCGTTCACACCGCGCTTGACGACGGTGTTGACCTTGACGGGCAGTCCCGCGTCAAGCGCCGCATCGATCGCGGCGAGGACTTTGGCCGCCGGATAGCCTACGTCGTTGAAGCCCTGAAAGATGGCTTCGTCAATGGCATCGAGGCTGACGGTGACGCGGGTGAGGCCTGCGGCCTTGAGGCCGGCAGCCTTCTTGGCGAGCAGCGAGCCGTTCGTCGTCATGGCGATGTCAAGGGGCTTGCCTTCGTTGGTCCGCAGCGCTGCCAGCGATTCGATGAGGCGCTCGATGCCCTTTCTGAGCAGCGGTTCGCCGCCCGTAAGGCGGATCTTCTCGACGCCGTGCGCAGCGGCAATGCGGCAGATGCGCAGAATCTCTTCGAAGGTGAGGAGCTCCGTCATCGAGAGGAACTGATGGTTCTTCTTAAAGCTCTCCTTGGGCATGCAGTAGCGGCAGCGGAAGTTGCAGTGATCCGTCACCGAAACGCGCAGATCGCGGAGCGGCCGGCCGAGCCGATCGGTCCAGCGGCCGTTCTCAATGCGAATGGGGCCCGTTTGCGGAATAGGCAGCGCGGGAATGCGCGGACGGCTGTCCGCAGCGCTTTCTTTGCGCCGAATAGGGATGACGTTGTGCTCGCTCATGGCTCGCTGATGGTGGTAGTGCCTTGGGCGCCGCGCGCTTTTTGAGCTCTGAGCGCTGCCGCGGCCAAGCGGAAGAGTCCCTGAATTGTAGACACGCCTTCGGTTCAGCCGCACCCCTCTAAAGGCGTAGGCAAGCGCGCAGCAGAGCCTTTCATGAACTACAGCGGCAGCGGATCGGCCTCCTGAGCGAGCGCCGCGTAGAAGGCATAGCGGTCGGGATCAATCTCGCCCGCTTCGACCGCCGCCTTGACGGCGCAGCCCGGCTCGTGGAGGTGGCGGCAGTTGAAGAAGCGGCAGCCTTGAGCGTGTGCGGCAATGTCAGGCATGCCGCGCAGGATGTCGTTCAGAGAGAGATGCGCCAGGCCGAATTCCTGAAAGCCCGGCGTGTCGACGACGGCGCCCTGCCAGTCGTCCGCTTCGGCGTCGTACCAGCGCGAGGCGGTCGTCGTCTGCTTGCCGAGGTCGAGCGCAACGCTGAATTCTCGCGTCGCCGCGCGAGCATGAGGAACGAGAAGATTGAGAATCGTGCTTTTGCCCATGCCCGACTGGCCGACAAGGAGCGTCGCCTTGCCGGCGAAGCGGGGCAGCAGCGCCGCCCGGGCGGCTGCCGGATCGCCTTCGGCAGAGATTTCGAGCGCGTCAATGCCGAGCCCGCGAAGCCGAGCGGCTTCAGCGGCGGCTTTTTCCGCATCCTCGGCGAGGTCGCACTTATTGCGGATGGCAAGCGCCGGAATGCCTGCTTCGTGCGCCGCAAGGAGCGCCTTCCAGATGAACCACGGATTGAAGCTCGGGCGGGAGGCGAAGACGACCGCCACCTGATCGACATTGGCGGCAAGCGACTTGGTGCGCCATTCGTCAGAGCGGTAGAGCAGCGAGCGGCGGGGCTCGATGGCTTCGATGGCGGCAACGCCCGATGAGGCGGGCGTGCAGCGCACGACGTCGCCTACGACGACGTCGCCCTTCTTGCCGCGGCGATGCGCTTCAATGCGTTCGCCCTCTGCCGTCGTCACGAAGAAGTGCCGGCCGTGCGAGGCGGTGACGCGGCCTGTAAAGCCCGGAATGTCGCGCTCCGTCTGCGGCGCTTCTGTGCGCGGCCGTTCAGCGCTTCGACGCTTAGCCATGTGAACTGGGCTCCTGATGTGCTGTAGGGTTCGAGGGCGCCTGGGCGGCATCTGCCTGGCCGCCTGCGTCTGGTTCGGCCCTCGCGCGAAGAGAGGGCGCCGATGCGGATTCTTTCGGGTTTGCCGCAGCGCCGTCAACTGCCGCGCCCGCCGAAGCGCCTTCAGCGGCGGGCGTCGCATCCTCGCCGAGCCAGGCTTCGGGCGGCAGCGCCTCTTCGTCCGGCAACCCCTTTGAGAGCGGCTCTTCGCTGAGAGCCTCGTGGCCGCCGGCCTCTGGGGCGGATCCGCCGCGGGATCGGCTCGCAGACGGCATGACGACAGGCTGCTTGTCCGGCGGCAGTCCCGGCTCGAGGTAAGGCGTCATGTCAAAGGGCGGCGAGGCTGAAGGCCCGTCAAGCGAAATCTTTCCGCGCTCGGCGAGCGAAATGATCGCGGCCACCCGCATGCCGGCATGGGGGCGGCGGTAGTGAAAGAGCGAAAAGAGGCGCGAAGGCGCAAGCGTCGTCGCGTAGTCGCGGTGAAGCTTCACCAGCGCTCGGATGAGGGCATTGCCGCCGACGTGCTTGGCGGCATACGCATCGGCGTCATACTGCATCTGCCGGGCAAAGAGATTCACCAGCGGCCGAAGCGGGTAGAAGAGAATTGGAAAGACGGCGATGGCGACGGCGATGACGAAGCCGGCATGCGAGCCTTCGCGCGCGAGCGTTACATAGGGCGAGAAGCCGAAGCCCTCGAAGAAGTCGTCGTTGATCGAGCCCCAGCCGGCAAAGCGGAAGACGCACCAGCCGGCGGCGGCAAAGAGAAGAATGCGAAGCCACGGATGACCGTGTCGGGCGTGGCCGCAGTCATGCGCGATGAGCGCAAGGAGCTCTTCGCGCGAGAGCTTCGCTGCCGCGCCGGCAAAGACGATGACGGTCCGCCTGCGGCCCCAGCCGGCCAGAACGACATGCGAATGCTGCCATCCTGCAGGGCGCGTCATGATGACGAAATCCTTCATCTCCATGCCGATCGAGGCGAGGAAGTCCGCCACCATGCGCCGCGCGGCCGGATCTGCGACGGGTTCGGCGCGCCGGCCCCAGAAAATGCCTTGGACGCTCTGCACTTTCCAGCGCCACAAGAGGTAGGCGCACCAGAGCGCCCAGCCGACGAGCCACCAGCGCTCGCCGGCCGCTTCGAGACAGGCGAGCAGAACGGCGATGAGCGGCAGCTCGATCAGCCACCCGGCAAGCGTTTCCTTGGCGCGTCGGGCGAGCCAAGCGCGCTCGCTCTGGCCGAGGTAGCCGTACTGCTGCGGAATGCGGCAGCGAAGATGCCAGCTGAAGGGAAAGTCGACGAGCGCCAGAAAGAGCGTCACCGCGGCGATGGTTCCCCACTGTGCGGCAATCGAGTTGTCGAAAAGCGCACCCATGAAGGCGGCAATGACTGTGAGGCCCTGTCCGTAGGTGAGGAGAAGTGCGGCGCCGGCGCCCGCAAAGCTCTGCAGCAGCTGCGCCTGCGCCAGATCGACCGTGTAGTCGGCGGCTTTCTGATGAGCAGCCAGCGAGAGCTTCATTTCAAAGCGGGATGGCAGCATTTCGCGGGCGCGCTCCGCTGCGTGCGTATGCAGAATCGTGAGAGCGCACTCCAGCAGAAGCGACAGCGCCAGAAGCGCGAGAAAGCCGTGTTCGATGTTGCTCGCAGTGAGAGTCATGAAGGAGCGTGGCGGCGAGAAGTATGGCGGCACAAGCCGGGACGGGCGCGCTTTGAGGGCTGCTGCAGGCAAGCGGGCCGAGCGCTGAATGAGCGATTATCGGCGATTGCGAACTAGAATGAGTGCTTTGCAGCGGCCGGCTCCGTTAAATGCGGCCTTTCGGCTGCAGCGTTCTATTCAATATCCCGAAGGAGCACGAGACATGGCTGCCAGCGAGCGCGATCCGTCCTATGCGGACGACAACCTCATCTGGATTGATATGGAGATGACGGGGCTGCAGCCCGAGGTGAACCGCGTGCTGGAGGTGGCGGCGATCATCACGGACAAGAACCTCAATATTCTGCATGAGGGTCCGGTCGTCGCCATTCATCAGTCGCCCGCCATTCTCGCCGGCATGGATGCCTGGAATACGGAAACGCACACGAAGTCGGGCCTGGTCGAGCGCTCGGCCGAGAGCGAGATTGACGAGCGCGAGTGCGCGCGCATCTTCATTGATGTCTTCCGCCGCTTTGTCCCCGAGGGAAAGAGTCCGATGTGCGGCAACACGATCGGGCAGGACCGCCGATTCATGGCGCGATGGCTCCCGGAGATGGAGCGCTGGTTCCACTACCGCTCGATCGATGTTTCGACCATTAAGGAGCTCTGCCGCCGCTGGGCCCCCGACAAGGTGTACGTCGGCCGGTCGCTTACGAAGCATCAGGCGCTTTCCGACATTCGGGACTCGATCAGCGAGCTCAAGCACTACCGCCGCGAAGTTTTCAAGATTTGACCGGCAGCGCGCCGCTTTGCCTTGCGGCGGCGCAAATCTGAAGCCGCTCTCGGAGCTTGCTCTTCCGGAGCGGCTTTTTTGTATCCGTTCGCTCACTCTAGATCATGTTGCAATGGGGAAAATCAGGGAGACGAGACGGAGCTCTTCCTGCATAATGACGGGGCCGTGACGTTTCGTTACAAGACGGGACAGACGCGGCCATTAAAAGCAATATTGGAAGACATAGGAGATCTTCGAATGGGCATTACTCAATGGATCGCCGTCGTGATGATCCTTGCGGTCATCTACGGTCTGATCAAGCGGTATGAAACCCGTCTTGTCCTGATTGGATCGGGCCTCATCCTCTGCTTGGTCTCATGGGATCTGATCGGCGGACTTAACGCTTTTGCGAAGTCGATGACGAACAGCTCGCTCGTGATGGCGATCTGCGCGTCCATGGGCTTTGCGTTTGTTGCCAAGCTCACGAACGCTGACCGCTCGCTCGTGTACTACCTGTCCGCACCGATTCGCGGGCTCGGCGTGTTCCTCATCCCGATCTGCACGGTGATCACGTTCTTCGTGAACATCGCCATTCCGTCTGCTGCGGGCTGCGCTGCGGCTGTGGGTTCGACCCTCATCCCGGTCATGCTTCGCGCTGGCATCAAGCCCGCCGGCGCTGCCGCTGCGGTTCTCGCCGGCACGATCGGCTCGTACCTTTCGCCGGGCACGTCGCACAATCCGTTCGTGGCGAACATGGCTCACATTGACGTCATGGCCTTCATCGGCACGCATGCGCCGTACTCGCTGCTCATCGGTGCCTTCGGCGTTGTCGGCACCTTCATCTGCTGCCTCATCCTCGGCGACGGCAAGGGCGACAAGAACGCCAAGGTCGACGAGTCGAAGCTCTCGAAGATGGACGACTTCAAGCCGAGCCCGCTGCTCGCGCTTGTGCCGCTCATCCCGATCACGATCCTTGTGGTCGGCAATCTCTGGGTGCCGTTCATCAAGATGGGCGTTGCTCAGGCCATGGTGCTCGGCGCTGTGATTGCGCTCGCGCTGGCCCGCACCAATCCTGAGAAGTTCACGAAGGAATTCTTCGCTGGCACGGGCAAGGGCTATGCCGATGTGATGGGCATCATCATTGCGGCAGGCGTGTTTGCCGCCGGCCTTAAGTCTGCCGGCCTCATCGACACGTTCGTGAATGCGCTGAAGGAATCGAACGACATCGCCCGCTGGGGCGGCTCCCTTGGGCCGTTCTTCATGGGCGTGATCACGGGTTCCGGCGACGCTGCGACGCTTGCCTTCAATGAGACGGTGACGCCGCATGCCAAGGACTTCGGCATGACGATTGAAAGCCTCGGCGGCCTTGCGTTCCTCACGGGCGCTGCCGGCCGCACGGCCTCTCCGCTCGCCGGCGTGACGATTCTCGTTTCCGGCATTGCGATGGTGAGCCCGATTGAGGTCATCAAGCGCACGGCCATTCCGATGTTCATTGCGACGATTGTCGTGGCGCTCATCATGGTCTAGCCATAGACGGCTTGCTGCCGAAAGCCTCTTTTAGGGAGGCGCTTCGGCAGATTCGGTTCAGAAGCCCGCTCAGATGCCTGTCTGAGCGGGCTTCTTGTTGTTTTGAAATAGGCATTGTCTGCCGGCAGCTGTGCTTCTGATCGACTGTCTGTCGCAGCGCGTTCATTCTGACCGCGAGGCGAACGGCGTTAAGAAGAGCATCTGATCGGGCTGCTGAAGCGTCGGCCGCCAGGCAAGGAGAGGCGAGGGAGCCGGGATGCTTCAGACAGTCGGCCGAGCATGGGTTCCGCATAAAAAGGCGCGCCGCATATTCTGCAGGCGCGCCTTTCCGATATAAAAACTGATTTGCTCAGACTTGGCTTGGCGGCTGAGGCTTTTGTTTCGGCGCATTGCGGCGCTCAGCGGCCGCTTCATGCGGAGAATCCTGAATCAGGGCGGTTTTTTCATCGTCTTCTGCGCCGGCCTCAGCTGCGCTCACAGCCGAAGCGAGCTTGGCGACAGGGCGCTTCAGCCAGTTCTGGAAGAGCGACACGCCGATGGCGAGGAGGAGCGGCCCCAGGATCAGGCCGAGGAAGCCGAAGGCAAGCACGCCGCCGAAGACGCCGAGGAAGATGAGCGCCAGGGGCAGCGTCGAGCCTCGTGCAATGAGAAGGGGCTTGAGAAAGTTGTCGACGCTCGAAATGCCGAATGTGCCCCAGAGCACCATGAAGACCGCCATGCCGGTGTCGCCTTTGGAGTAAAGCCATGCTGCCACGGGAATCCAGACGAGAGGAGGTCCTACCGGGATGAAGGAGAGCAGGCAGACTGTGGCCGAGAGAAGCAGCATGCCAGGCACGTCGGCAATCCAGAAGCCGATGCCTGCGACGATGCCCTGGCCGATGGCCGTGCCGATGATGCCGAAGACGACTGAACGCGTCGTATTGATGAGAATGCCGGTAATTTCCGAAGCGATGCCGCCGCTCACGCGCTCGACGAGCTCTCGGATGCGGTCTGCGAACCAGGCGCCGTCCCGATAAAAGAAGAAGACGATGAAGGTCACCAGCGCGAGCTGAACGACGCCGCTGCTCACGTCAAGCGCCGCGTTCAGAACCGCCGAGGATACCGGATCGAAGATCTTCTGCACCGTCTGCGCAAAAGTGGCCGGATCAATCATCGCGAGGAGCTGCTCGTGAAGCCAGCCGCCGACATAGGGCAGATCGTTCACAACGTCAAGCACCGGCATCGGATCCTTCACCCAGGAGACGACGAGGGAGACGGCTTTGGGCACCTGCTGCGCGACCACGACGAGCACGAAGGAGAACGGGATCAGAAAGACCACGATGATGAGCAGCACCATCAGCACGGCGGCCGGCGTGGCGGATTTGCCGAAGGACGTGCGCATTCTCTCGAAGATCGGCCAGGTGACCACGGCGAGCACGGCGGCAATCAGGATCGCTGTGAGGAAGGGACTCACGACGAGGTAGCACCCCCAGGCGACGACCACCATGAGCAGGATGCGCACGATGAGGTCGATGCGCTCCTGAAAGGTGAGGTTGAAGCGACTGGCTGCGTGCTGCATGAAGGCCGCAATTCGCTTGTTCTGTCGGCTGGATGAGCGCTGCTTGGCGCCAGCATGCTTGTCGCCTGACTGCGCGGGCGCCGTGTCGTTATTGGGCTGGACCATGTCGAAGGATGCCTCCGGAAACTGAATGGCGGCCGAAAAGCCGATGCTTTCAAGCATAGCGGCCTCAGACGGTTTGCGCGGAAGCGCGAGCGGGTTTGAAGGCCCCGAGAAGCCTCTCACTCAAAAAAAAGAAAGCCCGCCTCTTCCGGGAAGAGGCGGGTGCGATGCACGCGCTTCAGCGCTGCGCGCTAGCGCAGGACAGGCTCGGCCTCCAGCGCCGGCAGGCAGCCGTTCAGACGCACCTTCTTCATGGAGCCGATGAGCGCATCAATGGCATCCTTGCGCGGGAAGCTCTTGCGCCAAACGAGAAGCGCTTTGCGCGTGGGCGCGGGGGTCTTGAAGGGGATCACCTTCACGTACTTGGAGAGTCCGTAGAGGTAGGGCACGGCCGAAGCCGGCAGCACGGTAATGCCGAGGCCCTGCGCCACCATGTGGCAGATCGTCTGCAGGCTCGAGCCCTCGACCGTGCGCTGCACGTCGCTTGCCGTCACGTTGAAGCGCGCGAGATCTGGGCAGACGCCGAGGATCTGGTCGCGGAAGCAGTGGCCGGCCCCGAGCAGGAGCATGGTCTGGTCCTTGAGCTCTTCGGTGCTGACGTAGTTGCGGTTCACCCAGGGATGATGCGCGGGGACGGCGACGACGAACTGCTCCTCATAGAGCTCCTGCGTAAGAAAGCCGGTGTTTGAAATCGTGTCTGCCATGATGGCGGCATCAAGCGCGCCGGTTCTGAGCTTGTTGAGGAGCTCCGTCGTAAAGGACTCCTCGAGAATGAGAGGCATGCGGGGTGCATCGTGCGACATCTCGCGGATGAGAGACGGCAGGAGGTAGGGCGCGATCGTATAGATCACGCCGAGGCGCAGCGGACCGGAAAGCGGATCGCGGCCCTGGCGAGCAATTTCCGCGATGCGGCGCGCTTCTTCGACGACCTTCGTGGCCTGAGAGGCGATTTCCTGGCCGATCGGCGTGAGTGCGATGTCCGTGGAGCGGCGCTCGAAGATGGAGACGCCCAGCTCGTCTTCGAGCTTTTTAACGGCTACGGAGAGAGAGGGCTGGCTCACGCCGCAGGACTCCGCCGCGCGTCCGAAGTGGCGTTCGCGGGCGACGGCGATCACGTATTTGAGTTCAGTGAGTGTCATGGCAGCTGGCGATGAGGAATTGAAAAGAGGGTGAAGAATGGGGTCGGCGAAAAGACGGCGGTCAGGCGCCTAGGAAGTCGGCTTTGGCTTGAAACCATCGCTGGGCGTGGCGTCTTGCCCGTTCGGGATCGCTCTTGAGGAGCTCGGCCGCAGCATCCCGCGCAGCGGCAAGGAGCGCGCCGTCGGTTTCTAGATCAGCAAACCGCAGGAGTGGCATGCCGGACTGCCGCTCGCCGAGAAATTCGCCCGGACCGCGCAGCTCGAGATCGCGCCGGGCGATTTCGAAGCCGTCCGTGGTTTCGCGGATGATGCGAAGCCGCTCTCTGCCTTCTGGCGAGAGCTTGGGGTCATAGAGAAGGATGCAGGCGCTGCGCGCAGCGCCGCGGCCGACGCGGCCTCGGAGCTGGTGGAGCTGCGCGAGTCCGAAGCGCTCGGCGTGCTCAATGACCATGAGCGTGGCGTTGGGAACGTCGACGCCGACTTCAATGACGGTGGTTGAAACAAGGACGTCGATGCTGCCGGAAGCGAAGCTCGACATCACGCGCTCCTTCTCTTCCGGCGGCAGCGCGCCGTGGAGAAGGCCGATTTCGAGGCCCGACAGAGCGGCCTTGAGCTCGTCCGCGCACTGCACCGCGGGCGTCAGATCGAGCGCTTCGCTTTCTTCTATGAGGGGGCAGACCCAGTAGGCCTGACGGCCTTCGTCCACGATGCGGCGCACAACAGAGATGACGTCGGCGCGCCGGTCAATCCGAACGGTTTTGGTCGTCACCGGCGTGCGGCCCGGCGGCAGCTCGTCAATGACGGAGACGTCGACGTCGGCCAAGTAGCTCATGGCGAGCGTGCGGGGGATGGGCGTCGCCGAGAGCATGAGCAGATGAGGCTTCATGGCTTCGGCGGCCGATCGGAGCGCCAAGCGCTGGGCGACGCCGAAGCGGTGCTGCTCGTCGATGATGGCGAGTCCAAGGCGATGGAACTCCACGCCTTTCTGAATCAGGGCGTGCGTGCCGATCGCAATGGCGGCCTCGCCCGAACGGATCCGCTCGAGATTTTCGCGGCGCTCGGCGGCCTTCTGCCGGCCGGTGAGCCAGGCGGCCTCGATGCCGAGGGGCTTGAGCCAAGCGGCAATCTTGGAAAAATGCTGCTCGGCGAGGATTTCCGTCGGTGCCATCAAGGCAGCCTGCCAGCCGGATTCGACGGCTCGCAGAGCCGCCAAGGCGGCGACGACCGTCTTGCCGCTGCCGACGTCGCCTTGCACCAGCCGATTCATGGGGCGCTCTGCAGCTAAGTCGGCGGCTACTTCCCGCCAGACGCGCTCCTGCGCATTCGTGAGCGAAAAGGGAAGGGCCTCGCGAAAGCGGGCGATGAGAGAAGGGCCGGCAGGCGCTTCAAGTTTGGGCGCACGGTCCTGTGCGGCAAGCAGGCGCGTCTCGCGCAGCGTGATTTGCTGCGCAAGGAGCTCGTCGAACTTGAGCCGCTCCCAGTGCGGATCTGTCCGGTCGGCCAGGGCCGCGGCGCTTGCGCCGGAGGGCGGATGATGGAGGTATTCGAGCGATTCCTTGAGTCCGGGAAGTCCGAGACGCTTTGTGATGGCTTCCGGTACGAGGTCTTCTGTGCCGGCCAAGTCAAGAAGCGCCCGGGCGATGCGCTTGCGGAGCCAGGCCTGCTGAATGCCTTCACCAAGGGGGTAGACGGGCGTGAGCGAGCTCGGCAGGCTTTCTGCGCTTTCAATGACGGGACGCACCTTCGGGTGCGTCATCTGCAGTCCGAACCCCTGATAGCGCGGACGCGGCTCGCCGTAGAGCCGCACAGTCGTTCCAGGCTTGAGCTGCCGCTCCGTATTGGGAAAGTAGCGGAAGAAGACGATTTCCAGCGAGCCGGATCCGTCGTCGATCGAGCCGTCCAGAATCTGTCCGCGCGACGTGGCGACGAAGCGCAGCGACGTCACGCGGCCTTGGATCTGAGCGGGCTCGCCGGCTTGCAGCTCGGCGATGGGCGTGATGTGCGTTTCATCTTCGTAGCGAAGCGGAAGATGCAGCGCGAAGTCCCAGTCTGAAACAAGGCCGAGCTTGGCAAGCCGCTCGGGGAGCGGCGCCAGCTTGCCTTGTCGGATGAGGCCGGCGCGTCGGGCGCTTCGCGCATCCGTCGGCGCCGAGCCGCCGGTTTGGGGGGCTGCCGTCATGCGAAATGGCTCCGAGCGGGGAAGAGGTCTCGCTCTCAGCCGAGGTAGGCGACGGCTTCGGCTTCAAAAAGCGCGCCCTTCGGCAGCGCAGCGACGGCAAAGCAGGAGCGGGCCGGGAAGGGCGCCTCGAAGTACTCCTTCATGATGTCGTTCACTCGGGCGAAGTCATCCATGGAGGCGAGAAAGAGCGTGAGCTTGGCGACATTGGCGAGCGAGCCGCCGGCCGCTTCAATGACGGCCTTGAGATTGGAAAAGGCCTGACGGACCTGTGCGTCGAGTCCGGCGGCCAGCGCGCCCGTTTCGGGAACGAGGCCGATCTGGCCCGAGCAGTAGAGCGTCGAGCCGCAGAGAACGGCCTGGCTGTAGGGGCCGATGGCAGCCGGCGCTGCAGGCGTGGAAATGATCTGGCTGGGCATGGGCGTGTCCTCCTTAAGTAAGAGGCGGCGCAAGAAGCCGTCCTCAATGAAGCGGATGCCTACATTCTATGGGCTTTTAAATTTCCATAGGGGAAGCGGATGAGCAAGGGCGGGATTGTCCGCACCGCCGCCTTGAAAGGACTGAGTGCCAGACGATTTGCGCTGAAGCCGCTTGGCTGCCTCAAGGAGCGGCCGTCCTGCGGCCTGCTTCGATCTTCTACGAACAAATAGCTAGTTTTGTCCAGAAAAGTCGATTGGCTTCGGCGTTTTGTTTCGTAGACTTGAATGAGGGTTGTCACCTATTCTTTAGGAGGTAGATCTGTCGGACGGGACCCTCATGGGGTCGCCGGCGGGTAAATCTTCCTCAATTTGTTGATATATATGAAAAGTAGTATTCACTGCGATGTCAACTCGATTTGGATCAAAGCCGTGGGGGTATATATCAATTTTTGGGGTAGTACCTCGGGTTTCTCCTGATATAGTTGTCGGAGTTTCTGCCGCTACACTGCGCGCGTCGTTCAGCGCCTCCTGGTGAAGGCGAGCAAAACAGCCAGCAAGACTGTCGAAGAAAATAAGCAGAAATGCTTATTTTTAGGGATGGAATTGTTCAAAAGCATCGAAATCCTGCGTTGAAGCTTTTAAACTTCTAAGCAGAAGGTCTTAGATGCGCTGTCTACTCCCTATCACTTTTGCGGATGCGCTCTTCGACAAATTTGCAAGATGCCGCGCGCGAGCGCTGCGTCAGAAATATCCGTCTAGTTGTCCTGAGCCGCCAGGGAGAACGGCGACTCAGGTGAAATTGGACGGGGGAGCCGAGACGCCTCGGCGCAGCCTTATGTCTGCGCAGAGGCCCTTCGGCTTTCCGGGAATGCGAGCCCGCTGCTGCGTTTCGGCGCTTCGGCGGCTAGTCTTCAGTCCGCCCAAGAGGCTGCTTTTACGGCTTCTAAAAGGGACTGCACCGGCCTAAGCGCTCAAGCCCCGAAGCAGAGAGCACCCCGCTTTGCTTCGGAATGCTTCCCGTTCAGGAAGCAAGCGGCGGCGGACGGCGTCAACGGGAGAGCCCGCGAGGGCGAGTTGTAAGACTGGAGGGGCTGCGAAGCCCTTTTCCTCCCGCTTATCAGCGGGATTTCCTAGGAAAATCGTTTATGAAAATCATCTACACCGACGTGCTGGTTATCGGCGGCGGCCTGACGGGTCTCCGTATGGCCGTTGCGGCCAAGCGCCGCGGGCACGATTCGATCGTCCTCTCGCTCGTTCCCCCGAAGCGCAGCCACTCCAAGGCCGCTCAGGGCGGCATGCAGGCTTCGCTCGGCAACGTGATCAAGGGCGAAGGCGACAACGAGGACATCCACTTCGCCGATACGGTTCGCGGCTCCGACTGGGGCGCTGACCAGGAAGTGGTCCGCATGTTCGTGAACACCTCCCCGAAGGCCGTGCGCGAGCTCGCCGCTTGGGGCTGCCCCTGGTCCCGCATCACCCCGGGCGACCGTCAGGTGATCATCAACGGCCAGAAGGTCACGATTACGGAGCGCAAGGAAGCGGCCGGCCTGATCGCTCAGCGCGACTTCGGCGGCACGAAGAAGTGGCGTACGTGCTACGTCTCGGACTGCACGGGCCACGCAATGCTCAATGTCGTTTCCGACCGCATCATCGCCGAGCATGTGCCGGTCATTGAACGCGTCGAAGCGCTCTCTCTCATTCATGACGGCAAGCGTTGCTACGGCGCCATCGTCCGCGATCTGATCACGGGCGAGCTCTGCGCTTACGTGGCCAAGGCAACCGCCATCGGCACGGGCGGCGCCGGCCGCCTCTACCGCGTCACGACGAATGCCGTGATCTGCGAAGGCACGGGCTATGACCTCGCGCTCGAGACGGGCGTTGCGCCCCTCTCCAATATGGAAGCCATTCAGTTCCACCCGACGGGCATCTTCCCGGCCGGCATTCTGGTGACGGAAGGCTGCCGCGGCGACGGCGGCCTGCTGCGCGACTCCGACGGCTACCGCTTCATGCCGGACGTCGAGCCGGAAAAGAAGGAGCTGGCTTCCCGCGACGTGGTTTCCCGCCGCATGGAAGAGCGCATTGCTCAGGGCAAGGGCGTCAAGAGCCGCTACGGCGAGCACCTCTGGCTTGACATCACGCTCCTCGGCGAACATCACATCAAGCACAAGCTTCGCGAAGTCTACGAAATCTGCCACTACTTCCTCGGCGTCGACCCGACGAAGGAATGGATTCCTGTGCGTCCGGCCCAGCACTACACGATGGGCGGCATCCGCACGAAGCCGACGGGCGAATCGATCGGCATGAAGGGCCTCTTCGCTGCCGGCGAAGCCGCCTGCTGGGATATGCACGGCTTCAACCGCCTCGGCGGCAACTCCGTGGCTGAAACCGTCGTCGGCGGCATGATCGTCGGCGAATTCATCGCCGACTTCTGCGACAAGCCTGAGAACGGCATCGACATCCCGACCTCGCTCATCTACGACGCTCTGCACAAGGAAGAGGCTCGCCTGAAGAGCTTCACCTCCAACACGGGCTCGGAAGATGCGGTGAAGCTGCGCACCCGCATGCAGGAAATCATGACGACGAAGGTCGGCATCTTCCGCCGCGGCGACGACATGCAGGAAGCCGTCAACGAACTCGAGGAGCTCTACAAGAAGTCGTTCCAGGTTCCGGTCAAGGACGTTGTGGGCAACAACCCCGAACTCGTCTATGCCTATCGCACCCAGAAGATGCTGCGCGTGGCCCTCACGGTCGCCTGTGGCGCTCTGGCCCGCACGGAGTCCCGCGGCGCTCACTTCCGCGAAGACTTCCCGCGTCGCGACGACCTCCACTGGATGAAGCGCACGCTCGCCTACTGGAAGCCCGGCGATACGCTCCCGACGCTTGCCTATCAGGATCTTGACATCAGCAAGATGGAGCTTCCCCCGGGATTCCGCGGCTACGGTGTCAAGAATTACATCGAAAATCCGGAATCGGCCAAGCGCCAGCAGGAAATCGACGCAATCCGCGCCCGCATGGAAGCAGAAGGCAAGGATCGCTTCGAAATCCAGAACGCCATCATGCCGTACCAGGATCTTCTCCCGAAGCGTCTGCGCGGCAAGAACGAACGCATTGACGAACCCCTGAAGGACTAATTTTGGAGCTGTAAATGAGCCAAGAAACCAACAACCAGGCTGCTGCCGCCCCGGTCTCGACGGGCAAGCATCGTCTGCTCAAGATCAGCATTCTGCGCTACAACCCGCAGGATCCTGAAAGCGTTCCGCACATGCAGACCTATGAGCTCGAAGAAGCCGATTCCATGACGCTTTACATCGCGCTCAACGACATTCGCGACCACCAGGATCCGACCCTGCAGTTCGACTTCGTGTGCCGCGCGGGCATTTGCGGCTCGTGCGCCATGATGATCAACGGCAAGCCGGGTCTGGCCTGCCGCACGCTGACGAAGGATCTGCCGACCGAGTTCACGCTCGCGCCGCTGCCGGCCTTCGAACTGATCGGCGACCTGTCGGTCAACACCGGCAAGTGGATGCGCAACATGTCCGAGCGCATGGAAACGTGGGTCCACATGAAGGAAGAGGAAGTCGACCTTCGCAAGAAGGAAGAGCCGATGGATCCGCAGCTTGCAGAAGACATCTACGTTCTCGACCGCTGCGTCGAGTGCGGCTGCTGCATCGCCGGCTGCGGCACGGTCCGCATCCGTCCGGACTTCGTGGGCGCCGTGGGCATCAACAAGATCGCCCGCTTCCGCCTCGACCCGCGCGACGACCGCAATGACGCCGACTACTACGAAGTGATCGGCGACGAGTCGGGCGTCTTCGGCTGCATGTCCCTCCTGGCCTGCCATGACTTCTGCCCGAAGGATCTGCCGCTCAAGACGCAGATCGCCTTCATCCGTCGCAAGATGGCTGAGCAGGGCATCAGCAATTACGACAAGGTGCAGCCTCACGCCGCACACAAAAAGGCTATTCCCATCAAGCCGATTAAGCAGTAATATTTAACTGCTTTAAGAAAAGGCCGTCCTTCTTAAGTATCTCTGCGTAGATACGCAGAAGGCGGCCTTTTTTGCAATACCGACTGTCTGCCGCCTGACCAACGCGCTTTTTTCTTTTGACGAATGCGCGTGGCGGCGACGGCCGATTCCCTTAGGCGCGCTGCGCCGGCTCTTTCCGGGGCGCTCGCCTGCATCTATGAGGAGCAAATCCAAATGTCCCGTATTGAAAGCGACTTCCTGGGCTCTCTTGAGATCCCTGATGATGTGTACTACGGCGTTCAGACCACGCGCGCCACGCACAACTTCCACATCACCGAAATGTCGATGAGCCAGGATGCCTACTTCCCGATCGCCTTCGGCTATGTGAAGAAGGCCGCCGCGATGGCCAACAAGGAGCTCGGCTGCATTCCGGCCGACGTGGCTGACGGCCTCATCTGGGCCTGCGATCAGCTCATCGCCGGCAAGTATCGCGATCAGTTCGTCACCGATTGGCTCCAGGGCGGCGCCGGCACGTCGGTGAACATGAACTGCAACGAAGTGATCTGCAACCTCGCTTGCGAGCACATGGGCCTTCCGAAGGGCGACAAGAAGGTCTCCCCGAACGACCATGCGAACTTCGGCCAGTCGACGAACGACACGTATCCGACCGCTCTGCATCTTGCGATGCTTCTTCGCAGCAACCAGATGCTCAAGGCCGTTGAGGAGCTCGTTGAAAGCTTCTACAAGCAGGCTGAAAAGAACGCCGGCGTGCTCAAGATGGGCCGCACCCACCTGCAGGACGCCGTTCCGATGTCCATGGGTCAGGAATTCCATGGCTGGGGCTCCACGATCAAGGATGAAATCGAAGTCATCAAGGATGCGCAGAAGCATCTGAAGACGGTCAACCTCGGCGCCACCGCCATCGGCACGTCCGTGACGGCTCATCCGGACTATCCGGCTCTCGCCGTCAAGCACCTCGCCGAAATCACCGGCATCGACTTCAAGAACAGCGACGACCTCATCGGCGCGACCTCCGACTGCGGCGCCTATGTCGCCATCTCGTCGGCCTGCAAGAGCCTTGCGGTCAAGCTGACGAAGGTCTGCAACGACCTGCGCCTCCTCGCCTCCGGCCCGCGCTGCGGCCTCTCTGAAATCGTTCTGCCGCAGCTCCAGCCTGGCAGCTCGATCATGCCGGGCAAGGTCAACCCCGTCATTCCGGAAGTCACCAACCAGGCGTCCTTCCTCGCGATCGGCCTTGACCAGACCGTCATGCTCGCCGCTTCGGCCGGCCAGCTCGAACTGAACGTGATGGAGCCGGTGATTTCGTTCGCCGTCTACACCCAGATGAAGGTTCTGACGAACGCCTGCATCGCGCTTCGCGAGAAGTGCGTCGACGGCATCGTCGTCAACGCTGACCGCTGCAAGGATCTCGTCATGGGCTCGCTCGGCATCATCACGGTTCTGAAGCCGCATTTCGGCTACAAGCCCTGCGCCAACATCGCCCGCGAAGGCTTCCTCACTGGCAAGTCGCTGCATCAGCTTCTCGTCGACGAGAAGAAGATGATCACGCAGCAGCAGTGGGATGAGATCTTCACGTACGACAATCTCATCAACCCGAAGTTCGAGATGTAATTCTCGAAGCCAAAGGGCAATAAAAAATAAATGACTGACGGCCCGGCAATGACCGAGGCTGCGGCATAAAAAAGGCGGCGCTTCCGCCCGATCCAGACGGAGGCGCCGATACCACCACCAAAGCGGAAGTCAGCTGTTGCCCGGCATGACTCCATCTTCATTGGACGTGCATTTGGCCTTTGAGGCTGCGGACAATGCGGATGAGCAGAGATCGGGCAGCGCATGATGCGCCCTCCTTCGACCAAAGGAGGGTCCGCTCGCATTCTTGTTCGACGGCGATGACCACGCCGCTTCAAGCGGATCCTGCGCGTCGCCGACAGCCAGGAATGCCTCCTCATGACTCAACGGAGGCAACATGGATCTCATGCTCATTCTCCAAATCATCGTGCTCCTTGGCGCGATCTTTTTGGGCGTCCGTCTCGGCGGCATCGGCATCGGCTATGCCGGCGGCGCCGGCGTCATCATCCTGGGGCTCTGCCTCGGCATGAAGCCGGGCAACATCCCGTGGGACGTGATTCTGATCATCGCTTCGGTGATCTCGGCCATTTCTGCGATGCAGCTGGCCGGCGGCTTGGACTATCTCGTCCGCATTGCTGAACGCGTTCTTCGCTCCAATCCGAAGCACATCAACTACCTCGCTCCGATCGTCACGTATGTTCTGACGATTTTTGCCGGCACGGGCCACACGGCCTTCTCGATGATCCCTGTGATCGTTGAAGTCGCCAAGGAGCAGCACATTCGTCCGTGCGTTCCCCTCTCCATCGCCGTTGTCGCCTCGCAGATCGCCATTACGGCGTCGCCTGTGTCCGCAGCCGTGATTTACATGAGCGGCGTGCTCGAACCCTTCGGCTGGTCCTATCCGGCGCTGCTCGGCATCTGGATCTCGACGACGTTTGTCGGCTGCATGCTCACGGCTTTCGTCATGACGATCATCAGCAACATGGATCTCGACAGCGACCCGGTCTACAAAGAACGCGTCGCCAAGGGCCTCGTCAAGGCCGCTACGGGCGAGGTCAAGAGCGAGCTCAAGCCGCATGCCAAGCTCTCCGTCCTGATCTTCCTCATCGGCGTCATCCTTGTCGTGCTGTATGCCTCGGCGATTTCGCCGGCTGTCGGCCTCATTGAGAACGTCATCGTCGGCCGCGACGCCGCGATCATGAGCCTGATGCTGCTCGTCGGCATGCTGATCACGATCTGCTGCAAGATCGAGGTGAACAAGGTGGCTGACAGCTCGGTCTTCAAGAGCGGCATGGTGGCCATCGTCTGCGTGCTCGGCGTGGCCTGGCTCGGCGACACCTTTGTGTCCGGCCACTCCACCGAAATCAAGGAGTTTGCTGCGAGCACCGTTGCTGAGTATCCGGCGCTTCTCGCCGTCGTGTTCTTCTGCGCGGCCATGCTCCTCTACTCGCAGGCGGCGACCGCGAAGGCGATCACCCCGGCTGTCGTCTCGGCGCTCGGCATCACGGCCGCCAATCCTGGCGACTCCTATATGCTCGTCGCGACGTTTGCTGCGGTTTCCGCGCTCTTCGTTCTGCCGACCTACCCGACGCTGCTCGGCGCGGTTCAGATGGACGATACGGGCACGACCCGCATCGGCAAGTACGTGTTCAATCACGCCTTCTTCATCCCGGGCGTCATCGCCATCGCGTTCAGCGTGGTGCTCGGCTTCCTCGTCTGCGCGCTCTTCTAAGGGCGACGCCGACGCTTGTCGCAGCGGTGCCTGATGCCGCTGCGGCAGGGGGTAGAAGTCAAACAAAGGCGCAGCTTCGGCTGCGCCTTTTTTGTTGCTGCAGGCGAATGCGGCGGACGATTTTCTTCGGGGCGGCGCGTGCCGGGAAGCTGCATATGAAAAAAAAATGCATAGGCTGTCTTGACAACGCATCCAGAATCAGTAAAATTTACCTCCTCAGTGCGGGAGTAGCTCAGTTGGTAGAGCGCAACCTTGCCATGGTTGAGGTCGCGAGT
>CAJKSP010000011.1 GCA_905202595.1 uncultured Sutterella sp.
ACCCTGGACCGACGGATTAAGAGTCCGCTGCTCTACCAACTGAGCTACGTTCCCAACCTGCTGATCTCTGTTGAACAACCTTTAATGGTGGGTCGTGCGGGATTCGAACCCACGACCAACGGATTAAAAGTCCGCTGCTCTACCGACTGAGCTAACGACCCTTTGCAAACAGGACGTAGTCGCGCAAGCAGAGGATTGTCCAACTGAGGAAAAGAATTCTGCCGAAAGAAATTCAATTTGTCAAGAGCAAATAGGATGAGCGGTCAGAAATTTTGAGATAGCGTCGTTTAGCCCTTGTCTCAATTGTTAGGGTTTCCACTAAACACTGAAACTCTTGTTCTTAGCTTCTCTGCGTGCTATTGTTCGCTTGTCAAGATGATTGTACTTAAAAATTCTTTGAATAATCATTGAGATGTGGATCATTGTTTTGCGATCGTTTCAAAAAATGATCCTGTAATTGCCGTCTGCTTTTAGTGAATCAGCGTTGATAGAGATACTCTAATCTCAGCTGGCAATCATCCGATTTAGAGAGTTTGATAGGAGCCAAAGAATATGGCCACGAAGAACACCACGCGCGCCAAGCCCGCTCAGCGTGTCGAGGGCGAAGAGCGCAAAAAGGCGTTAGCTACCGCGCTGGCGAATATTGAGAAGCAGTTCGGTAAAGGGGCCATCATGCGCCTTGAAGAAGGCGCCCAGCCGGAGAATATTGATACGGTGTCGACAGGATCGCTTTCGCTGGATTTGGCGCTTGGCGTCGGCGGTCTGCCTCGGGGGCGCATCATTGAAGTCTTCGGCCCGGAATCTTCCGGTAAGACGACGCTCGCTCTCTCGGTCATCGCTCAAATGCAGAAGATTGGCGGCACCTGTGCTTTCATTGATGCCGAGCATGCGCTTGACATCAGTTACGCAGAGCGCCTTGGCGTGAGCCTGAAGGATCTTCTCATCAGCCAGCCGGACACTGGCGAGCAGGCGCTAGAGATTGTGGATGCGCTTGTACGCTCGGGATCAGTCGATCTGGTGGTCGTCGACTCTGTGGCGGCGCTTACTCCAAAGAGTGAAATTGAAGGCGAAATGGGTGAAGCGCTCCCTGGTCTTCAGGCCCGTCTGATGTCGCAGGCGTTGCGCAAGCTGACGGGCAACATCACGCGCACGAAGTCGATGGTGATCTTCATCAACCAGATTCGCATGAAGATCGGGGGCTACGGCAACCCTGAAACGACTGCGGGCGGCAATGCACTCAAGTTCTACGCATCCGTTCGCATTGACATTCGCCGCATCGGCTCGATTAAGAAGGGCGATGAGGTGATCGGCAATCAGACGCGCGTCAAAGTTGTGAAGAACAAGGTTGCACCTCCGTTCAAACAGGTGTCGTTCGACATTCTTTACGGAGAAGGCATTTCGCGGCTCGGTGAAATCATTGATATCGGCACTGAACTCGACATCATTGAGAAATCTGGAGCCTGGTATTCCTACAACGGGCAGCGTCTGGGGCAGGGCAAGGAGAATGTACGTGCATACCTCAAGGACAATCCTGAGGTTTGCGATGAAATAGAGAAGAAGATTCGAGAAGCCAAGGGCGTGCATCTCTCCACCATCTCTTCTGTAAGCGACGCCGATATCGCAAGCGACGACAGCGAAGGCGTTCCTCCCGTGGAAGTCGACGAGGAAGAGGATCTCGATCTTTAATGGAGAAGTCTCTGCTGCATTCCGGCAGAGCGCGTCAGCCGCGGCAGGCCGTCCTGCCGCGGCCAAGTTGTTTTTTGAGGCCGCAGTTCTATGGAAGCCATATTCACAGAAAAGGACCTCGAACCGGGGCTGGCAGTTGAACCGCCGGCACGTTCGGCTCCGAGTGACAAGCAGGCGAGTGTGCCGCAGCAACACAATGCTGAACCGTCGCTTTTTGATGATGACGAGCTTCCCATTCCAGGACTTGACAGCCCTGAAATGCTTCGACAGCGTCTCTTTGGCGAACCTCCCCAAGGCGCACTTATTCTTGACGGCGGCTCCCCTGTGCCGCAGGTGGGGGCTTCCGCTCCTGCCTGGACACAGGCGCCCATTATTGAAGACGAGCCCTTCCCGAAGCCGAGTGCGGCTAAATCGAATGCGTCGAGTGCAAGGGAAAGCCGTCCGATGGATTCGCGGCATCAGTCCATTCAGGTAACGACTTCGACTGCATCGGCTCGTGCTGACGGCCCCAAGCTCATTTCGAGTCCTCAAGATGTTCTGAGAGCTCTTCAACTCAAGCGTGCAGCGATCCCCAAGGCGTTTCAGGAGGCCTCTGAAGTTGCGGCGAAGAAGGCTGATCCTCGTCATATAGCGTCTGCAGAGCTTCCTCAGTCGCCAGTGAAGAGCGTTCAGCCGGCGGGTGCAGCAAAAGCGGTAAAAAAGAAGTCGCGCAAGCCGATTGGGACGGATGCTGTGGAATTTGTCCGCGAAGATGGACTCACAGTGAGCATGGATGCGGAAACTTGTCGAGATCCGGGGCTTTTGCGCCGCGTCAGACGCATGCAGACGAGCGCGCCGCTTGACGTTGTGACGGCGGCACAGGCGGATGAAGCGCTCGGCTACGTGCGCGATGATGGTTTGGTTGTTGAAGTGGACGGGGATATCTGCACGGATCCCAGCATCTTCCGAGAGGCGAAGCGCAAGCGTGCAGAGGCGTCAGGCCGGCAGCCTCGTCCGCGTCCGCCGCTTTCGGCACGCGCTGTTGCCGCGCTGGCTCGACGGGAATATTCTCGCCGAGAGCTGCGACGCAAGCTACTTAAGACGCTGGAGGAGGGCGAGACGATTGAAGCGCTTGACAGCGTGCTCGACGATCTCGAAGCCAAGGGATTCCTTTCCGATGAGCGTTATGCGAGCGTGCGTGCCAGAAGCTTTGCACCCCGAATGGGCGACGCGCGGATTCGGCGAGAGCTGCGGCTCAAGGGGGTGGATGAGGAAACGGCGCGAGATGCCGTTGCATCGCTTGAAGAGCCTGAAGCTCTTCGTGCCTATCGTGTGTGGAGCCGTCGCTACGATGAGCTGCCGAAGAATTGGAAGGAACGGGAGAAACAGGTCCGCTATCTGGCCTATCGAGGCTTCAGCATGTCAGCAATCTTTCAAGTGCTTCGCGGCGAGGTGACGCTGCCGGAAGATGAGGAGCGCTCTCCATTTTGATTGCGCATAGCTGGCGGCGCTTCTGCGTGTTTTCTCTCCTGGTTTGTTATGCGCAGGAACGAATAACGCTCTCTAAAATATGGCAAATCTTTGGCGTGGGTTTCAAGCCTGCGTTGAATCGGCCGACTGCCTGCCATTGGGGGTCTGCCGTTCCACAAACTAAAACCTCGGAGTAATTACCGTGGAATATATATGGGATCTTCTGGTCAATCTGCATTGGGGCGCAGTTGGCCAGATCATCATGATCGACGTGCTGCTCGGCGGTGACAATGCAGTCGTTATCGCTATGGCCTGTCGGAATCTACCGCATGAGCAGCGGAATAAAGGCATCTTCTGGGGTACGGCCGGCGCCATCGCTCTGCGCGTGGTGCTGATCACTTTTGCAGTGATGATTCTCAATCTGCCGTTCCTGAAAGTAATTGGCGGTCTGCTTCTGCTTTGGATCGGTACCAAGCTGTTGATACCGGATTACGAAGCGCATCAGAAAGTCGAAGGCAGTAAGAAGCTATTCGGCGCTATCAAGACCATCATCGTTGCCGATTTCGTGATGTCGTTCGATAACGTGATTGCTATTGCTGGAGCGGCTCAGCAGGCGCATGAAGCGCATCAAACGCTACTTGTTATCTTCGGCCTGCTGGTTTCCGTGCCTTTCATCGTCTGCGGCAGCCAAGTGGTGCTTCGTCTTCTCGACCGTTTCCCGATCATTATTTATTTCGGCGGCGGTCTGTTGGGCTGGATTGCGGGTGGCATGCTCGTATCCGACGGCTATGTCGCCACGCATTGGCCGGAGTTCAGCTTTATGGCGCACTATCCGCTCAGCATTTGCTGCGCAGCGCTTGTGATTGTCGTAGGCCACTTGATTGCCAAGAAGAAGCGTGCCGAGCATGAAGCGCATTTAAAGCTCATGCAGCTTTCTCCGGAGACGAAGGAGAAGTCTGAGCAAGAGCAGAAGATCGCGGACTAAGGTCCAAGGTCAGTGCTAGTCTCTGCAACGGCCGCTTTCCTTTTGCAAGAGGGAGGCGGCCGTTTTTCATATCAGTCGAATTTGAGGCGATTACCCGTTGAACCGAACTTGATTGATGAAGCCTCCGCCGAGGCAAACTTCGCCTTGGTAGAGCACAGCGCTTTGTCCTGGGGTGGCTGCCCACTGAGGTTCGTCAAATTCAAGCGTAAATCCGTCAGGCGTAATGTGAGAGAGGCGGCAGGGGCCGTCTGCCTGACGATAGCGCGTCTTTACTGTTATCGGCGTCGACTGATCCGGCGCAGCGCCAGCGACCCAGCTCGGATGCACGGCATCAAGCTCATGAGAAAGAAGCCACGGATGATCGTGTCCCTGACACACCCAAAGGGTGTTGTTAGCGAGATCTTTGCGGGCGACGAACCACGGCTCTCCTGTTGAGTCGTGAACGCCGCCGATGCCAATGCCCTTGCGCTGTCCTAGCGTATAGAAGGCAAGGCCGATATGCTCGCCGAGCACATGGCCTTCCGGATCCTTGATGGGGCCCGGGTGCGTTGGGAGATAGCGGTTCAGAAACTCGCGGAACGGCCGTTCGCCGATGAAGCAAATGCCGGTGGAATCTTTTTTCTTGGCGTTGGGCAGGCCTATTTCGGCTGCAATGCGCCGCACTTCCGTTTTGTACAGGTCGCCGACAGGGAAGATCACGCGAGCGATCTGCTCCTGCGTTAAACGGTGCAGAAAGTAGCTTTGGTCTTTGCCGGGGTCAACGCCTCGAAGTAGCTCCGTCATGCCGTTTGCCCGGCGGACGCGCGCATAATGTCCCGTTGCGATCCAGTCTGCGCCCATATTCATCGCGTAGTCGAGAAAGGCGCGGAATTTAATCTCTGCATTGCAGAGCACATCCGGATTGGGTGTGCGGCCCGCGGAGTACTCTCGCAAAAAATCTGAAAAGACGCGCTCTTTGTATTCGCGGGCGAAATTCACTGCTTCAATGTCTATGCCAATGACATCGGCAACAGCGGCGGCGTCAAGGAAGTCCTGCCTGGAGGAGCAGTATTCGCTGTCATCATCATCCTCCCAGTTCTTCATAAACAGGCCGACGACTTCATAGCCCTGCTTCTTGAGCAGGTAGGCGCTGACGGAGGAGTCCACGCCGCCGGAAAGGCCGACGACGACTTTTTGCTTGCCCATAGCTCGGTACTCAATAACAATAGAAAATTCGCCTGGATCGGCTATGCAGACATATGCCGGGCCGATTTGGGTTCTGATTGTATCGAAGGCGCAGGCATTGGCTGCGGCGGATGCGTGTCGCGAAGGGGGATAGGAAAGTGAAGAATGAAGCAGGGAAGCCGGCTGATGCGGCCGGCTGGCTGCAGGAAGCAATGCAGCGCTGCCGCACTCTGGCAAAGCTGTTCGGCGTAGAGAAGCCGTTTCTCAACGCCCCGATTCCTGGTCTTGCAGATGCCGAGTTGGCTGCAGCAGTGTCGCAGGCAGGCGGTCTAGGCGTAATCGCTGCGCAGAGGCTGACGCCGGAGGCGCTTCGCAAGGAAATAGCCGAGCTCCGGCGACGCACGCAGCAGCCCTTCGCCGTGGCTGTTGAAGTTCCGCCGCGTGAGCCCGCTCCAGCCGATGCCGCAAAGCCTCTCGTGGAAGGTCTTTCCGAGTTGCTTGTCGAGCTCGGGTTGCCGGCGGACATGACAAGCTACAGGCTGGATTTACATTCGGTGGTGCCGAACCTCAGCTCGCTTCTCGAAGCCATCATTGAAATCCAGCCTCGTGCGGTGATTGCCGTTGGGGGCGGCTTCCGGGAGCCAGAAGCTGAAGCGCTTTCCAAAGCCGGGATTCTGCATATTGGTACGGCGACGAATCTGCTTGAAGTGAAGGTGCTTCGTGCGGCTGGTGCAGATGCCGTAGTACTTCAAGGAAGTGAGGCGGCTGGCCCGCAGCTGTCCTTTGAAGGGGAGAGCCTGGCGCCGTTAGGACTTTCTGCCATGACGGCAGCAGCGGCGAAAATTCTCGGCAATATTCCCGTCATTGCTTCAGGCGGCATTGCTTCGGGCAGACAGGCGGCTGGACTCGCTATGACTGGCGCTGCAGGCTTCATGGCCGGAACGGCGCTCTTGACGGCAGCCGAAGCCAGGCTGCCCGCGCTGCTTCTTGCCAAGCTGAGGCTGAGCAGCGCAGGCGATCTCAGAACGATGCGTGTGTTGTGCGGACGTCCTATGCGCGTTCTGGCATCTCCCTTGACAGAAGCGCTTGGCGATTATGAGCGTGCGCTCTCGATCTCCTATCCGGCCCCAGAAGCTGTTTTTAGACCGCTCGCTGAAGCGGCGGTCAAGACCGGCCGCGACGATTTGGTCATTCTGCCTGCCGGCGAGTCGGTAGGGCGCAGCGCCTATCGCAATGTGAGGGAAGCAATCACTGCCATTGCCGGCTGGGTCTCAGAAACGCATTAGCGGCCAATGAGCGCCATGAGCGGACCGGCGATGAGCGGTGCAATGAAAGCCGTAATGACGCCGCAGAGGCCCATGGCCAGACCGCCAAAAGCGCCTGCGCGCGCGCTGATCTGAAAGGCTGCGCTTGTGCCCATGCCGTGGGCGGACAGGCCGAGCGCAACGCCGCAGACCGGCTCAGATTTGATGCGAAGCAGCTTGAAGACTGGCCGTCCGATGATGGAGCCCAAAATGCCCGTGATGACAACAAAAGCAGCTGTCAGGTCAGGCATGCCGCCCAAGGCTTCAGACACGCTCATAGCGATTGGGGTCGTGACTGACTTGGGCACCATGGAGCGAATGGTTTCGCTCGACAGTCCGCAGGCGCCGCCGATAAGAATGACGCTCACAATGGCGGCAATGCATCCGGCAAGTAGTCCGCAGGCTAGCGGCAGCCAAAGCTTGGCGAGCTTGGCTCGCTGCTCATAGAGCGGCACAGCTAGTACGACTGTTGCCGGTCCCAGCAGGAAATGAATGAAGCCTGCGCCTTGAAAGTACTGCTCATAAGGAACATCCGTTACTACGAGGAATGCGATCAGCAGCACGACGGCAATGATGATCGGCGAGGCTAGCGGATTGCCTTTGGCTGTCTGGAAGATCTTCTGGCCAAGGATGTAGCAGGCAAGAGTCAGACACAGCCACCACGCCGGGTTGCCTGCAATGGCATGGCAGGTGTGTAAAAAGGAATCCATCATTTCAATCATCCTCAAGCTTCATGAGCTTCATTACGCCGAGAATGGTGTAAGCGCAGACAGCCATGGCGATGAGGCTGGAGCCGATGATCGTTACTGCAATGCCGAAGCCTTCGCTGGCAAAGCGCGCGCCGTGCCGCATGATGCCTACGCCGGCCGGTACGAAAAGCAGCGACAAATTGGAAAGCAGAAAGCCGGCTGTTGGGCGAACTTGGTCGATCAGGTTGTCCTTCACAAGGAAGGCGCCGAGCATGAGGACCATGCCGATCACGGTTCCTGGGACCGGCAGATGAAGAATGCGGCTCAGAAGCTCTCCGGCCACTTGAAAGCCCAGCACTATGGCGATCGAGCGAAGCATAAACAAGAAACGAAAGAAAACGAGTTTGAAGACTGAAAAACCGGTCAGCGTGCCTATGGACGCGGCAAGCGGGGTGGCTCGGGAAGGCCGGTCGAGCAATAATTCGCAGGAAATCGCAATTCTGCACTCGAGCCGCTTCCGTGAGCGCTTGGCGGATTTGATCTTCGCTAAGCAGTATTCATCGTCCTTACCGGCTCGGCGTGTGCAAACCATGCGCTTGGAGGCGCTTTTTCATGGCACAGAAAGCTCAGGAACAGATTTTCCGTATACGCGGCGAATTCATTACGCTTGATGCGCTGCTCAAGGCTGTCGGCGCTGTTGGAACAGGGGGCGAAGGCAAGACGCTGATCCAAGCAGGGAGCGTGCGCGTAGACGGCGAGGCGGAGATTCGTCGTGGCCGCAAGCTTCGCGGCGGCGAGCTCGTTGAAGCTGGCAGTCTTCGCATCAGGCTGGAGGCCGACGCGTCGGCGGCTTAGCGCTCGCTGACTCATGGAAGAGAAATTTTTTCTTGGATCATCGCAAGGGCGAAAGTCCTAAAGGAGGGGATATGTCCATTGAAAAACTGCCGCCGCTTGATGCCGGCATTGTTGCTGCTGTGGAGCGGCTGGCCTGTCAGCCGAAGGTCAAAGCCGCGTTCGAAGAAGCTCAACGCGATGTTGATCGTGCTATGGCCGAGCAGGTCGAACTGTGCGAAATTGAAGCTCCCACTTTTGAAGAAGCCCGCCGAGCGGACCGCGTAGCGCAGCTGATGCGTCAATACGGCTTGAAGGATGTTGTCATCGATCCGATTGGCAATGTCGTCGGCCGTCTGCCGGGTACGGATCCGAAGGGGCCGGTTCTGGCGCTAGGCGCACATATGGACTCGGTCTTTCCGCGCGGTACGGACGTCAAGGTGAAGGTGGAAGGCCGTCGCTATACGGCACCTGGCATCGGCGACAATTGCTCTGGCCTGCGAGCGATGCTTCAGGTGCTGCGCATGTACGTGGACAACGGCATCGAGCATGCGGGAGACATTCTCTTCGTGGGAACTGTCGGCGAGGAAGGCAATGGCGACATCCGCGGCTCGAAGGCGCTTTTTGACGGCAGCCGCCATATTGACGGCTTCATCGCCATCGATTCGACCGACGTGGGCCGCGTGCTCTGCGGCGCTACGGGATCTCATCGCTGGCGTTTGGCCGTTGACGGCAAAGGCGGGCATTCCTATGCAGCATTCGGCCTCTGCCCGTCGGCGATTCATGCTATCTGCCGGGCCGGTGCCAAGATCGCCTCAACGCGCGTTCCTGCAGAGCCGAAGACCACTTACACAATTGGCACGATTAAAGGTGGTACGACGGTGAACAGCATCGCTGCCCATTGCGAAGTGGAAGTGGATATGCGTTCCGTGTCCAACGAAGAACTGCTCAAACTTGAAGCTCATGTGCTCCGCTGCTTCGAAGAAGCTGTTGAAGAGGAAAACGCCTTCTGGAATGTGACGGATCCCGAGCTGAAGCTGCGTTTGACGAAGACGCAGATTGGAAATCGGCCTGCAGGAATGCGTCCGGACAACTGCCCGGTTCTTCAGGTGTCTCGTGCGGCACAGAAGGCGCTCGGCATTGAGCTGACTAAGTACATGTGCTCGTCGACGGACGCAAATGCGCCGATGAGCAAGGGCATTCCTTCTACTTGCCTCTGTTCAGGAGGACGAGGCGTTAATGCGCATTCGATGTCGGAATACTTCGAAATGACGGACGATGTTTATTTGGGCCCGCAGCTCGTCTTTCTTGCATCAGCCGCGCTTTCTGGTGCGTGCGGGGAGAAGCCGGTGCTGCCGGTTCGGAGCTGATGAAGGTTTTGCAGGCAATGCCGGCCTGAGTTCAGCCGCAATTTGAAGCGAAGCCCGCGATGCGCTTTGGCGTATCGCGGGCTGATGTTTTTGCAGATTGAAGACAAGAGGTTTTGTGCTGTTTGAGCTCAGCGGATGTCCTTCAGTTCGCGGCGCAGAATTTTTCCGACGGCTGTTTTGGGAAGGCTGTCGGCAAAAACAATTTCGTGCGGCATTTTGTAGCCCGTCAGCTGTGTGCGGCAGTAGGCCTTCACATCCTCAACAGTCAGCGCTGGGTCTTTTTTCACAATCACCGCTTTGACTCTTTCTCCAGATTTGGCGGAGGGCACGCCGACTACGCCGACTTCAAGCACGCCCGGCATGCTTGCGATGACATTTTCTATTTCATTGGGATACACGTTGAAGCCCGAAACAAGGATCATGTCCTTCTTGCGGTCCGTGATCGTGATGACGCCTCGAGCATCCATGTGGCCGACATCTCCCGTTCTGAGCCAGCCTTCGCGAAGAACGTTAGCCGTTTCTTCGGGCTTGTTCCAATAGCCGCGCATCACCTGCGGGCCCTTTACGCAGATTTCGCCTGTGTAGAGCTCCGGATCGCCGCCTTCAGGACAAAAGCCGAGATCTCGGAATCCATCTCCGCGTATGGACACAATGGTCGAAGGAATCGGCGTGCCGACGGAGCCGTCCCACGGCGCGTTGGGGATGTTGCCGCAGACGGCGGGACTGCATTCGGTGAGGCCGTAGGCTTCAAGGATGTTGGAGCCGGTTTGCTTCTTCCAAGCGTCAGCCACGATGCGCTGAACTTGTGAGCCGCCGCCGCAGGTCATCTTGAGGCGGGTGAACCGGTGAGAGCAAAAGCGGGCGTTTCGCAAAAGCGCGGCGAAGAGCGTATTGACGCCGATAATCACAGAGAAGTCCCATTTGATGCATTCTTTGGCAAGGCCATCAATGTCGCGGGGGTCCGTGATGAGCACCATGGTCGCCGCCCAGCTTGTGAAGACGAGCGTTGCGGTCAGAGAGAAGATGTGATAAAGCGGCAGCGCTGTCAGAACGACTTCTTCGCCTTGTTTAAAGGTGCTCGAGATCCAAGCGCCAATTTGTTCAATGTTGGCGATGACGTTGCGATGCGTGAGCTCAGCGCCCTTCGCTATGCCTGTCGTACCGCCTGTGTACTGCAGGAAGGCAATGTCTTCGCGCTTGACGTTGACAGGCTGAAAGCCTGCTGCGCGACCTTGCGAAATGGCCTCCCGCAGTGATACCACGTTCTGCAGACTGTAGCTGGGGACGAGCTTCTTCACGCGGCGCACGATGAAATTGACGAGCTGACGCTTTGGAAAAGGCAGCAGGTCGCCGACTGCTGTGGTAACAATATGGCGACATGCGGTGCCGGGAATCGCGCGTTCAAGCGTTTTGGCGAAGTTCTCAATAATGATGATCGCTTTGGCGCCTGAATCCTTGAGCGTATGCTCGACTTCTCGTGCGGTGTAGAGCGGATTGACGTTGACGACGATGAAGCCCGCACGCAGCACTGCAAAGACGGAGACAACATACTGCAGAAGATTGGGCATCATGATGGCGATGCGGTCGCCGGGCTTCATGTCCGGCAGTCTCTGCAGATACGCTGCTAAGTCTTTAGAAAGCTCCGCAGCTTCCTGATAAGTGAGCCCCGTTCCCATATTCGAATAGCCGGTGCGGCCAGGGAACCGCCGTGCTGCTTCGTCGAGTATGGCAGGGATATTTGGATAGACATCCGGGTCGATGTCATGCGCGATGCCGGCAGGGTAGGACGAATACCAGGGATAGTCAGCCATCAGGTGCAGTGCTCCTCGGAGCAGTAATAAGTCGAGGTCCGGAGTTTAGACGAACCTGTGCGCCGGATCATCTGTTGAGCGTCTCGGGGAAAGCCCGAATGACGGCTGGCGCTCAAGCAAAAGCCGGCGAACTCCGCACGAGCCGCCGGCTTCAATGCTGTGCACGGCAGCCGCTGATGCGCCGTGCGCGAAAAGAAACAATGACCGAAGCGCTTCTCAAGCCTGAAGCGTCAGGCAGTGGCGAGCATAGGCTTCGACATCGGCCCAATCTGTATAGTCGATGATCGCCGTCGGTTCCGTCGGGCCTTTTGTCATCTTCATGATCATTTGGATTGCCCAAACCTGATACCACTTCCAGTTCGGGTAGTCGACCTTGCCGGCGAAGCAGTGCGCATCCTTCGGCTTCCAGGGATTGTTCTGAAGGAACTTGCGCGTATAGACGTTTCCTTCAGGCGTGCACTTCGCAGGCGTGCGGGCCACGACAGAGACGCTGAAGAAGCTGTTGGCCTTTGCATCAAGCACTGACTTGTACTTGTTCACAAAGCCAACGAACGTGCGGTCGAACTTGCCGTAGATCACCGGAGCGCCGGCGATGATGAGGTCGTATTTGTTCCAGTCAACGCCTTCACGGTCAGCTTCCATGCATTCCATGAGGTCGGCCTGATTGCCTTCCGCAATCACCGTTTCCCAAATGCGTCGGGCGATTCGAGCGGTGTGCCCGAAGTGGCTGTTGTAGACGACCAGCACAGTCTTCATCTTGAAATTCTCCCTGGAGGCGCGCAGCCGGGGATAGGCGCCGGCGGCCTCAGATTTGTCATTCTGTCGGAGCAGCCCGCTCGCTTTGAGCCAGTGCAGCTGTCCTAGGAGCCGTCCTGTATTGTTACAGACACTGCTTCCACAAGACGGAATTTTAACGATGCAAGATTCCTGCTGTCTTAACGTGCGGCTTTCCGGTCGAAATAGCGAACATTCTTAAGCGGCCTGAATGCTCTGCCGTCAAGTTGAACGGTGCTAGAATCCTGCGAATTCAACTGCGGAAGCCTCTGAGCCCTATATCCGCTGGGGCTTGCTTGTGCTTCTCCTCTTTCCCCTTACTACGGAAACTTATGGCAAAGGAAGATCTCATCGAGATGTCGGGCCAGGTTCTGGAAGTGCTTCCGGACGCCCGCTATCGCGTGAAGCTCGACAACGGTCACGAGCTCGTCGCTTATACCAATGGCAAGATGCGCAAGCATCACATCCGCATTCTCGCCGGCGACCGCGTTTCGCTCGAGCTTTCGCCCTATGATCTGACGAAGGGCCGCATTACCTTCCGCCACATTGAGGGTCGCCCGCCAATGCAGCAGCGCCGCCGCTGATTCGCATAGACCTTTCGTTGGGCACAACCGGTCTCAAAGCCCGCAGCCTCTTTAAGAGGATGCGGGCTTTTGCTTTTTTAAAGAAAAGCGCCAGTGCGACTTTCTGGCGATTTTTTAATGTCTTCCTGCGTGCCACAGGCGACGATGCATCCTCCTTCTTCTCCGCCTCCGGGCCCCATGTCGACGATATAGTCTGCATGCCGTATGACATCCAGATCGTGCTCTATCACAATGATGGTGGCGCCCTGTTCGATGAGGCGTTCGAAGACAAGCAGGAGCGTCTGCACATCCAGCGGATGGAGGCCGATTGTCGGCTCGTCAAACACAAAGACAGCATCTGATTGACCATGCCCCATTTCGCTTGCAAGCTTGAGGCGCTGCGCCTCGCCGCCGGAGAGACTCGGCGTTGCTTCGCCTAGCGTCAGGTAGCCGAGGCCGAGAGATTGCAGTATTTCAAGGCGCTGCTTGACGAGCTTTATGTCGCCTGCAGCTTCAATGGCCTGATCAATATCCATTTCCATCAGGGCAGGAAGCGAAAACGCGCCGTTAGGACCTACATGGCAGATGCGGCTAGCCGTAGCTGAATAGCGCGAGCCTCTGCATGCAGGACACGGAATGTCTACGTCGGGCAGGAACTGCACGTCCAGGCTGATGATTCCGGTGCCGTCACAGACTGGGCAACGGAGCCGGCCAGTGTTGTATGAAAAGTCGCTAGCTTTCCAGCCGCCCTCAAGTGCGTCGGCGCTCTTCGCAAAAATCTTCCGCAGTTCGTCGTGCACATTGGCATATGTGGCGACGGTTGAGCGCACATTGACGCCGATTGGCGTTGCATCAATGAGCTTGACCTGTCGGATGCCCGGCGCATCGATCGCACGAACGTGCGCAGGCAGAGGCTTGCCGGCAGCCGATGCGATGAGCGCGGGAACAAGACTCTCCAGAATAAGCGTCGTCTTGCCTGAGCCCGAAACGCCCGTCACGACGCTCAAGCGACCTTTCGGGAAGTCCACTTCAAGCGGATGCACGGTATGGATGGCATTGGTTGACAGATGAATGCGGCCAAGCTGGAAAAGCGGGGCGGCCTTGTGCGACGGCGTACAAACGCAGGCAGTTCCAGAAAGGAAGGGGCCGATCTTTGATGCCGGATTCGCTTTAATCTGCGGGATGGTGCCCTGAGCGAGCACGCGGCCGCCATTGGCGCCGGCGCCTGGCCCCATTTCAATCAGCCAGTCAGCAGCCGCGAGGATCTGAGTGTCATGGTCAACGAGCGCGACAGAGTTGCCGTCGGCGATCAAGTCCCGCATGACGCCTATAAGACCGGCGATATTAGCGGGGTGCAGACCGATAGACGGTTCGTCAAGCACATAAAGAACGCCTGTTGTGCGGTTGCGTACAGCGCGCGCAAGCTGCATGCGCTGTCGCTCTCCTGTAGAAAGTGTTGAGCTTGTACGATCGAGAGTGAGGTAGCCGAGCCCTAGATCCATCAGGCGCTTGGCGATGCTTTCAAACGAATCGCAAATGCTTTGCGCCATTGATTGCATCGATTGAGGCAGTGTTGCTGGGATACCGGCTACCCAGTCGACAAGCGCTGAGAGCGTCATTCGGCAGGCTTCATCGAGCGAAATACCGCGCAGCTTCGGTGCGCGTGCGGCAGCGCAGAGGCGGCTGCCGCCGCAGTCAGGACAAACATCCTGCTTCAAAAAGCGCTCAACGCGCTTCATGCCCTTTTCATCTTTTACTTTGGCGAGCGCGTTTTCGACGGTATAGATCGCGTTGAAATAGGTGAAGTCCAGCTCGCCGGCCGTTTCGGTTGTTTTGGATCGGTAGAGTATGTGCTTTTTGACGGCTGGACCGTTGAAGACGATGTTCTTTTCTTCCGGCGTCAAATCCTTGAAGGGTACGTCGGTCCGCACGCCCATGGCTCGGCAGACGTCTGTCATAAGGGACCACATCAGCGACTTCCATGGCGCGACGGCACCCTGATCAATCGTGAGCGACTCATCGGGCACGAGCGTTGAACGGTCGACCGTGCGGACTATGCCGGTGCCGCCGCAGGTCGGACAGGCTCCCTGACTGTTGAATGCGAGCTCTTCGGCAGAAGGCGCATAGAACTCAGCGTGGCAGACCGGGCAAATTAATTTTTCTCCGGCTGCAACTGCTAAAGACGGTGGAATGTAATGTCCGTTTGGACAGCGATGGCTTGCCAGACGGGAGAACATGAGGCGCAGGCTGTTGAGAAGCTCTGTGCCGGTGCCGAATGTACTCCGGATGCCGGGCACGGCAGGCCGCTGATGGAGTGCAAGTGCTGCCGGGACGTAAAGAATGTCGTCAACCTGAGCCTTGGCTGCTTGCGTCATGCGGCGCCGAGTGTAAGTAGAGAGCGCTTCAAGGTAGCGCCGAGATCCCTCTGCATACAGAATGCCAAGGGCAAGAGAAGACTTTCCTGAGCCTGACACTCCGGCAATGCCGACGATTTTGCCTAGAGGCACATCCACATCAATGTTTTTAAGATTGTGAACCCGCGCACCGCGGATCTGAATGCAAGCTGGCATGTCGCAATCTCTTCTAGGAAGTTTTATGGAAGAGCGGCAGGGTTGAGAATGCAAAGCGGCCTTCCAGCAGAAGTCTGATGGAAGGCCGAGCATTACCTTGCAAATTCCAAGGACGGAGCGTTTCAGATGCGCTGCATTAGAAGGCGTCCTTGAAAGTGATGAAGAAAATAGTCGTCAGATGATAGAAAGTCGGAGCCGCGAAAGTGAGCGGTGCAAGGCGGGCCAGCATACCGCGAGTCATGTAGATGTCGCCTTCTCCGGCAAGGCGTTCGCCGCCCATGCTGCGGCGAACGCAGTTGAAGACGAGGTCTCCCATGACGCCGGAGATCACAATGGCCAGCGCCATCAGTAGCGCTTGCCAAAAGCGGAACGGCGTGATCCAGTACATGCAGGCGCCGGCAAGAAATCCGCCCGCACAGCCGATGATAGTGCCGAGCACCGTGCGGCTCTTGTTGAAAGACAGAGTTTTTCCGCCGAGGATGGAGCTGGCGATCGAGGCGCAGAGATCCGATACAAAGATCACGAGCAGGAAAAACAGCATCAGCAGCGGGCCGGACGAGTTGTAGCGCGTCAGATCCAGCATGGCAATTGCAGGCGCATGACTTACGCAGAAGACGCAGAGCATGATGCCCCACTGCACCTTCGCAACGCGCTCGAGATAACGGTCTGTATCGCGCGACAGCGCCATGATGACAGGCAGCAGCAGGAAGAGGTACACCGGGATGAAAAGCGTGTAGATTTCCGGCAAATCAAGGCCGATGGCCAAATACTGGAGAGGAATGGCCAGATAGAAGGCTACGACGAGCGCATAGTGGTCCGTCGGCTTTGTCGGCGTGATGGCAATGAATTCGCGCAGCAGAAAGAAGCTGATGAGCGCGAAGAAGCACAGCAGCGTCGGCAGACCGACGGCAAAGGCAATCGTGAAGACAACGAGCAGCCACCAGGCCATGCGTGCTCGAGAGTTCACCACCTGCAGGCGGTAGCGCTTTTCAAGCGACGTAACGCGGTTGGCGGCCCAGGTGCCGTAGACAGTGCCTGCGGCGGCAAGGAGCAGAAGGCCGAAGAAAAGGATGAGGTAGGCCTCCTGAATGTTGAATCCGAGTCTCATGCTTTCGCCAGATCAATGATCGCGTTGCGCGCGCGGTTGAGAAATTCGTCCTTGAGATCCGTGACGGAGTGCTCGAGCGGCGCGCCGAAGCGCACGGAGCAGATTGTCGGTACAGGAATGAGCACTCCTTTAGGCATGGCGCGATGGAGATTCTCAATGTAGACAGGAATGAGCTCCACCTCAGGAAAGTCTTTCATCAGGCGCCATAGGCCGGATTTGAAGGGGCTAGGCAGTGGTTGAGGCCGTCGAGTGCCCTCCGGAAAAATGATGAGCGAAGAGCCTTCGCGCAACGCATTGCAGAGCGGCGTGAGCGGATTGGCATGCTCAGTGCGGTGGCGGTCCACGAGCACAGCATTGAGCTCATCAACGGCGATGCGCCGTTTGATCAAGCCTTTTTCCCAGTAGTCCTTGGCGGCGACAGGGCGCACGCGCCGGCGCAACTGCGGCGGCAGCGACGCCCAAATGACGATGGTGTCTAGGTGGCTTGTGTGGTTGGCGAAATAAATGCGCTGTCTAGATGACGGCGCACACCCCTGCCAATGGGGGTAGGCGCCGACGAGCAGTCGCGTCAGCCACACAATGGGCGTCATGAGCTTGTAGTTGAACACAGCGGTGACCGGTGATTGGTGAAGTGTCCATTATAGATTTCGGAGGCGCAAAGCCGCCCCAGTCGCTTCAAGCACTGTCGGCGGATCCACCGACAGTCAGCGCATCAATGCGGATTGTCGGCATGCCCACGCCTACGGGGACGCTCTGTCCATCCTTGCCGCATTGGCCGATGCCGTCGTCTAGCTGCAGATCATGCCCGACCATGGGAATGTGCTGTAGCGCTTCAGCACCGCTTCCGGCCAGCATGGCGCCTTTGATGGGCCGGGTTCGGCGGCCGTTTTCGATAAGCCACGCCTTGGACATGCAGAAGACGAACTGGCCATTCGTAATGTCGACCTGGCCTCCTTGGAAATTCTGCGCATAAATGCCGTGCTTGACGCTGGAAATGATTTCTTCTGGGTCGTAAGGGCCGGGCAGCATGAAGGTGTTGGTCATGCGAGGCATAGGGAGTGATGCAAAGCTTTCGCGACGACCGTTTCCTGTCGGCTTGCGACCGAGAAGCAGGGCATTCTGCATGTCAAGCAAGGCTCCTCTCAGCACGCCGTTTTCAATAAGAAGCGTTCGTCCTGAGGGGGTTCCTTCATCATCAAAGGACAAAGAGCCGCGCCGCATAGGAAGCGAGCCGTCGTCCACGACAGTTACTCCGGGAGAGGCAATGCGCTGGCCCATCCTGTCGCTGAAGGCAGAAGTACCTTTGCGGATAAAGTCGCCTTCAAGACCATGCCCGATTGCTTCATGCAGCAGAATGCCCGGCCAGCCGGGGCCGAGCACGACAGGCATGACGCCCGCTGGCGCAGGCGAAGCTTCCAGATTGTGAAGCGCTTCGTCAACGGCGTTGCGCACCCAGCGCTTGACGCGCTCTGACGTAAAGAAGGCAATGCCAGTCCGTGCTCCTCCGCCGGCTGTTGCCTGTTCACGCCGTCCTTTGGATTCGACAGTGACTGTGATGGAGAGATAGGCAAGCGGACGGCAGTCTGCAAGAAAGCGTCCGTCGATTGCGGCAACAGCCACGGCATCCGATTCCGTTTGATACGAAGCGAGCACGTCTGTCACGCGGGGATCCATCTCGCGGGCTAGATGATCAACGCTTTCCAGAAGGGCAATCTGACCGTCGGCCAAGGCATCGTCCAATTCATCAGTCGGTTCGTAAAGCGGCTGAAAAGGACGCTCTGCAAGTGTCGGCAAGACATCGGACCGACCGCAGGCGCTCATGGAGGCAGCAGTTTTGGCGCAACGCAGTAGCGCAGATGGCGTCAGGCTGTTGGTGTAAGAGAGCGAGGAGCGCTCACCGGCGACAAGCCTCAGGCCGGCGCCGCGATCAATAGTGAATGAACCCGTGCGAACGCATCCGTTTTCCAGAAGCCAGTCTCGCGATCGAGTTTCCTGCAGGAAGACGTCCGCCCAGGAGCAGCGGTGGCCGGAGAGTGCGGCGAGCGCCCGGGAGACGCTGGATTCATCAAGGCCTTCGCGTCCGAAGAGTCGGCATAGGGCTCGTTCGCGTCCAGATGTTGCCGTCATGGGCTTCAGATGCAGAGCTTGTCAGTAGAGCACACGAGCATCCAGCGCCGGCAGCATGCGGCGCACCGAGCTGATGAGGTTCGGGTCGTAGTCTCCGATGATGATGCCCTCACCGGCAGGCAGCTCGCTCACCATATTGCCCCATGGGTCGATGATGCGGCTGTGGCCCCATGTGCGACGGCCGCATTCGTGGCTGCCTCCCTGCGCTGCAGCGCAGATATAGCACTGATTTTCAATCGCTCGTGCTGCAAGCAGGGTTGCCCAATGAGCGCGTCCGGTCGTTTCCGTAAAGGTTGACGGAACTAGCGCCAGATCCATGGCGCCGAAAGAGCGGTAGAGCTCAGGAAAGCGCAGATCAAAGCCAAGCGTCAGTCCGACGCGAAGTTCAAGGCCGTCCCAAGTTGTGAGCTTAAAGCTCACAGGATGCTTGCCCGCCTGCACGAAGCGGGATTCGTCATAGGCTTCAACGCCTTCACGGGTGTAGCGGAAGAGATGAATGCGATCGTAGCGTGCAGCGGCTTCGCCCTTGGGGTTGTAGACGATGGACGCATTGAAGAAGTGTGTGCTGTCATCGCCGCGAATGGGGATGGAGCCGGCGGCAATCCAGATCTGATGGCGCATGGCTGCCGTTCTGATGGCATCTTGGATGGGACCGGATTCATAGGCTTCAGCGATGCCGAGCAGCGAGGAGTCGTCGCGATCGACGCGAGCAAAATGCTCGGGCAGCACGACGAGTTCGGCGCCAGATTCCGCCGAGGCGCTGATGAGCTTGAGCGCGCGCAAAACGTTTTCTTCCGGGTCTAAGCCTGAAACCATCTGGCAGGCGGAAATGCGCATCTAAGAGCTCCTGTAGGTTGAGGGATGAGATAAGCAAGCGCACGGCAGCAGTTGGAACCGCACCGTGTCAGCGAAGATGGCAGGGCGGCGCCGCAGTTGCGGCGCCCGTTCGTAACGCTTTTAGCGGCTTCATTTTAAATTCTGCGGCTTCGCTTCGCGTCGGCGTTAGGCGGTACTTCCTACGGGGCCTGGCGTTGCGTATGCGTGTCCTGATGCTGTTGCTCCCCGTCCGAGAGTCCGATGTGCTCTATGTGCGGATTGTCAAAGCTGCCGCGAATTTCGTATTCCATGCTAAGCATTTCAGCAATGTGATCTTTAAGGAGCCACTGTGCTACGAGCGTGCCGAGGCCAATGGCGGGATTGGCGACGGCGAGAGCAATCGAAGCGCCTTCGGCGTTGATGCTGGGGAGAACAATCGCTTTGAGATCTAGCACTTCATTTACAAAATCCGTATCTCCTCCTATGAGAACGGTGCCCGCACTGCCGATAAGTGTGGTTTTGTCGGTGTGCAGGATGCCGTTGACAAATTGCGCATCAGCGGCGATGGTGTCGAAGGTAAAGCCTTTGCCTGCAACATCTCGGAAATCGAGAGTCAGCCGGCGTAGCAGGTGCTGCAGCGACAGCAGAGACAGGAGCCGCCCTGCGCCGGGTTCTACTTGAATGAGCTGCCCAGAGCGCAGACGGGCGGAGATCTTGCCGTTGAGGCTCGCGAGGTTGAAGCGCTGGGGCAGGCCTGACCAAGAAAGTTCTGCTGAAAGAGTGCCCGGAGCATCGCGAACGACATCACGAATGCCTAGGTTGTGAAGTACTCCGCCGAGGCTCTGCAGATTCGCAGATAGCTTCACGTTCGTCATACCGGGTGACGACGTCTTCGGCGAGCTGGCTGTCCATTGGCCGGAGCCCGTCAGCGTGCCGCTCGGATTGCGTATGGCCAGTGAAGAGATCGTCCATGATTCTCGTTGATCGGGTGTGTGGCCCGAGACAGCCTGAAGCTCGATTTTCCCGAAGACTTTTTGGGCGTAGCGGAAATCGTCGATCACCACATCCAGGTTGGGGAGCTGCGAGCTCGACGTGCGCTGAATGTCCTGCATGTTGAGATCGTCTGCGACGGCTTCTGGCAAATGCAGTCTGGTAAGCCTCACTTTGAGGCTCGGGTGCATGCCGCGGGACGGCTCGTTCATTTCTACCTGCCCGGAGGCAGCTTCAGACTGAATGCGCAAGTGCCAGGTGCGGCGGATGTGGCGGAGCGTGGCGTCAATGTTGCGGAAGCTGCTTCCGTTATAAAGAAGCGCGGTCGTTTTCAAATTAACGGTTCGCAGCGCCGACAAGAAGGCTTCGGTTGGCAGCGCTGCTGACTCTGCGTCGTCGCTATCCTGCTGTTGAGCGGATGCAACAGCTTTGGAGGCAGGCTGGTTTAGGAGGGTCTGCCATGCATCGAGATCAATTGCCGGCGTGTCGATGTCAATGTCGATGCCCTGCGTTGTTTGGGCAAGCGGACGTCCAATGCCGATAAAGCCGGAAAGCGGGATCAGGCCTTCTGGCATGTCGGCGAGTTCAAGCGAGAGTGCTGCGCGCCCTGGCAGATTGACGTCAAGGCGTCGCACGCCAGAAGAGTCTCCGGCGCGCTTTGGCGATGCTTGGTCGGCTTTTGAGGTCTGTTCGACAGGGGTCCAGCTGAAGTGGAGAGGCCACGCGCTGTGAACGTCCTTCACAAAAGGTTGGGGCAGATGGATGGCAAGTCCAAAGAGATCGGAGTTACCGTCGAGCGCCCAGTCGGACGGTGAGGCAAGCGGCACCCGAAGCCGTATTTCGTAACCAGCATTGCCAGAAAACTGCGCAGCAGCGCGTTCGGCGCCAAGCGGCGTCAAGAGGCGGCGGGCATCTTCTGGAGACGCGCGGCCTGAGATGCCGAGAGTGAGGATTTTTTTTGCCGTGCTTGCAACAATGGTGGCAGGCCCTGTATCTGTGGAGCCGGTAAGCGGCTTGTCGGTGAAGATGCCGTCTTGTGTGATGCGAAGCGTTCCTGAGGCTCCTTTCAGCAAAGGCAGTTCGGGCATGTAGCGGAAGTCGGCGCCGGCGAGCGAGGCTTCAACGTGGAAGTCGGTGGAGTCATTGCCCGTCAGAGGAATTGTCAGGTCGAGCGAGGCATGCGCAGGGCCGCGTCCTTCGGCTTTGTCGAAGGCGCCGCCGATGAACGAACGCATCATCTTGGCCGTTTTCAGGTACCGGAGCGCATCGCCGAGGTCTCCAGCTGTGTTGCCTTGGATCTTGAGGAGCACGGGTTCGGCTGTGAAGTCCGGGATTTCCACCGTGACGTTCGATGCCGTAAGGTTCATCGACTGCGCCGTCTTTCCCGTGATGAGCATGCGGTTGCCTTCAAAAAGAAGGTGGGCGGAGATGTTCGTGAGCTTCGGCCAGTGCTCTTCTTGAACGAATTGATTTTTATCCTTGGCGGGACGATGCGACGGCAGAAAGTCGAGAACGCCGTCCGCAACATCTGCTTCAATGCGAAAGAGGCCCGTCCCTTTGTCAGGCCCGTCCCACGGGTAGCGGTTGAGATCGCCTTTCAGCGTGAAGCGGCCGTTGCTGCCACGCCCGGCAATCACGGCGGCCTCTACGTAGTCGATGGCGGGGGCGCCGCAAACTTCCGGAAGGTACTTGACGACGGAGGTGCTGCGAATGTTTTCTGCCGTGCCTGAAAGATCAATAGTTCCGGCACCGCCGGTGGCACGCCAAACGCCTTTGGTTGTGACAATGGCATCTGCATTCTGGGCGCGCAGTTCGTCGACGGCAATAGAAAGTTCTGGTGAAGTGCGTACTCGCAAGCGTCCGGAAAGGGTGTCGAAATGCATGCGTGGATGGCGGAAGATGCCGGGGAATTCCAACGTAGCCTTCGAGCTATTGAGGACAATGTCAAATTCGCCAGACTGAGCAGATGCCACAGAGCCTGAGAGATTTTTGAAGCCGGGGACGCCAGACTCGCTTGCCGGTAGCGTCAGTCTGGAAAAGTCCATGTTGAGGAACCAGTTTTTTGCGTCTGAGATGGGGCCGTCAAAGCCTGTGCGCAGATTGCGAAGCGTGCCGGAAAGCGGCTGCTTGGCAAGAAACTCTCGTCCTTCTGCCGGCAGAGGGAGTGCAGGCGACAGCCGCAGGAGAGTGCCAATAGTGATTTCAGAAGCGCCGAAGCGGCAGCTCAGGATGCGGCCGGCAGCATCGCGTGAGCAGTCGGCAGAGAGATCTGCCGGACCGAATTTGGCGCCCTTGGCGTCTTCGAATTCCAGTGACAGAGCCTGCGCGCTCAGCTGGCGGTCTTCCTTTTCTGAGAAAAGAAGACGGCCGTGAAGCTTGGTCAGCTTCAGCGGCTCAAGGTGTTTGCCGAGCGTTACGGAGGTCCGGCGTAGCGCTAGGTCAGCCGTAACGTTTTTCAGGCGCCCGGAATCTATGGATGCCCAGAAGCGCGCTGCGCCTTCACCTGAATGGACATAGTCCTTGATGCCGAGGTTGTTCAGCATTTTGGCAATATCAATGCTGTCGAAGTGCGCATACAGCGAGCCTCGCCACGTCAGCGGATTGTCGGCATGCGCAAAAAGCGACCGGGCGATGTCCGCCTTCACTTCAAAGTGGCGCTCATCAAAAGCGGTTGCGCTGCTGAAGCGTCGTTCGATGACTGCGCCGCTGGCGCCGGCACGCCAGCCCAAAATGCCTTGTTCGAAGACAGCTTGTGTGTTTCGGATGACAACTGGAACGGGTTCGGCTTTTTGCTCGTCGATAAAGGTGAAGGCGCCATCTCGGATTGCGAGGCGGTCTTGAGCGAGCAGCCATTTGGTGAAGGGCTGCTCGGCCGGTGAACTTTCAGTGCGGTTCGACTCGTCGTTCTGGCGCTCAACGGCGCTGGAATGTCCGAGCACGAAGCCGGCAACGTCAAAGCTGCCGTTTTTGAGCCGGCGCACGGTCAGGTTCGGCTCAGAGACGATCAGCGTACGGAAACGAGGCTCAAGATGCCAGAGAGAGGACCAGGAGAGCTCGGCTTCAATTTTGGGAAGAGTGAGGGAAACAGGACCGTTTGGCCGTGCCAGTGAAACGTTCTTTAGGACGAGCACGGGATGGATCAGGCGAAATCCGCCGTGAATGTCCTCAATGGCAATATGAACGCCGGTAAGCCGACTAACGACGCTCGCAATGTCGTCTCTATAAGCGTCTAGATTGGATGTGAAGAACCATCGGGCACCAAGGATGGCCGTGCATGCAATGAAGTAAGCAACAATAGCCACTCGCCAGAATAGGCTGAGTCTGCCGACAGATTTCTCTCGGTTCCGGGCGTTTCGGCTGTATCGGCCATATCGACGGACGTAGAAATTCATGGCGTCAAAAAGCGGCAGGTTGGCAGGGGCTACAAAGCCGGAAGGCGGCAGAGAGGCATCGAATGGGGCTTCATTTTAGGGGTGCAGGCCTCAGGCGGTGCAGAGCTGTAGCGGATAGAAGCAGATCTTTTCAGGATTTTCCCGCTCGCTACAATTTTCTAATTGGGTCGAGTGATTTCGCTCCGCCGCTTGCAAAGAGGCTCCTGATGATTTCCCCTCGTCTTGAAGAGATTCCAAAGCTTTCAAGCTTTGTTGCCCGCACGCTGATGAGTATGGCTCCTATGGGCAGCAATAGCGAGCAGCTGGATATCTGGCACAAGCTCTGCGCTTCACCTTGGACTCGGAGTCGCATGGAAGCGGTTCTGGCAGAGCCAGGCGCATCCAGTACGCCGGAGGCGCTTGCCGCGCTGCTGAGGCGGATGCGCCGCGATATTGTGGCCGGTCTTGTCGGACGAAACTCAAGCGGACTCTGCAGCTACGACGAAGTCGTGCAGACGATGAGCGACTTTGCAGAACTCGCCGTTTCAAGAACGGTAGCAGTGCATGCACGCGTGCTGGCTGAAAAGCACGGCGTACCTTTTGGCGCCGATTCAGGCAAGCCGCAAGATCTTCTTGTGGTTGGCATGGGCAAGCTAGGCGGTCGCGAGCTCAACGTGTCATCCGACATCGATTTGATTTTTCTTTTCAACGAAGATGGCGAGACGCGGCCTACCGAGGCTTTTCCGCAGGCGCGGCGCCTGCTGACGAATGCGGAGTTTTTTTCTCGCCTTGCACGACGCGTCATCCCTGCGCTCAATGACATCGAGGGGCCGGGATTTGTCTTTCGTGTCGACATGCGGCTTCGCCCCAATGGCGATTCAGGCCCCATTGTTTGCTCGATCGACATGCTTGAGGAGTACCTCTATTCTCAAGGGCGCGACTGGGAGCGCTTCGCCTGGCTCAAAGGACGCATTTGCAACGAGCCCGTCTTCTGCAGCAGAGAGCATTTCGAGGCGCAGGCACAGGCCGTCGGAGCCCTTGTACGGCCGTTTGTCTTCCGCAAGTACCTTGACTTCGGTGCCATCAGTTCGCTCATGAAGCTCCATGAACTCATTCGTGCAGAGACAAGCCGGCGGGAGCGCGCGCGCGGACGAGAGGGCGCTAACGTCAAGCTAGGCCGCGGCGGCATTCGGGAAATTGAATTCATCACTCAGACGCTGCAGGTGATTCGTGGCGGACGAGATCCAGCGCTCCGGGGCCGGTCGACGCTTGAGATGCTGAGCGCACTCGCCAAGGCTGGGGCTATACGCACGGAAACTGCGCAGCAGCTCCAGCAGGACTATGTGGTGCTTAGAAACATCGAGCATGCACTGCAGTACGTGGATGATCAGCAGACGCAGTGGCTGCCGCGCGAAGGCGACGCGCTTGAGCGTGCCGCCGGCCTTCTTGGTTGTGCGACGGATGCGCTTTGGACGCAGTTCGAGGCGGTGCGCGACTTTGTTGCCAGCACGTTTGACAGCATTTTTAAGGTGAATGAAGAAAAGTCGGAGACCAACGACCGCGATTGGCCTGTTGGGTGGGCGACTGGTACGGAAAGCGCAAGGGCGATGCTGCGCAGCAAGCTTGAGAGCCTTGGCTACGGCGATATGTCCGAAGAGCTTGAAAGCCGCATCAGCGCACTTCTCGCCGGCCGTCATCTGAATCTGCTTTCGGAAGAAGCGCGCTCAAGGATGAGAAAGCTTGTGCAGTTTGTCGCCGAAAAGGTGCCCAACTGGATGCATGCCGGTGAGGCATGCATTGTGTCGCAGGGAGAGGTGCTTTCGCGTTATCTCAAGCTTCTCGAGGCTATTGCGGGCCGCTCCACTTATGCGGCGCTTCTCTATCAATATCCTCAGGCGGCAGAGCGTGTTGGACGCGTTCTGGCCGCATCGCGCTGGAGCGCCGACTACATTGTTCGGCATCCGATCGTTCTTGATGAACTTGTTGATTCTCGCAATGTAGAAATGGACGACTTTACGCCGGTCGACTGGAGCGGCTGGAGCGAACGCCTCCATTTGGCTCTTGTTTCGGCGCAGGGCGATCAGGAGCGGCAGATGAACCTGCTGCGAGATGCACATCATGCAGCCGTTTTCAGGCTTCTGATTGCAGATCTGGATGGGCGATTTACGGTCGAGCGGCTGGCAGATCAGCTTTCGGCGCTTGCTGACGCCGCCATCGCAGAGGTGATCGAGCTTGCCTGGGAGAGCCTGCCGTCAAAGACGGGAGACCGGCCGAAGTTTGCTGTAGTGGGATATGGCAAGCTCGGCGGCAAAGAGCTTGCCTATGCGAGCGATCTAGACCTTGTTTTCATCTATGACGATCCCAATCCCGAAGCGGACATGGTTTATACGCGGTTGGTCCGCCGCATCATGAGCTGGCTGACATTGCAGACTTCGTCGGGCAAGCTCTTTGATGTGGATCTGAGACTGCGTCCCAATGGAGAGAGCGGGCTGGCTGTCTGCTCCTTTGAGATGTTTTCCCGCTACGAGCGCAATGTGGGCGGCGGCGGCGCGTGGCTTTGGGAGCATCAGGCGCTTACGCGGGCTCGCTTCGTTGCTGGCGATGCGGATCTTGGCCGACGCATTGAAGCTGAGCGTGCGGCAGTGCTGCGCATGCCTCGCGACGAAGCTGAGGTGCGGCGCAGCATTCTTGAGATGCGCGCAAAAATTCTGGATGGGCATCCTAATCGTTCGACTGCGTTCGACATCAAGTACGATCGAGGCGGCATGGTCGACGTTGAATTCGTCGTGCAGCATCTGGTGCTTGCCCATGCGGCGCAGCACGGAGAGCTTGTGAACAACTTCGGCAACATTCTGCTGCTTGAGATGTGCGCGCGGCTTGGCTTTATTTCCGCAAGCACGGCTCGGGCGGCTGTTGCGGCATATCGGCGCTATCGTGCCCTGCAGCACGAAATCCGTCTCAATGCAGGAGAATCGGCGCCGGCGCGAGTGTCGCCGGCGTTGGTGGCAAGCGAGCGCAAAGCTGTGGAGGCGCTTTGGCGCGAAGTCTTCTGTACGGATGAACCGCAGCGCCAAGCCGTCTGAACCGGCTCGAAGAAGGGTCGGATTTCCAGCAAGAAGTAAACTGACGGTTTCGCAGCCGATTTCTAGACGGCTGTAGTCTGCACGCTCTACACGCTATGCCACTTATTCCTTCCGCATATCGAGCGCCAGCCTGGTGCCCGGGCAGCCATCTGCAAACAGTCATTCCGGCGAGGCTGTCGCTTCGGCCACATGTCGACTATCGTCGAGAAATCGTCGAAACGCCTGACGGCGACATTGTCGCTTGGGATTGGGCATCGCCCGAGCCGTTGGATGCGCATGCGCCTGTGCTTGTGCATTTCCACGGGCTTGAAGGAGGCAGCGACAGTCATTACGCTGTTGCGCTCATGGCGGAATGCGTGAAGCGCGGATGGCGAGGCGTCGTCGCGCACTTCCGCTCTTGCGGCGGACTGATGAATCTCAAGCCGCGCGCTTATCATGCAGGCGATACAGAGGACAATGCATGGGTAATGAAGACGGTGCATGCCCGCTTCCCCAATGCGCCGCTTTTTGCTGTCGGCGTGAGCCTTGGCGGCAATCAACTGGCGAAATGCCTCGGGGAGTACGGACATGCAGCGGGTGAGTTTGTCAAGGCGGCGGTTTCTGTCTGCGCGCCGATTGATCTCGTTGCAGGCAGCGAGCGCATCAGCAAAGGCGTGAACATCCTTTATGCGGATATGTTCATGAGCACGCTCAAGCAAAAGCTTGAGGCCAAGGCGCGGCAGTACCCGGATCTCTTCGACTTGAAGGCCGTGGCCAAAGTCAAAACCATGTATGATTTTGACGATCTGTACACGGCGAAAACGGCCGGATGCCGCACGGCGATGGAGTACTGGCAAAAGTGCTCCGCCAAGCAGTATTTGTCCGGTGTCGGCGTGCCTCTTCTTCTTCTCAACGCGAAGAACGATCCTTTTCTGCCTGCCTGGACATTGCCTGGCGAGAGCGAAGTCAGTTCGGATGTCTACGCGGAATATCCAGAAGAAGGAGGCCATGTCGGGTTTCCAGAGGGGCCTTTCCCTGGGCGCATACTTTGGCTGCCTCGCCGTATCATGCAGTTTTTTGACGCCTGCAGCTAAACCGTCTGCTTCGGCGTTGTCTTTCTGACTTATTGCCGCGCTTCGGCTGACTGCGCCGTCGGCGCGGAGGAGTTCCGCCATGCTTCGCCATTTAGGCGCTCGTAAGCCTGCTGCCGGCCTTGCCGCTCTGGCGCTTTTCATTCTTACAATTCCTGCCGGAAACTGGATGGTCACGAATGTGGGCCTCGTCTGTCCTCAGGATGGTCCCTGCCTCATTCCCGTCTGGCCGGGCGTCATGTCGCCTTCGGCAGTATTGCTTGCAGGTCTGGCGCTGGTGCTGCGAGACTTGGTTCAGGAACTTCTTGGCAGCCGCTGGACGATTGCGGCTATTGCTGCCGGCGCAGTGCTTTCTGCCGCGCTTGCAGAGCCGGCGGTTGTGCTTGGTTCGACCTGCGCCTTCTTTTTCTCCGAGCTGGCGGATTTTGCTGTTTACACCCCCATGCGGCGCCGTTTCCCAACATCTGCCGTGGTGCTCTCCGGTTTGATTGGATCAGTTGTGGACAGCGCCATTTTCCTTTCACTCGCTTTCGGTTCGCTCGAGTTTCTCTTCGGACAGGTCCTCGGCAAGTTTTGGATGAATCTTTTGGGCGCAGCGATTCTGTATGCGATGCGGCGCCGCTTGCACGCTCCGCGCGTGGTGTCGTCTGCTTGTTGAGAAGGAAAGCTCGGCTTAAGACGCAGCGGCGACAATCGCCTTCGCTCGTTATTTCGCCACTGAAGGTTTTTGAGGCATGACAGAAGAAGCCCCCAAGGTTGCTGTACTTCTCATCAATACAGGTTCGCCTGAAGCGCCAACTTCGGAGGCTGTGCGCACCTACCTTGCAGAGTTTCTTTCTGATCGGCGCGTCATAGAGCTGCCGGCCTGGAAGTGGTGGCCGATTCTTCACGGCATCATCCTGCGCACACGACCTGCAAAGTCTGCCAAGCGCTATGCCGGCGTCTGGACAGCCGACGGCTCGCCGCTCATTTTGTATATGGCACGCATTGCTGAAAAGTTGCAGGCGCGACTTGGACCACAGGCGTGGGTGACGAGCGCTATGCGCTACGGCAAGCCGTCGATCTCCGAAGCGCTCGACATCTGTGAAGCGAAGGGCATTGAGCGCATTCTTGTCTTTCCTCTTTTTGCACAGTATGCGCCGCAGACGAGCGCCGCTTGCCTGGATGCAGTTTTCAAGCATTGCCTTAAACGGCGCAACATTCCTGCGCTTCGCACAGTCCGCGCCTATCATCTTGAGCCGGCCTACATCGGCGCTCTTGCCGCTCGTATTGAGCGGGCATGGGCGCACGGCGGGGCGCCTATGGCACAGGGCGGACGCCTTCTCATGAGCTTTCACGGCGTCCCGAAGAAGAGCGCCGATGACGGCGATCTTTATCAGACGTACTGCCGAGAAACGGCTGAAGCGCTTGCAGCTCGTCTGGGGCTTTCGCCGAGCGACTGGGGGCTTTCATTCCAAAGCCGCTTCGGACCTGAAGAATGGCTGCAGCCCTATACGAGCGATCTGGCTGAAGAATGGGGGCGCAAAGGCGTCAAGCGTCTTGATGTCATCTGCCCCGGTTTTTCTGCGGACTGCCTTGAAACGCTTGAAGAGATCAATGAGGAGCTCCGCAACACCTATCTGAATGCCGGAACAGAAGGCGAGTTTCGCTACATTCCCTGTCTCAACGAGAGCGATGAAGCAATTCTTGCCTACGAGACGATCGCGCGGCGCGAGCTCTCCGGCTGGCTTTGATTGCGTATGCAGCGCCTTGATTTCGGCGCTGTCGCCCCCATATAAATAAAGACAGAATTCATTCGGGGCGGCCAGACCGTCCCGGCGGCGCATCTTCAATAGAGGTGCGCCGTCCCTTGAAGAGGAAGCATCGAGAAAATGACCGAAGCCCAGAACGAAAAAGAGGTCAAGCCCAATCCTGCGCAGGCGCAGCCGGAAAATGCCACGCAAAACCCGGCTCAGGAACCAGATATCGATGCGCCGGAGGAAGCGGCTGCCGAGTCTGCTCCTGAGGCGCAGGCTGAAGCGGCGGACACGCCGACGATTGAGAATCTGCAGACAGCGCTCAAGCTTGCCGAGGCGAAGGTGCTCGAGCACTATGATCTTTATGTGCGTGCCATGGCTGAGCTTGAAAATACTCGCCGCCGTTGCGCGGAAGACGTGCAGAAAGCTCGCAAGTTTGGCATTGAAAAGTTTGCCGAGAACTTGCTCCCTGTCGTCGATAGCATTGAGAAAGCGCTCGATGTGACCAAGAACGAACCGGATAATCCGGCTCGCGAAGGCATGCAGGCGACTTATCGTCAGTTGTTGCATGCACTGGATGTTTCGGGCATGAAGCCTATTGATCCCAAAGGACAGCCTTTCAATCCGCATCAGCATCAGGCGATTGCCATGGTTCCGGCGCCGGAGGGCATGGGCGCAGGCATTTGCGTGCAGGTCTTCCAGCGCGGTTGGTTGATTGCCGATCGCGTGCTGCGTCCTGCAATGGTGAGCGTGTCTCAGCAGGCCTAACGTTTGGCTTGAGACCGTTCAAGGCCGTTCTGCTTCTTTGTTGATGCAGGGCGGCCTTTCTTTTTGCCTCTCGCAGAGGTGAATAGAAGTTTTTCGCGAGCACCCCCTTGAAAAAGCAAGGGGCATCCCCATATAGGGATTAAAGAGAAAAGCGCCTCGAGGAGCAATGCTCCGCGAACGCTTAAGGCAATTCAAGATCCCGCCGAGGAAGGGCGCTCCGGGTTGCGTCAGCAGTCCAACGGGCGCCGGCACTGAAAGGTGCAACAGCTTCTCCGGTCGGAAGTCTCAAACACAGGATGCTTAAAGACATGTCAAAGATCATCGGCATTGACCTTGGCACGACAAATTCTGCAGTCGCGATCATGGAAGGCGATCACGTCAAGGTGATCGAGAACAGCGAAGGCGCTCGCACTACGCCGTCGATCGTTGCTTATCTTGACAACGGCGAAACGCTGGTGGGCGCTCCGGCTAAGCGTCAGGCGATTACGAATCCGAAGAACACGCTCTACGCTGTGAAGCGCCTGATCGGCCGTCGCTTTGACGACCCTGAAGTGCAGAAGGACCTCGGACTGATGCCCTTCAGCATCGTGCGCGCCGACAATGGCGATGCTTGGGTGCAGGTTGGCGACAAGCGCCTCGCCCCGCAGCAGGTCTCTGCTGAAGTTCTCCGCAAGATGAAGAAGACTGCTGAGGATTATCTTGGCGAGCCTGTCACGGAAGCGGTGATTACGGTGCCGGCCTACTTCAACGACAGCCAGCGCCAGGCCACGAAGGACGCCGGCCGCATCGCCGGCCTTGAGGTCAAGCGCATCATCAATGAGCCGACGGCCGCTGCTCTGGCTTTTGGCCTTGATAAGGGCGGCAGCGCTGATCGCAAGATTGCCGTGTATGACCTCGGTGGTGGCACGTTCGATATTTCGATCATCGACATTGCCAACATTGATGGCGACAAGCAGTTTGAAGTTCTGTCGACGAACGGCGACACGTTCCTTGGCGGCGAAGACTTCGACCAGCGCCTCGTCGACTACATCATCAACGAGTTCCGCCGCGACACGGGCGCCGACCTCTCGAAGGACGTGCTTGCGCTGCAGCGCTTGAAGGATGCGGCTGAAAAGGCCAAGATTGAGCTCTCGAGCCGTCAGGAGACGGAAATCAATCTGCCGTACATCACGGCCGATGCGACTGGCCCGAAGCACCTCGACATGAACATTACTCGTGCGAAGTTCGAGTCTCTCGTTGAGGACCTCGTGCAGCGTACGATTCAGCCGGTTGAAAAGGCTCTGCGCGATGCGAAGGCGACTGTGAACGATATCACGGACGTGATTCTGGTCGGCGGTCAGTCCCGCATGCCGCGCGTTCAGGAAGTTGTCCGCGAATACTTCGGCAAGGAGCCTCGCAAGGATGTGAATCCGGATGAGGCTGTGGCTATCGGTGCCGCTATTCAGGGTTCTGTGCTGACAGGCGAGCGTCGCGACGTGCTGCTGCTCGACGTGACTCCGCTTACGCTGGGCATTGAAACGCTTGGTGGCGTGATGACCCCGATGATCAAGCGCAATACGACTATTCCGACGAAGCACGCTCAGGTCTTCTCGACGGCTGAAGATAATCAGCCGGCCGTTACGATCAAGGTCTATCAGGGCGAGCATCAGATGGCTGCCTCGAACAAGCTTCTTGGCGAGTTCAACCTTGAAGGCATTCCGCCTTCTCCTCGTGGACTGCCGCAGATCGAGGTTACGTTCGACATCGATGCAAACGGCATCCTTCACGTCGGCGCCAAGGACAAGGCGACTGGCAAGGAGAACAACATCACCATTCGCGCCAGCTCGGGCCTCTCTGAGGACGAAATCCAGCGCATGGTTCAGGATGCTGAAGCGAACAAGGAAGAGGATCATCGCCGCTTTGAGCTCGCTCAGAGCCGCAATGCTGCTGATGCTGCCGTTGCGCAGGTCCAGAAGACGCTCAAGGACTTTGGAGACAAGGTCGAAAGCGAAGACCGCGCTGCGTGCGAGAGCGCCATCAAAGATGTTCAGGACAAGGTCAAGGGCGAAGACAAGGCTGCCATCGACAGCGCTGTGGAGCGTCTGATGACTGCTGCCCAGAAGATCGGCGAAAAGATGAACAAGGCCGCTGCACAGCAGGCCCAGACTCAGCCGGGTGCTCAATCCCAGCAGCAGAGCAAGGGCGGCAAGGACGACGACGTTGTTGACGCCGACTTCACGGAAGTGAAGCACTAATCGCAGCAGTCCGCGGAATCGTGCGGATTCCGCGGCAAGCCGGGCGCAATGCCCGGCTTCGCTGTCAGGAGGGCCGGACCGATTAACTTCGGCCGGCCCTTTCTTGGGTATTAGATTGGCGGGTTGAACCCGCTCTACTGACGAGTCACGAGATGGCTGATCAAGACTATTACGAGCTCCTTGGCGTTTCGCGCAGCGCCTCTGCTGACGAAATCAAGAAAGCGTATCGGCGCCTGGCGATGAAGTACCACCCGGACCGCAATCCAGGCAACAAGGAAGCTGAGGAGAAGTTCAAGGCGATCGGCGAAGCGTATTCCGTGCTTTCTGACGAGCAGAAGCGCGCTGCCTACGACCGCTACGGCAAGGCTGGCATTGACCCGTCAGCGGCGGCAGGCCAGGGAGCCGGCGGTTTTGGGGGCTTTGGCGGCTTCGGCGGCATGAACAGCGGAGACTTCCAAAGCGCCTTCGGCGACATTTTTTCGGATCTCTTTGGCGGTGGCCGCCGCTCGTCGCAGGCCCGTGAGCATGGCACGCGTGGTCGGGACATCAGCTTTTCGCTCGAAGTTTCGCTTGAGGATGTCGCTCACGGACGCAAGATGAAGATTCGCGTGCCGGCTTGGGAGAAGTGCCACACGTGCGGTGGCTCCGGCTGCAAGCCAGGCACTGGCCGCAAGACCTGCCACACTTGCGGCGGTTCTGGCGTCGTCCGCATGTCGAATGGCCTTTTCCAAGTGCAGCAGACTTGCCCAACTTGTCACGGCACGGGCCAGGTGATCGAGCAGCCTTGCGCTGACTGCCACGGCACGGGTTATGTCCGCACGGCGAAGGAGCTCGAAATCAATATTCCTGTCGGCATTAACGACGGACAGCGCATCCGTGTGGCTGGCCGCGGCGAGCCTGGCGAGAACGGCGGCGAAGCAGGCGATCTCTACGTTGAAATTCGCGTCAAGGAGAATGACATCTTCGAGCGCGACGGTGATGATCTGCACATGGATTTGCCGATTTCCTTTGTCACTGCGGCGCTTGGCGGCGAGGTCGAGGTGCCGACGCTTGATGGAGAAACCCGCATCACTATTCCGGAAGGTACGCAAGGCGGCAAGACATTCCGCATGCGCGGACGCGGCATCAAGAATTTGCGCACTGGCGATCCAGGCGATTTGTTCCTGCATATCGCCATTGAGACGCCTGTAAATCTGACGGCCAAGCAGAAGGATCTTCTCAAGCAGTTTGACGCTTCGGTGCGCGAAGGCGGCGAAAAGCACAATCCGCAGACAAAGAGCTTTTTCGAGCGGATGAAGAACATCTTCAAGTAACGTCTAGTGCAGGCCATGCATGATGCATGGCCTGTATTGCCTGCCTGAAATAAAACGGCCTCGCCTTTATAAAGGCGAGGCCGTTTTGCTGACAGCTGTTTTTGAATTTACCGGCGACTAGTCAGCGCGTTTCTCTGTTTCTGCCTGCTGTTGCTGGCTGCGGCGCTTCTTCTGGCGGGCAAACCAAGTAAAGAATACCGGCACGAAGATCGTGGAGATGAAGGTTGCAGCCAGCATGCCGCCAAAGACGCCTGTACCCATGGAATGTCGAGCAGAAGCGCCGGCGCCGGTAGCCAACATGAGCGGTACGACACCGAGCACAAAAGCGAGCGAAGTCATGAGAATCGGACGGAAGCGGAGTCCAGCAGCAGCGATGGCTGCGTCAAAAGGTCCTAAGCCTTCCTCCATCTTCATGGCGGCAAATTCAACGATCAGAATGGCGTTTTTGGCCGTGAGACCAATCAGCACTAGCAGGCCGATTTGGAAGTAGATGTCGTTGGATGAACCGCGGATGGCTACAGCTACCATAGCGCCAAGGAAGGCATAAGGAATGGCTAGAACTACGGCAATTGGCAGAGACCAGCGCTCATAAAGAGCCGCCAAAATAAGGAACATGACAAGGACGCCGAAGCCGAAGGCGGTGGCCGAAGAGGCGCCGATGCGCTTCTCGTGATAAGTCTGTCCAGTCCATTCCACTTGATAGCCTTCAGGTAGCACTTGATCGGCAGTCTCTTCCACAATGCGAATGGCATCGCCAGACGAGACGCCTTGTACGGCTGAGCCCATGAATTGAGAGCCTAGATAACCGTTCATGCGGCCAAGCGATTCGGCGCCTGATGTACGCGTATAACTAATGAGCGAAGAGACGGGGATCATTTCTCCCGTAGTGGAGGAGCGAACATACGCACGACCAAGATCTTCCGGAGTAGAACGGAACTTGGCGTCGGCTTGCATGACGACACGGTAAGTCTTGCCATTGCGCGTGAAGTCATTGATGTAGGTGGAGCCCATCAATGTGCCGATGGTGTTGTAGACATCATCAATGGACACGCCCAGCGAATAGGCGCGGTCCTGGTCGACGACCAGCTTGAGTTCAGGACTGTCAGCAACTAGGAAGCTGCGCAGGCCCGTAATCTCCGGACGCTTGGAGAGCTCCTGAATAAAAGTGTTCGTCACTTCCTGAAGGACGAGCGGGTCATCGTTGCCGTGCGACGTGATGTAGCCGGAGAAGCCGCTTGAAGAGCCGAGGCCCGGAATCGGGGCCGGCGTCGTCGCGACGCCCATGGCTTCCGGATTCGCATTGAGGCTCTTCTGCAGCTGAGACTGAATATCGAAAGCGCTTTCCTGGCGCTCATTCCAGTTTTTCAGCTGAATAATGAAGGTGGCTGCATTGGCTCGAATGTTTGAAGAGAGCGTATCAAAGCCCATCATTGTGAGCACATTCTGGACGGCAGGCATCTTTTCGAGCTTTTGAAGAATCTGGCTCGAAACAGCTTCCGTGCGAGGGAAGGCTGAACCTTCTGGGAGCGAGATGGCCATGCGAACCAGTCCCTGGTCTTCGCGAGGGATGAAGGCTGTTGGCGTACGCTCCAGCATCTGCCAGCAGCCGATGCAAACGCCAATCAGGATCAGCGCAGAAATGAAGCGGTGCTTGAGCGCAGCGCGCACACATTGCAGAAAGCGCATTGTGAAGGCAGAGAGCTCCTGATTGAACCAGCGGAAGATTTTGGGGCGTTTTGCTTCGCTTTCCGGCTTCAGCAGAATCGCGCAGAGTGCCGGCGTCAGCGTCAGTGCGACAAAGCCAGAAATCACAACTGCGACGGCAACTGTTACGGCAAATTGGCGGTAAAGCTCGCCAGCAATACCGCCGAGGAAGGCAACAGGGATGAAGACCGCCGCGAGCACAAGCACAATGGCGACGAGTGCGCCGGCAACTTCCTTCATGGCTTTTTGAGCCGCTTCAAATGGCGGTAGCCCTTCCGTGCGCATGATTCGCTCAACGTTTTCCAGCACGACGATGGCGTCGTCGACGACGATGCCGATGGCTAGCGTCATAGCAAAGAGCGTGAGCGTGTTGAGCGAGAAGCCGAAGAGCCAAAGACCGGCCATCGTGCCGATGAGTGAGACAGGCACGGCCAGCATTGGAATGAGCGTTGCGCGCCAGCTCTGCAAAAAGACGAAGACGACGATAAGAACCAAGAGGCCGGCTTCAAAGAGCGTGTGATACACCTCGTTAAGCGAGGCTTCAACAAAGATCGTGGTGTCGTCCGTGATGATGTAGGAAAGACGTCCTTTCGGGAAATGGCTGGCCAGTTCCTGAACGCGCGTCTTCACTGCCTCAGACGCCGCCATGGCGTTGGCGCCAGACTGCAGGTATACGCCGATGTTGACGCCAGGCGCACCGTTGAGGTCCACGCGGAACTCATAGGAGCGCTTGCCGGTTTCTGTCGTTGCAATGTCTCGTATGTGCACTAGGCCGTTGGGGCCGTCGTTTTTCACCACGATATTGCCGAATTCTTCCGGCGTTAGAAGCTGACCAGGGGCAGTGATTGTGTAGTAGAGCTGCTGGTCTGGAAGCGTTGGAGCGGTGCCCACGCGGCCGACTGCTCGCTGATCGTTTTGCGCCTCAACGGCATCGTTGACGTCCTGCGTAGTCACGCCGAGCTTGCCCATGAGCTCTGGATCGAGCCAGATGCGCATAGCAGACTGAACATTGCCAAAGACGTTAACGTCGCCAATGCCGGGTAGGCGCTTCAGTTCGTCAACGATGTTGAGGTTGGCGTAGTCGGCCATTTGCGTTGCCGACATAGATCCGTCCGGAGACCAGAGCGCCATCATCAGGAGCTCTTCATCCGTGCGCTTTCGCACGCTTACGCCTTGATCGCGAACGGTTGCCGGCAGGCGGCGCTCGGCAGTTCGAACGCGATTGTTGATTTCAAGCATCGCATCGTTTGGATTGGTGCCAACGTCAAAGACGCAGGCAATCGACAGATCACCGTTGCTGCGGATGCTTGTTGTGTAGTACAGAAGGCCTTCAATGCCAGAAAGCTGGTCTTCAATAGGCGCGGCGACCGTACGGGCGATGGTTTCAGCATCGGCGCCTTCATATGTGGCGGAGATGCGTATGGTCGGCGGGGTAATGTTTGGGTACTGCGAAAGTGGCAGCACGCGAAGCGCCACTAAGCCGGCAAGCACTATAAGAAGCGAAAGGACGGTCGCAAAGATGGGCCGGCGAATGCAGAACTGACTCAGCATGATCTGCCCTCTTAATCAGTCTGCGCTAGCTGCGGCGGCTGGGGCCGGCGCAGCAGAAGTTTCCGGCGATGCACTGACGGCAGAGCCGTCCTGAAGCCGCACAAGCTGATTCGTGATGACCTGGTCCCCATCAGCGAGACCTTTGCGCACGATCCAATCCTGGCCTTCCCAGAGTCCGACCTCTACCGGCTTGCGAACTGCCTTGCCGTTATTTATGACGTAAACAGCATAAGTGCCGTCTGGCAGCTGCAATACGGCTTTTTGAGGAACGCGATAAGCCTTGGGGTCCACGCTGACTTGAAGGCGAATATTGACAAATTCTCCGGGGAGCAACGTGCCAGGATTGCTTACTTTGGCGCGCATGATGCGCGTGCTTGTGTTGGGATCGATTTCTTTTGCTACGTAATCCAGCTTGGCGGCCAGCTCCGAGCCGTCCTTTCTGAACACTCGGACGTGGTTCTTCATCGTGACAGGCTGCATAGACAAGTCGCGGTCGGACGGCGCGAAGACCACGCGTATGTCGTCATGCTGGGTGATTGTTGCCAGCAGCGTTGAATTTGCCGATACAAGCGCTCCGGGCTTGACCTCTGCGCGGGATGCATAGCCCGATGCGGGAGCGGCTACCTTTGTCCAGCTCAAGCTGATGGCGGCATCGGTTTCCTGCGCTTTGGCTTCGTTGAGCGCGAAGCTTTTTTGATTGCGGGTGCTCTGTGCATCGTCAAAGTCTTTTTTGGTGCCAGCGCCTGACTTGTAGAGGCTTTGTGCGCGCTTGAGCTCGCGTTCGGCCTGCTTGAGCTCGTCCGCAGCGCGAAGCCTGGCAGATCTGGCGCTATCAAGTTGGGCGCGGAAGGGCGCATCGTCGATTTCAAAGAGAATGTCGCCTGCTTTGACGAGGTCGCCTTCGCGATAGTCGAGGCGCTTCAGAATGCCCCCCACTTGGGGGCGGACTTCAACTTGCTGGCCGCCTTCAGCCTGTCCAATGACTTGAATCCAGTGGGGCTCGTCAGCTGCGTGAACGGTGACGTAGGTGACTGGCAAAGGCGCTCGAGTGGCGGGGGCTTGCTGCGTGGGCTTGCATGCAGCAAGCCCGAGCACTAGCAGGCAGGAAATCAAAAGACGGCAAGACATCATCGGATTCAATGCGGAGTCGGACGATGCTCGATCACGGCAGATGCCGACGGAACGCCCGAGGCGCTGAAGACATGAATTTAAAAAAGAATATTACGCAAGGTGGTTCGGGATCGAAGCGGCTGTTAAAGAGAGGCAAAGCTATGTAACAAGTTTTTTCAGATCGACCGCAGAGGAAGAACAATAGAGCAAAAGCTTCAAAGGAATGATCGGCGGGACGGCTAATCCGAAAGGCGGCTCTGCTGAACTCGCATCTTGCTCTGAAGAGGTATTAGGGTTAACGCTCAAAAATGCTTGCTCGGAATTTCAATTGGGGAGCCGTTAAATTTACTCAGCTAGGCAATTCACCTTAGAGTGAAAAAATATTTCAATAAATATCATTTAAAAACAATCAAACAAGATCATTTAATGATTTTTTAAAGTGTAAGCTTTTGCAGTGGAGCTTGTAACTTTTTGTATTTAATCAATCACCCTCTACTTTCTTGGTACCTAAAGAGGTAGACGGCGAGAGAATAGCCCCCGTCCTCACACTCACTGAGAGAAAAGACATGCAAGTCACTTTCTGGGTGCAGCTGATCATTGTTTTGATCGCGCTGTTCTACGGCGCCCGTAAGGGCGGCATGGCCCTGGGTCTCGTCGGCGGCCTTGGCCTGCTGATTTTGATCTTTGGCTTCCGCATTCCTATCGGCAAGCCCCCGGTCGACGTCATTCTGACGATTCTGGCCGTGGTCTGCGGCTCTGCAACTCTGCAGGCTGCTGGCGGTCTCGACTGCCTGCTGCAGATCGCTGAACGAGTTCTGCGCAAGCATCCGCGCTTCGTCGTCTACCTCGCTCCGTACCTCTGCTGGTTCCTCACGATCCTCTGCGGCACGGGCCATGTGGTCTACACGATGCTGCCGATTATTTACGACGTGGCCATCAAGAACGGCATCCGTCCGGAGCGCCCGATGGCTGCTTCGACGATTGCTGCTCAGATGGGCGTGATCTGCTCGCCGGCTGCTGTGGCTGCCGTGTCGATGATCTCGCTCCTCGAAGGCTATGAAGTCGGTGGCAAGCCCTTCGGCTTCATCCAGCTGTTCGCAATCGTGATCCCGGCCGGCATCGTCGGCGTTTTCGCAGAAGCGACTTTCTCCTCCTTCCGTGGCAAGGACCTTGATAAGGACGAAGCCTTCCAGAAGCTTATTTCTGATCCGGAACAGAAGAAGTACGTCTACGGCGAAAACACCACCCTGATCGGCAAGGTCTTCCCGAAGACCGCTTGGCTGTCCCTCTACATCTTCCTGCTCACGATCGTCTTTGTGGCGGCTCTGGGCATGGATCCGGCTCTGCGTCCTGTCGTTGGCGGCAAGGCCCTCTCGATGACGAACCTCATCCAGATGTCGATGCTGTCCGCTGGTACGCTGATGCTGCTCTTCTGCAATGTGCGTGCTAACGCCATTAGCAAGACCCAGGTGTTCAGCGCTGGTGCAGTTGCCATTGTGGCTGTGTACGGCGTGGCTTGGATGGCCGATACGATGTTCATGGCTCACTTGAACGACCTGAAGGTCATCCTGGTCGACTGGGTGAAGGAAGCTCCGTGGTCCTATGCTGTGGTGCTCCTCCTGGTGTCGAAGCTCGTGAACTCGCAGGCTGCTGCTGTTGCGACGATTGTTCCAGTGGCTTTGGCCATCGGCGTCAACCCCGGCATCGTGGTTGCCTTCTCGTCCGCCTGCTATGGCTACTACATCCTGCCGACGTATCCGTCTGACCTGGCTGCAATTCAGTTCGACCGCTCTGGCACGACGCACATCGGCCGCTGGGTTATCAACCACTCGTTCATTGCGCCGGGCCTTATCGGCGTGATCACGGCCTGCGTGGTCGGCGGCCTCCTCGGCGTCGCCTACGGCTACATCTAACAAGAAAATACAAATCTTGTGAGGACCAAGACGTAGCAGAGCGCTCTCGGATAGAGAGCGCCCCACGCAAAGAGAAGCGGAGTCCGATTCAATCGGGCTCCGCTTTTTTTTATGTATGTCTGCGTGGTAGCTGACTGCTGCGATGTGGCGTTGGGTCTCGCGTCTGTAAGGCAAGAAAAATCTGCTCGTTTCGGCTTCATTGTCTACACGGAAGTCGGAGAGTTCAGACAGAATAAAGGTGCATCTCCGGCCAGGGATGCACCTTGATATGAAGATCCAGTGAGATTTAGGCGACGCTTATAACATCGAGGAGGGCGTAGCTTGGATGCCGTTTTCCTTTAGCTGTTCCGGCGGAATGCGGTAGCCATGCTCTGAGCCCCAGACGGCAGCTTCTACTCGAGAACGGAAGCGCAACTTCTTAAGGAGATGTTTGACATGCACTTTGACAGTGCCGTCTGTGATTTTGAGATAACGTGCAATTTCTCGGTTGGATAAGCCTGTTGCAACGCAGACCAGCACATCAATCTCTCGGCGCGTCAAAAGCTTCGTGGATCGATCTTCAGTATGCAGCGTGCCTGTGCGCAGGTGCTCAGCGAGCGCAGAAGTGATCTTTTCGGATGTAGCCATGCGGCCGGCAGCTACTTCCCGAATCTGGCGAACGAACTCGTCGATGGGTTCGCTTCTGAGGAGATAGCCGTTGACATCTTGACGGATGGCCTCCATGAGCGCTGATGCGCTTTCTTCGGAATTGAGCAGCATGACCACTCGCGTACTGGGGCTTCGCTTCTTAATTTCTTTGAGCAGCTCCATGGACGAATGCGAACGGCCATCTAAATCCAGAATGGCTAAGTCAGGTAGCAGGCTTACAAGGCTGAGCGCTGTATTTTCTTCGCTCGTCTGGCCAGTGATGGAAAACTCTCCGGTCGCACTGAGCACATCTGCCATGGCCTTTCGGAAGAGAGGGTAATCGTCAACGAGGACGACGGAAACTTTGCGCTTATCCATCTTCTTGTCTTATGCGCTCCGCGAGGCGCAACGCTGCAAGGGCGCTGCGCCTCGAATGTTGTCGTTATGCGCTTAGGGGTGTCGGTGGTGGCGGCCGACAGTCATCAAGCGCGGTCGAAGTCTTCAACGGCCTGGCAGAGCACGCGCGTACCAGCCATGAAGTCTTCAATCTTCATGGCTTCATGCGGATTGTGAGAGCCATGCTGATTGGCCACGAAGATCATGGCGACAGGAATGCCGCAATTGCCGAGAACGGCTGAATCATGGCCGGCGCCAGAAGCAAGGCGCATGACAGGAACTTCGGCGGCAGCGGCTGCTTTCACCAGCTGATCCGACAAAGCGGCATTCACCACAGCCGGCTGCGTCACGAGCATCTTGTCGAATTCAAACTTCACACCGCGCTCTTCTTCAATGCGTTTGGCTTCATCAAGCAACGCTGCATGGAACTCATTGCAGGTGTCAATCGACAGGCTGCGCATGTCGATCGTGAAGCTCACAAGGCCCGGAATCACAGAAATGGCTGCCGTATCAGCAGTTTTCAAAACGCCTACCGTGAAAACGAGATCCTTGCCTTCGTCCAAAAAGGCTTGCCAGCGGTCTTCCATGCGGGAGAGCAGCCGAGCGGTAGCCATGACGGCATCATGGCGGTACTGCTTGTCGACTGCGCCAGAGTGCGCCGTTTCGCCCACGCACTTGACGGCCTTGTGGCGGATATTGCCGCGGATGCCCGTGACAATGCCGGTGCGGCAGGTTTCCTGACTCGTAAGCGTCGGCCCCTGTTCGATGTGCAGCTCGACGAATGCAGCGATCTTCTTGGGGTCAATGACGGGCTGGCCGGTCGTCAGCTTGTCCGGATCAAGGCCCTGGCTACGCATGGCATCGGCGAGTGTTTCGCCGGTTGTGCGGTGCTTGAGCGCCAAATCTGCCGGCGTCAGACGACCCATCATGCCGAGCGAGCCCATGTAGGCTTTGCCGAAGAAGGAGCTTTCTTCGCCACGCATGACAAGCACGCGGTAATCGCGCTTGGGCGTGATGCCGGCATCGCGTAGATGCTTGGCGGCGCAAAGCGCGGCGACGACGCCGGCGAGGCCGTCATAGTTGCCGCCTTGGGGCACGCTGTCTGCATGACTGCCGGCAACGAAGGCGGGCAGAGAGCGATCGCGGCCGGGCAGTGTCATCCAAATGCCGCCCGCGGCATCGTGTTCGATTTCAAGGCCAAGAGAAGTGCCGATCTTTTCGAGATAGGCCATGGCAGCAGTTTCTTTGGCAGAGAACGCTTGGCGCGTGACGCCAGGTCCGTCGACGGACATGGCGCGAATGTCAGCAAAGATTCGCGAGGCGAAGTCTGCCAGTTCAGAATGCTTTTCTTCGATCATGATGTTGTCTCTTTCTCCTATGCGTGCAGCGACTGAAGCATCTGTGTGCTCAGTCTTCAAACAATTTCGAATACTACCAACGATATATAACGACTTACTCTATGGCGGTACAGAAATCGGGGGCCGCTTTGACTAACGGTAAAAGGCTAGAGCGATCTAACAAAAGCCGGCTCTCCGGAAATAGGAAAGAGCGCATCAGCGAATTCTTTACAGCCTCGCTGTAAATCAAGGAAAGCTTGGTTTGAACGGCGAACCGTTCCTTTACTGCCGCTTTCCCTAATGCCTCTGAAGGGATAGGGTGTTGATAATAGGCGCGCAAACAGAGAGGCCCGCGTCCAGTATCTGACTCGACGCATTCGGCCTATCACCAAGAGGAGTCCTACAAATGGCTGCAAACATTTCTGCCTACCATGACCAGCTGATCGAATATCGCCGCAAGCTGCATACCTGCCCGGAAGAAGGCTGGAGCGAATTCACGACGACAGCTTTTCTGATTGGGAAGCTGCGCGAGTACGGCTATCAAGTGCTGACCGGCAAGGCGGTGGTGAATCCGGACAGCTGCTTGGGCCGCAGCCCCAAGGTCGTGGAAGCCGGCATTGAATTCGCGCGGCAGAACGGCGTGTCCGAAGAGCTTTTGAAGGAAATGGATGGTCTGACTGGCTGTGTTGGCGTGCTTGATACCGGCCGTCCCGGTCCGACGGTGGCCATCCGCTTCGATATTGACTGCATTCCGGTGCAGGAGTCGCATGAGGCCGACCACAAGCCGGCAGCGGAAGGCTTTGTTTCGACGCGCAAGGGCTTCATGCATGCCTGCGGACATGATGCTCATATGTCGACGGGCCTTGCTGTAGCGCATTGGTTTGCCGACCATAAGGACGAACTCAAGGGCAAGCTCAAGGTTCTGTTTCAACCGGCAGAAGAAGGCGTTCGCGGCGCAGCCGGCATGGCAGCATCCGGCATCGTTGATGATGCCGATTATTTCCTTGCCGCGCATATCGCCATGATGTGCAAGTCGGGCGAGTTGTCGATCAATCCGTATGGCTTCCTCTGCACGACCAAGCTGGACGTGACGTTTACCGGCCGCCCCGCTCATGCTGGTGTTGAGCCCAATGCCGGGCGCAATGCTATGGCTGCTGCCTGCAATGCCTTCGTGCAGCTTCTGGGCATTCCCCGCCACGGTTCCGGCATGACGCGCATCAATGTCGGCCAGCTCGAAGCAGGTGAGGGCCGCAATGTCATTCCCAGCCACGCCGTTATGAAGATGGAAGTGCGCGGTGAGACGGGCGAAATCAATCAGTACATGTATGACAGCGCTGTCGAAATCATCAAGGGCTGCGCTATTTCGCAGCGCTGCGAGTACAAGATCGAGAAGATGGGCGAAGCTGTCGATCTCGTCAATAGCCCTGAGCTCGTCAAGGTGCTGGCCGAGGCCGGCCACGAAGTAAAAGGCCTCAATGTCCACGAAGATCCGATGAATTTCGGCGGTTCCGAAGATGCGACGATTTTGGCGCGCCGCGTGCAGGCGCATGGCGGCAAGGCAGCTTTCTTCGTTATTGGTGCCGATCGTCCGTCTGGCCACCATACGTCTCGCTTTGACGTTGATGAAGGTGCGCTCGATACTGGGCTTCAGGTCTGGACGAATGCGCTTGAAATTCTGATGAAGAAGTAAAGCAAAAAGCGCAGTTCTGATCCATCATCAAAGAAAGCGGAGAGTCTTAAAGTTCTCCGCTTTTTTTTGAAATGCCTGGGTGCGAGTAATAAAATAATCTGTTTCATGCGGAATTAAAGCGGTCTCTTTCCGTTCAGGAAGTTGAGCCGATCCGCGGCAAGTGAAGAATTCTTAAACCAACCGGGCCCGCCGCCCGGCCGGCCGTGGCGTTCGAGATGCCGAGCGCAGGGCCGCGCACTGTCACGATTTGAAGGAACCAACATGTCGGGTCATTCCAAGTGGGCCAACATTCAGCACCGCAAGGGCCGTCAGGATGCCAAGCGCTCCAATCTGTGGACGAAGCTCGTCCGAGAAATCATCGTTGCTGCTCGCCTCGGCGGCGGCGATCCGGACAGCAATTCCCGCCTTCGCCTTTCTTTGGTCAAGGCTCGTGCTGGCAACGTTCCGAAGGATACGATTCAGAATGCCATTCTCAAGGGCACAGGCCAGCTTGAAGGCGTGAGCTATGAGGAAATCCGTTATGAAGGCTACGGTGTCGGCGGTGCTGCCGTTATGATCGATTGCACGACTGACAACCGCGTGCGCACTGTTGCGGACGTTCGCCACATTCTCAGCCGCCATGGCGGAAATCTCGGCGCTGAAGGTTCTGTAGCCTTCCTTTTCCAGCACGAAGGTCAGTTTGTTTTTGCGCCGGGATCGACGACTGAAGATCAGCTGATGGAAGTGGCGCTTGAAGCAGGTGCCGAAGATATCGCGACCGATCCGGATGACGGCTCGATCGAAGTCACTTGCGCCCCTGAAGCGTTTGACGCTGTTCAGAAGGCCTTTGATGCTGCTGGTCTGAAGCCTGAATACGCTGAAATCACGTATAAGCCGCTCAATGAAGTGAAGCTCGAAGGCGAAGCGGCAGCCAAGATGCAGTCGCTCCTTGACGACTTGGATGCGCTTGATGACGTGCAGCAGGTGTATACCACGGCCGTTTTTGACGACGTGGAGTAAGAGGAACGGCGCTGCAAGCGCTTGAACCGTGCATTCAGAGCCTGCAGGAGAAATCCTGCAGGCTCTTTGCGCTTCTACAGCGGCTTCACCTGTAGAATGAGGCCATTTTCTGCAGGTCCTGCGTTGCGAGCAAAACGATCGCGGGGCAGGACGCTTAATGCTGCGCCCGCAAGCTGCGGGACGCTTTTCCCTTTAGGTGACATGTCATGAAGCTTCTTGTGATCGGCAACGGCGGCCGCGAGCATGCCATTGCCTGGCGTCTTGCCCAGAGCGATCGGGTCGAAAAGGTCTATGTCGCGCCGGGCAATGCCGGCACCGCGCTTACGGAGGGGCTGGAGAACATCTCCATCATCGATCCGCGTGAGTTGATTGCATTTGCGAAGGAAAACGCCATCGACTTTACGGTGGTGGGGCCGGAGGCGCCGCTTGCCGCCGGCATTGTTGATCAGTTCCGGGAAGCGGGACTTCGCATTTTTGGGCCGACGCGCGCAGCGGCGCGGCTGGAAAGCTCGAAGGACTTTGCCAAGGCGTTCATGAAGCGTCATGGCATTCCTACGGCCGACTACGAAACATTTGAAGATCCCGCGGCAGCTCATGCTTACATCAACAAGAAGGGTGCGCCGATTGTCATCAAGGCTGACGGTTTGGCGGCTGGCAAGGGCGTGGTGGTTGCGATGACGCTCGAAGAGGCGCATAAAGCGGTCGACGACATGCTCGAAGGGCATGAATTCGGCAAAGCCGGTGCTCGCGTGGTGATTGAAGACTATCTCGACGGCGAGGAAGCCAGCTTCATCGTCATGGTTGACGGCGAAAACATCCTGCCGCTTGCAACGTCGCAGGACCACAAGCGTCTGCTTGATGGGGACAAGGGTCCGAATACAGGCGGAATGGGCGCCTACTCGCCTGCGCCTGTCGTGACGCCTGACATTCATGCCAAAGTCATGCGTGAAGTCATCCGCCCGACCGTCAAGGGGCTGGCTGCTGAAGGCGTTCGCTACACAGGCTTCCTCTATGCTGGCCTCATGATCATGAAGAAGCCGGATGGTTCAACTGATGTTCGCGTGCTTGAATTCAACTGCCGCATGGGAGATCCGGAGACGCAGCCGATCATGATGCGCATTCGCAGCGACTTCGCTGCGGTGGTTGATGCCGCAATCGACGGCAAGCTTGACCAGACGGAGATTGAGTGGGATCGTCGGTCGGCGCTCGGCGTCGTCGTGGCTTCGCGAGGCTATCCGATGAAGCCGGAAAAAGGTGCGGTGATTGAAAAGTTGCCAGCCGATACGGAAGTGACGCATGTCTTTCACGCCGGCACGAAGATCGACGACGATGGCTTGACGATTGTGAACGGCGGACGAGTGCTCTGCGTTGTGGGGTTGGGCGAATCTCTCGCTCAGGCCAAAAAGACGGCCTATGAGGCTGCACACCAAGTCGTCTTTGATGGTATGCAGATGCGCAGCGATATCGGCCATCGCGCACTGGGCGCTAAAGCCTGATCGTGATAGGCTCGCGGGCGGCGGATCCTGCCGCCCTGCTCAGCCCGGCTGCCGAGGCTATCGGCGCCGGGCTTTCTCATGCGCCATTCAGCGCAACAAGCGATGCAGTGCTAACGTAAGGGCAAGAAACTTTGCTCTTTCTTTTTCTCTTGCGCTTATGCCGAGTTTTCTTTCTCAGCGCTTTCTGAAGCAGACCGCCGCCGCGGCAGCTGCGCTCATCGCCGCATCGGCGCTTTGGGCGACGGAAGCTTCGCCTTTTCCCTACCCGGCTTCACTGCTGGATGCACCTGCGACGCTTTCTGATCCGCCGGGGGGCTTTCTGCGCCTTGGCAAACCGCTGATTGCGCTTGACGTGACAACGCTTCAAGATGCGGCCGCCTTTACGGGCGCTACCCGCCTTAGGGAAGGCCGCGGCGATTTTGCTCGAGACTACATGTGCCTTGCCGGCACTGAGGGCGGACGTCCGCTCGTGGCTTGGGTGATCGCTTCGGGCGGCGAGCGCGTTAGCGAAGTGCAGCTGGAGTGGCGCAAGAAGGAGGCCATTCCTGGCTTCTGCAAGGCAATGCCAGCTGCGAGGCTGCCATTCCGCCTCGGCAAGGTTGGACTCGGCATGACGAAGGCTCAGACCGCAGAGCTGCTGGGTAGAGCATCGCTGGAAAGCCGTGACGGCTGGAGCTATTGGTTTAGTCAGCGCTGGCTGAGAAATGCGCGCAATCTGCAGGAGCTCGAGCTCAATTGGCTTGCTGTGCACTTTTCTGATGGCGTAGCAGACCGCGCATTCATTTCGCTCGTCAGGAATCCCTGAGTCAAGGAGGACGGCACGGATGAGCGGAACGTTCACTTGCAAGGGAATTGGCCTTCTTGGCGGCACTTTCGACCCCGTGCATGCGGGGCATTTGGCGCTTGCGGCTGCGGCAGCTTATGCATGCCGCTTGGCTTGCGTTGAATTCGTGCCGGCCGGTGCGCCCTGGCAGAAGGGATTTGTCACCGCGGCGCACCACAGGCTGCAGATGCTTCGCATGGCAATCAAGGACAAGCCAGGCTTTCGCATCAATGAGCTTGAGCTGCTGCGCTCCGGGCCAACCTACACGATCGATACGCTGGCAGAAATGCGGGCTCGCCTCGGGCCTTCCTACCCGTTGGTACTGATTCTTGGCGGCGATCAATGGCAGAATCTCCACACTTGGAAAAACTGGGAGAAGCTCTCGGACTATGCTGACATCGCTGTAGCTTCTCGCGGCGGAGTGGAGGCCGAAGGTTCTGCCAAGGTTGAGGCCTGGGCAAAGCCGCGGCTTGTAGCTGCGGCTGAGCTCACAGGCTATCCGTCTGGGCGAATAGCGCATTTTTCAATGATGCCTCATCGTGCCAGCGCTACCGTTGTTCGCCGTCTGATCGGTAATCTGCCGTTTGCCGAGGCTGCGCGGCGCCTTGACGGCTGGCTTGACGCTGATGTCAGCGCCTATATTTTTGCCAAGTCGCTTTACGGCGCTAGTCAGCACAAGGCGCCGAAAAAGTTTATTTAGAAGCTGCGCGAGGGCCGGCAGTGCCCAATGCAGCTACGTCAATTCATTACAGCAATTCAGCTAAATCGAATGCAGATCGAAGAACTCATTCAAGTTATCGTCAACGCTCTTGAAGACGTAAAAGCCAAGGATGTCAAGGTATTTAACACTGAAGCACTCACGGATCAATTTGAGCGCGTCGTGATTGCCTCGGGCAGCTCCAACCGCCAGACGCGAGCTTTGGCTTACGCGGTGTCTGCAGCCGTCAAGGCTGCCGGCGGCGACGTGCTCGGCATGGAAGGCCAGGATACGGGCGAGTGGGTGCTCGTCGATTGCGGTCCTGTTGTCTGTCATGTGCTGCAGCCAGCGGTGCGCGAGTACTACAACCTTGAAGAAATTTGGGGCGGCAAGGAAGTCTTTCTCAAAGCTAGCGAAGAGTGCGCTTCCCGTCTGATGCCGCATCGCTCGCAGCATTCGCCGAGCGGCGAGGAGGCGTGATGCATATCCGCATCATCGCGGTCGGGCAGCATATCTCTGACTGGGCGGAAAGTGCGGTGCGAGACTATCTGGCACGCTTTCCGCGCGGCTTCGACGTGCAGCTCAAGGAAGTTCGCACGGAGCCTCGAGCCGGTCAGGTGCCTTCCAAGCTGATGGCGGCGGAGGCTGAACGCATCTGCGCCGCTATTGAGCCCGGCGACTATGTTGTCGTCCTTGACGAACATGGCCGAGATGTGACGACCATGGATTTCGCCCGCTTGGTTGCCAAGCGCCGCGTTGAGTCTGAAACGCTCGTTTTCGTCATCGGAGGGCCTGATGGGCTTGCGCCTGAAGTCAAGGCGCTTGGCCGGGAGACTATTCGCCTGTCAGCCATGACGCTGCCGCATGCGCTTGCCCGCGTACTGCTTGCTGAGCAGATCTACCGCGCCTGGTCGATTTTGGCCAACCATCCTTACCACCGCGCCTGAAGGGCGCGTCTCCTCTTATGCTGACGAAAACTGCAAGCGGCGAAGCCGCCATTGTGTACCTAGCCAGCAAGAGCCCGCGCCGTAAGGCGCTTCTAGAGGGCTTGGGCTACAGCGTTTGCGTACTGGCAGATCCTGCTACGCCGCTAGGGTACATTCCAGGCGATGAAGAAATGCTGGGCGGCGAGCTGCCTGCGAACTATGTGGAGCGCACGGCGTGCGAAAAGCTTCTCGGCGGACTTGCAAAGAAAGCAGCTCTTCCCGCTGCTGCGGCAGGTCCGGTTCTTGCGGCGGATACCGTTGTGAGCTTCGGAGGCGAAGTACTTGGCAAGCCCCGGGACGCTGAAGAGGCCAAGGCATTTCTGCGCCGCCTTTCGGGATCTGTACACGAAGTCCGCACGGCAGTTGTCGCATCCGACGGGCAGAGGCAGGAGCTGCTTACCAGTTTGTCGCTCGTTGAATTCAAGCCGCTTTCCGAAGAAGAAATCTCAGCTTATGTGGCTACGGGCGAGCCGTTTGACAAAGCGGGAGGCTACGGCATTCAAGGTCTCGGCGGCGTCTTCATCCGTCGCATTGAAGGCAGCTATACCGGCATCATGGGGCTGCCGGTGTACGAGACCGCGCTTGTGCTTTCTCGTCTCGGTGCTCCCGTTCCGGCGCTTGCAGGCTAAAATACTCTGCATTCGCTTCAGCGCTTTCTGCACAGGGCGGCGCGGCATGTCATCGCGCGCTTGCGCAAGGATGCGGACGAGTCATCCGCCATGGCGGCTTCGCCAGCCATTTGACTGAAAGCGATTTCGAACACAAGGCGGCCGTTGCAATGCAGCTTAGGCCGTCAATCTCGGCTCCTAATGCCGGCATTTCAATGCGAATGGCGCGTCTGGTCCTTAGCGAGAGGCCGTCAAGCGTCTCCCGGGCTTTGTCGGGTGAAATGCTCCGGCTCCGGCGTGAGCCTTCGGCACGCTCCTCCTTCGGTGGAGCGAACTGCATATCAAAACGTCAAGAAAAGACAGCCGCAGCAAGCATTCAATGCGTGCGGTTGATGAGGCTATGAAGCTCAGTTGACGGATGAGCCGCCTAGGCGCGGCGGCGCGTCTGTTCTCAAGCAGCGCTCTTGTGCGCTTGGCCGGCTGAGCACTTGCCGCTTTCCCAGGAAGAACATCGTGTCTCAAAACGATCGCGACGATCTGTTTAGCTCTTTATGCCCGCAGCTGCGGACGAATTTGCAGAAGACCAAAGGCGCTTTGAATAATGACGATCGCCCGACGCACTGCATGGCTGCAGTGCTCTCGACCGTCTTTGCGCTGAAGCATTTTTATTTGGAGACGCCGAGCGAATTTGAAAGGCGCGTTGCTTATCTCACTGCAGTTCTAGCTTTTCTAGAGCGCAATGCCCGCGACATCGAAAATGGGCGGTTGGCGCTGATCGTCACAGCAAGCAGGGAAGCGTCGCTTCGCATTCGCTCACTATTCAATGCGCTGGCTGCAGGGCTTCTTACACAGGCCCGTCCTCTTAGCTACGGTCGTCCTGGGCCTCGGGCGTTCATTGGAACGGCTGCTGAACTTGAGGAGGCGATGTCGCAAACTCAGGCGGCCGTCCGCTTTCTCATTCTTGACGATGCGCCGGCCATCCTGGCCAATGAGGAGGCTGCAAGGGGAGTGCAGCGGCTTAGCGCTCGTCTCGGCATAGCTTCGGCGCTCGGCGCTTGCGCATCGATCCGATCTAGCGCCGCAGCATCCTTTGTCAATGCTCTCATTCGCACGCCGGCAGTGAGGATTGGCGAGCCGCACATGATTCGCATGCCGGATGTGAACGAAGTCTGTTTCTATATGCAGCAGACAGAGAGGCCGTGCTTTGTCCAGGAGGCAGTGCTTGAACCTCGGCTTCGCCTGAGGCGCGTTCTTGTCGCAGGAACCCCGCAGATGACGCGCGTCTTTCGGACGATGTGGTCGGAGGTCTGTGCTGTGCGGGGCCGCACCATCCCGATCTGCGGCGTGAGGCGGCGTGACGGCGAGGACGGCATGGCCGAGGCCGTTTCAATGCTTCGTTCGGGCGAGCGGCGTGTCATGGTGGTTTGCTTCGAGCTCTGCCGAGACATGCAGATCGACCCCGGCTTCTATGATGCTGTCTTTCTCTTGAATCCGCCGACGCCGGAACTCTATGAGAAGTTCCTCGAGATGACGTTCTGCGAGCCCAATCCTGCCGAGCCGCGCTTCTCGCGGATTTTTCTCCTCGGCAGATCAGTGAGCGACATCAGCGCATTCAATGATCTCGCGGCTAAGCTAGGCCGAGAATGGCCGCTTGAAAATCCAGTCAACCGTCTGCCCTGTCCTCTGTTCGACAGACTGCCGCCCGTTGCAAAAAACACGCGCAGCGTGCTTGAAGGACGCTGTGCAGAACGCGCTTTGTATCGGCTTCATCTGGAAGAGAACTGGCACCGTCTGTCTGGCGGCGAATGCGAGGACATTGAAAACCGTCTTCAAGCCAAGCGCCGCGAAGCCGAAGTGCGAGCGGCAGCTGCCGGCGGAAAAAGCGTGCCTCAGCAGGTCACCAGCTTCGAGCCCATCACATTAGCGTTGCAACAGCGCGCTTTTCACATGGCGTTTCTCCATAAGAACGCGACGCCTCAAGAACGAGGAATTCGCATCGGATTCCCGCCTATTCATCAGCCTTCGAAACCAGCTGCAGGCAAGCTTGCTGATGAGGACCGCCGAGTGCTCAGCACTGAGGCTGCTCCCCTGGCAGCGTCGGATGGCTGCCCCCGCGAAGCCGAAGAGGCTCGGCGGATGGAAGCGGCCAACGAAGAACAGAAAAAGCAGGCGTCGCTGCGGCACGTTCTTGAGGCATTCAGCTATGCTGCAGGCCCAGCGGTCGATCCTGCAGCCGCTGTGCAGGGAGAAATGCATGTTGTCGGCGGACTGCCGTATGAAGGATGGCGGAACAAGTCCGCGCAGGGCGGCGTGTTCGAAGCGGGCGGCGCTGCGCCCGATGTCAGCGAAGCGTCTCTTTCCTGCGAACTAAGTGCTTCTGCTGCGATTCATGGCGCTTCTGCACTGCCGCTTGAGGTTGCGTCAGCAGAGCGGCCTGCTAGCGAATCAGACGAAAACACCGACTCGAAGCAAGAAGCGGCATCGCCTGAGGTGGTGGAGCAGGATGCAGCTTTGGAAGCTGCGGCGTCATTGAAAGTGCCGCCATCGAAGCCGTCGGATGAGGCCGGCAGTCTCTTCATCGGCGAGGAACTGGCAGATGCCCCGGAGGTTCAGGCAGAGCTGCCTGAAGAGAACAAGGCCATTGTGGAGAAGGCGCTTCCGCTTGAGGAAGACGCTTCGGAAGCGCCGGCAGAAGATGCGACGGCCGAAGCTCCGGAGAGCGGCGAAGGGACGCATGAAGAGCTTTCTCCGGAAGATGAGCAAGACGGCTGGGATGAAGACGAGGACGAAGAAGAAAGTCTCGATGACTTAGAAGCCGAAGAAGCCCGGGATGGCGAGGCATATCCGGTTCGCCGCACGCTGACGATTCGTTCAGGTTATGTGCCGCATGCGCATGCGGCGCCTGAAATTACCATTACAGAACCGCTTTCTTCGAGCACAGTAGCGCTTCGCAATGCACAAGCCCGGGAGCGTCGGGCCATGCGAGGCACGGATGAGCCGCTCACTCATCAAATGATGGGGAAGAACGGCCGGCGTCGGTTTGTCAAGAAAAAGCCGCAGGACGACATTTATGCCCCAACGGAGGGGGAAGACAGCATCCTCGGCTCTTTGACGCTGAAGCCTTCGAAAGGACATCCTCATGCAGCCAAGGGGTATAAGAAAGGCCTGGCCCAGAAAGGGTCGGGAGGAAGCCGCCGAAAGCCGAGTTCCTTGCGCATGCAGCACCGCAATCCGCTTGACGCCATGCCGATGGCGGAATCGCAGCGAGAAGCGCTGGCTACTGAGGGCGAAGAGCAGTCTGTGCATCAGCCAAAGCTGAAAATGAAGAAAAAGCAGCTTCGGCAGAAGGTGCAGAAAAAGAAGGCGTCAGCCTTCGAACATGAAGAGCGTACGCCGCAGCTTTCGCGAGCGGCGCTGGCGGGTGGCGATACAAGTCCAGAGGCGCTTGAGCAGCTTTCTGACGAGCTCAGCGGCAGCATGAGCGAAATGCGGTCAGGCAAGCCTCATCAGAAGGCCGGCGTGAAGCCGCATCGCGGCCGTCTCCAAAAGAGCCGCTGGCGGGAAGAGCCTGCTCGCGACGTTTCGTCTGCATCGGATGCAGATGCCATGCCTGCAGATGAAGCGCGGACAGAGTCGCCGACGACGCAGAGCCGGACAAAAAAGAGCTTCTCGAAGCGTATGCGCCGGCCGAAAGAATCTTTTGCAGCCGTTCGTGACGCCTCCGCGCAGCCACAGCCTGGCTCAGCTGAAGAAGATACTCTGGCAGCGGATTCTCCTCTTCAGCCGCACGACAGGACATCGGCCAGGCCGCAGCTCAAGGGCGGCAACAAGATGCGCCGCGCCAAGAAAACGCATGCTGCTTTCCGCCAGCCAGAAGATCCGATGCTGCGCGCTCAGGGCGCGGCAGCAGAAGGCATCTTGGCTCGAGCTGATGATCGGTCTAGTCGATTGGGCGATGAAGACGACAATTTCGGAAATTCCATTCATTACCGGCCTAAGCAGGGTGCTGCGTCCCAGTCGTTCGGCATTTCCGGGCTTACCGCTGCGGGCTGGCAGCCGCAGGATCCGTACGATTATCGTGCGCAGGCGCTTACGCTGCCGCAGCGCATGCCGGGAGATTCAGATCCAAACCGCATGTCGATTTTTGGCGCATCCAGTCAGCCTGGCATGAAGATCCATCAGAAGCCAGGCAAAGGCGGAAAGGGAAAGCCGAAGAGCAATCAGTCGAAGCGCGGTCCAGAGGGGCAGCATTTTGGACACAAGGGACCGTATGGGCGCAGACGCTTCAACAAGAAGCGAGGCGGTCAGACCGGCGGCAGCGAACCGTAGCGGGCGCTTACACTAGCTCTGCAACAGGCCGGCGGTTTGCCGGCCTCAGCCGCTGCGCGGCATAAAATGCCCTTCGTTGTTAACGCTTGCAGGGAGCTCAAAATTGTGAAGTCGCCGATTCGTCTGATCCTCTTATCCGTCAGCGCTGCGCTGATTCTCGGTGGCTGTGCTGCGGGAAGCGGCTACTACACTGGGGATACGGTTGGCGGTCCCGGCGAGCGCGATTGGCGCGATACCGCCAAGCAGTCGCGGGATCCGCTCCTTGACGCGCCTTACCATGCCGAGATGACCTGCACAACGGAAGAACCGGTGACGGTGCTTCGCCGGGTGAAGGAAGTGTCCTTTGCCTGCCGCGATGTCGGCGTGTCGGCCACAATTGACGAGCTTCGCGATGCCGGCTGGCGGATAGTGAGCCTCAATATCGGCGAAGACGTTGAAAGCGACAATCATGTCGGCTTTCCCGTCACCATTCAAATTCGGAAGCTTTTTTGAGCTTCAGCAGTCTTCGGCCTCAGGATGACTGTCATCGCAGCGGCAGAACGAAGCGTCTGCCGCTTTTTCAAAGGTGTGAGATATGAACGCAGAAGAGTCAGAGAGGTCTGATGCGCTGCGAGCGGCCTTCCGCTCGCGGCTCGTTCAGCACAGTTCAGCGGCAGGCGACGCCAGCCACTCGGCAGATTTGGAGCTTGCTGTTCTGCAGCCAAAGTCTCCGGCTGAACGGCTGGCGGTCTTCCGCTGTCTAGCCGCAGCGGAAGGCTGTGATGCGGCGCTTGTCTTTACGGCTGACCCGCATCTCTCAGAGTACGTTCCAGCTCATTGGGCATTGCGCCGCGCACTCACAGGCTTCACTGGCAGCGCAGGTGCTTTGGCGGTGACAGCTAAAGCGGCTGCAATGGCGACCGACAGCCGCTATTGGGAGCAGGCTGCAGGCGAATTGCCTTCATCCATCGAACTCATCAAGTCGAAAGGCAATCTGGCCGATGAGCTCGTCTCCTGGCTTGGCAAGAGACTTCCTGACGGCGCTTCTGTGGCGGTTGATCCTGAGAGCATTTCGCTCTCGCAGGCGAGGGCGCTTGAGCAGGCGCTCACTGCACAGCATCTGAAGCTCAAATATCTCGAGCTTGATCTCTCTCGCTGCTGGCCGGATCGGCCGCCAGTGCCGCATAGCGCTGTGAGCGCCATGCGGCGTCCTGGCTCATCTGTGCGCGAGAAGCTTCGGCGCATTCGGCGCGACATGGTGGATGCCGGCGCTTCGGCAGTCCTGCTTTCTGCGTTAGATGATGTGGCTTGGGCGACGAATTTGCGCGGCAGCGACGTGCCCTGCAATCCGGTATTCCTTTCCTATCTCATCGTGCGCGAAAAAGAGGCCGTGCTCTATATCGATGCAGATCGGCTTGATGCGGCGGCAAAGCGAGTCTGCCGCACGGCAGGCATTCGCCTTGAGGCGCCGGCGGCACTGGCTCGTGATGTCAGCCGCTTCTCCTCCGAGGGCTTTTTCATGGCGGATCCGTCGACGACAAACTACGCGCTTGCTAGCCTCATCAGCGAACCGCATTTTCTTGAATCAGCATCTCCCGCTGCAGCTATGAAAAGCGTCAAAACGGCTTCAGAAATAGAGGCGATCGATGAAGCAATGCTTCGCGATGCTGTGGCGCTTGCCGAATTCTATGCTGAGCTTGACGAGCGGCTGGCCCGCGGAGAGCTTCTCACGGAATGCGATGCAGCCGATATGCTGCATGCTTGGCGCGCCAAGCAGCCGGGCTTTATTGGGGAGAGCTTTGAAACGATTGCCGCCTACGGACCCAATGCGGCTTTGCCGCACTATCAGCCGCATCGCGAGTCGGCCGCAAAGCTGGAAGCTGGCGGTCTTCTGCTGATTGATTCCGGCGGGCAGTATGACTGCGGCACGACGGACATCACCCGCATGACGCCTGTCGGAGAGCCCAGCGATGCAATGAAGGCGGATGTGGCGATGGCAACGCGCGCCATGCTGCGGCTGCTCAATCTGCGTTTTCCTGAAGGAGCAACCGGACGCACGGTTGATTTGGCGGGCCGCATGGACCTTTGGAAGGCCGGCATTGATTTTGGCCATGGCACTGGCCATGGCGTCGGCTATTGCCTCAATGTGCATGAAGGGCCGCTCACGATTTCTCCTCGTGCGCAGGAGGTCCCCTTCAAGCCAGGCAATGTCATTTCTGACGAGCCAGGCATTTATCGTCCGGGACGCTGGGGCGTGCGCGTAGAAAATCTCATGACGGTCGAGGAGGCCGGAGAAACGGAATTTGGACGTTTTCTGCGGTTCAGGCCGCTTACGCTTCTGCCGATCGACGTACGTGCGCTGCCTGAGCCGTTCGGCGAGCTTGCCGATGAACTCAACCAGTTCAATGAACGCTGTGTGAAGGCATTGACCGGTCGGCTTTCGTCAAGAGCGGAAGTTTGGCTTCAAGCATCGGCTGCACCTGTGCGCCGCGGATGAATCAGGTTGCGAATGACTCATCAGTTAGCTGCACGCTTTTGCTAATGGTTCGGAAAAGGCGTTGACGTTTCTCTTCGCCTTTTCTTCCAGGTACAAAAAAAGCCTCCCTATCCTGACTATGAACTGTCCCCACTTTGTGAGACAGATTTTTGACCGACAGCGTATCAAGGCTCTTGAACTGCCGCCTCCCAAAATTGTTTGGGAGAGCGGTAGTTCAGTCTGGCTTGAATGCGTTCATCGTTGTAATAACGGCAATACTCAAGAATTTCCTTCCGGGCCTCCTCGGCCGTCAGGAGATTCTTATGAAAACGGTTGTTAGGGTGGTAAAGCCACTCCGTCTTTAAAGTGCCGTTCCAACCCTCCATAACTGCATTGTCCCAACAATTGCCTTTGCGGGAATAGCTTTGCTTAAGGCGGAGCTCTGCAGCGCGCTTTCGGAAGACGGCGTGTGTATAAAGCATCCCTTGATCGCTATGCAAAATTGCCGGCTTTTGAACGAGTTCGGAGAGCCGCTGCAGCGTTCTCATTCCTAGCGCCAGATCCTGACGCGTGCTCATTTCGCAAACCACAATTTCCCTCGTGCACAAGTCCAGAACGGGAGAAACATACAGCCACCCCTCCTTGACAGGGATGTAAGTCACATCCGTAACAAAGGCAGTTCGGGGCCTGGACTGCTCGAATTGGCGATCCAACTCGTTTTCCAGAACGCTTCCGTCCGGCAAGCGTCCCTTCCTCACGCACACCTTGTAATTGTTGGCGCGTCGGATGACAGCCGAGCATCCATGGATCCGCATGATTCGCGCGACCTGATTGTGCCCCGGCTTGCGTTCATAGCCGTCGGTGCGCAGCGCGGCCGTCATTCTCCGGACGCCGTATCTGCCTTGGTGCTGTCTTTGGATAGCTTGGATTCGATCTCGGAGTCTCTGATCTTCCTGCACTCGCTTGCCAGGGTTTCCAGCACGACGATAAAAGGTGCTCCTGCTGGTATGGGTGAGTCGGCAAGATTGGGCAACGGATACCCCGCAGCTATGTGCTGCCGCAACTGCTTCGTCAATGATGAAATCTTTTTTTCTGAGCCGTCCGCACCGCCAAGATGCTTGTCTATCGACGCCAGCAGGCTTTCCAACACAATGCGCTGCTCTTGGATCAAGCGTTCTGCCGACTTGAGCGTTTTCGGTTTGTCAAGCGACGAGAGATTTGACCCTTCAAACGACAGAAATTGACCCCCTTTTG